>JBHJIX010000023.1:0-33215 GCA_050043025.1 Cohaesibacteraceae bacterium
GCCGGAGATCTCGTCCTTGCCGCCAACGCCGTCGACGATGGTGGTTTCTTCTTTGGAGATCGTGACCTTCTTAGCCGTGCCAAGCATGTCGAGCGTGACATTTTCCAGCTTGATGCCGAGGTCTTCGGAGATCACCTGGCCTCCGGTCAGGATGGCGATGTCTTCCAGCATGGCCTTACGACGGTCGCCGAAGCCCGGTGCCTTAACGGCAGCAATCTTCAGGCCGCCACGCAGCTTGTTGACCACGAGGGGCGCCAGCGCTTCGCCTTCCACATCTTCAGCGATGATGAGAAGCGGACGCGAGGACTGAACGACAGCTTCCAGGATCGGCAGCATAGCCTGGAGGTTGGAAAGCTTCTTCTCGTGCAACAGGATGTACGGATCTTCCAGATCCGCGATCATTTTGTCGGCATTGGTCACGAAGTAAGGGGAGAGGTAACCGCGGTCGAACTGCATGCCTTCCACGACTTCCAGTTCGGTCTCGCCGGTCTTGGCTTCCTCAACCGTGATCACGCCTTCATTGCCGACCTTCTGCATGGCTTCGGCGATCATGGAACCGATTTCTTTTTCGCCATTGGCAGAGATGGTGCCGACCTGAGCAACTTCCTCAGAGGTGTTGATCTTGGTGGCTTTGTTCAGAAGGTCTTTGACGACCTCGGTCACGGCCATGTCGATGCCGCGCTTCAGGTCCATCGGGTTCATGCCGGCAGCAACAGCCTTGTGGCCTTCGTCGACGATCGACTGAGCCAAAACCGTTGCGGTCGTGGTGCCGTCACCAGCGATATCGTTGGTTTTGGAGGCAACCTCGCGCAGCATCTGCGCGCCCATGTTTTCGAACTTGTCGTCCAGTTCGAATTCTTTGGCGACAGCCACACAGTCCTTGGTGATGCGCGGTGCGCAGAAGGACTTGTCGAGAACGACGTTGCGGCCTTTCGGGCCCAGGGTCACCTTCACCGCATCGGCGAGGGTGTTGACACCGGCCAGCATGCGCTCGCGCGCTGAGCGACCGAATTTGACGTCTTTAGCAGCCATGGATTCTTATCCTTGGTTTGAATGGGGTTGAAGCGATCTCGCCTGCTGGGATGGTCTCGTCCGCTGAGCGGTTGTTCCGGAGGAACAGAGCAAAACGGAGATTCAGAGCCAAGGCGATCAAAAGCTGGTTCCGCCGTTAGGCGATCACGCCCATGATGTCGCTTTCTTTCATGATCAGCAGGTCTTCACCGTCGATCTTCACTTCGGTGCCGGACCATTTGCCGAACAGCACGCGGTCGCCAGCTTTGACGTCCAGCGGCTGGACTTTGCCAGCATCGTCGCGAGCGCCGGGGCCAACGGAGACGATTTCGCCTTCCTGCGGCTTCTCTTTAGCGGTGTCAGGGATGATGATGCCGCCAGCGGTTTTCTCATCAGAATCGATGCGGCGCACCACCACACGATCATGCAGAGGACGGAATGCCATGATGTACAATCCTTGGGTTGGTTTCTCGCGGCCATGTCCCCGGCCGCTGGGATGAAGCTGTTAGCACTCACTTCTAGGGAGTGCTAATGCGGCGGGGAGATAAGGATTGGCTGATGACGAGTCAAGGATGCGCCGGCCTGTTTGGACTCATTTTGTTTACCAAAGCACCCGCGGAGGGCCGGTATGATGACCGCAGCGTTAACGGCCTAACGCTTGTCGCCAGCGCTGTGCCATTAGGCTTCCCGCTCGCCGCGCATGACGATCCACGTCCCGGCGATGATGAACACGCAGCCAATCAGAAGCCGCCAGCCGGGCACTTCGCCGAAGAGTAGGAAGCCGTAAAACGCCGCCCATAAAAGGCTGGTGTACTCCATCGGACCAAGCTTAGCCGCCTCCGCATGCTTGAAGCCCCAGGCCATAAACAGATGGCCAATGGTGCCCAAGACGCCGATCCCCAGGACCAACCACAGCGTGTCGACGTCGGGCAGTACAAAGGGACGTCCGTCAATCGCAAAGCCGGCGACGGTCAGCCCCAGAAAAGGCAAAGCCAGGAGGCCGGAAAAGGCGGACTGCAGCGTGATCATAGTCGGCACTGGGTCACTCGCGGCGTGCAGACGCGTCATGATCAGCACCCCGGCGTAGGCAAGAGACGCGACAGAGGCTGCGATGTAGCCCGACAGGGCGCCAGTAAATGCGCCGGTCGAGGCCCAGGCATCAGAAGCGATGATGAAAACCCCGATAAGCCCGATCACGACCGCCAGCCAACTGCGTGGGCTCACCGGTTCCTTGAGGACCAGCCAGCCGAGAAGGGCCAGATAAAGTGGCGCGGTGAAAGCGATAGCCGTCGCGTCGGCCAATGGGACAACCGACAATGAATAGAAGAAGCACATCGCCACCGTCACAACCAGAAAGGATCGCTGAAAGCTGCGCTTCACCGCTCCGACGCTAGGAAAGCCGACGCGTCCAAGCCATAGGAGCACGGCTAGAACCAATGATGCGACCAGGAATCCCGCACCATAGCGCATCACCAGTATCTGCGGCGTGCCGAAGGTTGCCGTCAGCTGTTTGATCCCGGCATCCATAAGGGTAAGGATCGCAATCGCGATCACCACTGAGCCCATGGCACGGCGCGTACTGACCGCCGTGCCGGTTGGTGCCAGCACTTGAAGTGCGCTGGGATGACTGGCCTGGCTCGGTCCCTGAGTCCGGGGACTGGAAGGTGTGCCATCGGTATGGTCGGCCATGGGCTTGCTCTTCAGAACGCATAGGCGCCGACAACGTCGAGGCGCGCCAAACAGTCTGGCCTGTCAATTCCCTTTGCGCGGGCGGCGCGCTTGGAATAGACTTTTTGACCAAACAGTCAAAGCTGCGCCGTACAAGCCGGCGATGGTGACGATAGGAAGGGTCGAACCGGTCGAAATCGGTTCCAACGCCCACCGGCTATAGACCGACCTAACTCGTCTCGCCACCCGTTTCGCGCAGCGACGGCATAACAAGGGGATCACCATGCTTGATACGACTGACGCTCATCATCCCGCAGCCGGTGTGACGCCGCTTTCCGCGCCCAACGACCTAGAAGCATTCTGGATGCCGTTCACGCCGAACCGCGCATTCAAGGCCGCGCCGCGCATGATCACCGGCGCCAAGGACAATCATTACTTCACGCCTGACGGCCGCGCCATTTTGGACGGCACCGCCGGCCTTTGGTGCTGCAATGCCGGCCATTGCCGTGCGCCGGTTGTTGAAGCCATCCAGCAGACAGCGGCCAGCCTTGATTTTGCACCAACCTTCCAGTTCGGCCATCCGCTGGCGTTCGAGCTCGCAAGCCGCCTTGCCGAACTCGCGCCCGAAGGTCTCGACCATGTGTTCTTCGCCAACTCTGGATCAGAAGGCGTCGACACCGCGCTTAAGATCGCGCTTGCCTATCACAAGGTGAAAGGCGATGCCGGTCGCACCCGTCTTATCGGCCGCGAGCGCGGCTATCACGGCACCGGTTTTGGTGGCATCTCGGTCGGCGGCATCGTCAACAATCGCAAGTTCTTTGGCTCGCTGCTAACCGGCGTTGACCACCTTTCCCATACCTACAATCGCGCCGAACAGGCGTTCACCAAGGGCGAACCGGAATGGGGTGGACATCTGGCTGATGAGCTGGAGCGCATCGTTACCCTGCACGGACCGGACACGGTGGCTGCTGTTATCGTTGAGCCCATGGCAGGCTCTACAGGCGTTCTGCCGCCACCCACGGGCTATCTGAAGCGCTTGCGCGAAATCACCAAGAAGCATGGCATCCTGCTGATCTTTGACGAGGTGATTTCTGCCTTCGGTCGCCTCGGCACGCCCTTTGCCGCTCAGCGCTACGGCGTGACGCCGGACCTCATTGTATTCGCCAAGGGCGTCACCTCCGGCACGGTGCCAATGGGTGGCGTGATTGCGACCGGCGAAATCTACAACACCTTCATGGATGCCGCCGATGAAGGCATGATCGAGCTCTTCCACGGCTACACCTATTCCGGTCATCCTTTGGCGTCAGCCGCGGCGCTCGCGACGCTCAACGTCTATCGCGATGAAGGTCTGTTCGAGCAGGCTGGCGCAAATGAGGCGCACTTTGCCGATGCCGCCCATAGCCATCTGGCAGACCTGGACCTGGTTGAGGACATTCGCTCCTGCGGCCTGGTGATCGCCATCGATCTGAAACCCATTGAAGGCAAGCCGACCAAACGCGCTTATGAGGCGATGACGCGGTCCTTCCATGACGAGGATCTGATGATCCGTGTCACCGGCGACACCATCGCGCTCTCCCCCCCGCTTACCTTCACAGAAAGTGAGATCGATCAGACGTTTAGCGGCCTTAAGAACGTGCTTTCGACGATGACCGCTTGACGTTCGGGGCGCGCGGATATGGGGAGTCCTGTGACGCTGCGCCATACGCGATAGGGCTGACTTTCGTCCTGCGCCTTTCGGACTAAGGTGCCCACGACCAAACCATAATGTATGGCACAGCACAGGCTGTGCAGAGATCAGGTCATGCGCCGCCTTATACTGATTGTCGTTGCCGTCGTCCTTGTTGGGGCCGGCTTTCTTGTGGCCAATCGGCCCACCCGCGTCACCGTGGCGACCCCCGAAAGGGGTGATATCGCGCACATTGTTTATGCCTCAGGAACAGTCGAGGCGGAGACCAGTGCCGACGTCACCTCCATCGTTTCCCAGCGCATTGTTTTTCACTGTAATTGCGAGGGAGAGACGGTATCTGCTGGTGATTTGATCGTCCGGCTCGATGACAGCGAGACCGTTGCACGCCTACGCGAGCTTGAAGCGCGGGTCGGCCTTTTGAACCAGCAGGTCGAGCGCGCCACCAACCTGTTGGAGCGCGGTGTTGGCTCGCGGGAGGTCTTTGATAGCGCTGTCAGCGAACTGGCCGGCGCCGAAGCTGCCGTCGCCGCGCAGCGCCAGGTTCTGGCCAACTACCAGATCACCGCGCCCATCGATGGGCAGATTCTGCGTCTTGATGCTGATGTCGGCGAAGTCGCCCAGCCCGGTTCTGTACTCTTCACAGTCGGGCAGCCGCGTCCGCTGGAAGTGGAAGCAGAAATCAACGAGGAAGACATCCCACTGATGGTGATCGGCCAGCGTGCCCTATTGGGATCAGACGCCTTTCCGGGCCAGCCCCTGGAGGCGGTGTTGACCTCCATCACCCCGCGCGGCGACCCTGTGCTGAAGACTTACCGTGTCCGCCTATCTTTGCCGCAGGATACACCGCTCTTCATCGGCATGAGCGTCGATGTGAACATCGTCGTGGAAAACCGCGAAGACCGGTTGCTGGTTCCCTCCACGGCGATCAACAGCGACAACATGGTGTTCATCGTCGAGGACGGTCAGGTTCGCACACAAGCCATCGAGATCGGATTGCGCGGGATCTCAAGCGTTGAGATCACCTCCGGGCTGGACGAGGAGGCAAGCCTCGTGTCGCCCATTCCAGAAGGGTTGGCCGATGGTGACCGGATCGCCACAGGACGGTTGTGATGGCCGACCAGGACGTTCGACCCACCGCAAAGAGCTCGCCCATTGATGTGACGCTGTTGCTGCTTGATCTGGCGGTCACCCATGTGGTGGCCCGAGGTCGTCAGACGTTACTCGCCATTCTTGGCGTTGCGCTCGGCGTGGGGTTTTCGGTCGCCATGGCCGCGCTCCTTGAAGGCTCGCAAAAGGACTTTGTCGAACAGCTCATCAACGCCATTCCGAATGTCGAGATCACCGATGAGCGCCGGGAAGCTGCACAACAGCCTGCCCAACTTGTGTTCGACGATGCGCAGTTCAACAGCCTGACGACACGCGAAGATCACCGTGGCATCCGCAACCCCATCGCCGTCACTGGCGCAATCCGCGCAAATGTCGAAGGTCGCGTGTCAGCAGCGCTGCAAGTCCAGGGCGTGATCCGCTATGCTGGCCGCGACACCGGCGTGTCTCTTTCCGGCGTGGTGCCGGAGGATGAGATCTCCGTTTCGCAAATCGGCGATGACATGGAGGCCGGTTTGTTAACCGACCTCAACAGTCGGGCCGATGCTGTTGTGCTCGGTGACGATCTTGCCGAATCCATCACTGCCGAGGTCGGCGACACGGTCACGCTCGTCTCTCCTGCGGGTGACATCTACAGCTACCGCATGGTTGGCATTATTGACTCTGGCAATGTCGCAGCAGCTGCCGGCACGGGTTATCTGCTGTAGTCCACTGCGCAGGTATTTGCCGGGAGACCCAGCGCCGTCAACCCGGTCCGGGATTCGCTTGATGACCCCGATACCGCGCCGCAAGTGGCAAGCTGGATCGAAAGTCAGTTCGGCTACAAATCGGTCTCATGGCAGGAAGCCAATGAGGCGCTTTTGGAAAGCTTCATCGTCCGCGATATCATCATGTACACCGTCGTCGCCGCCATTCTGCTCGTCGCGGGCTTCGGCATCTACAACATCATTTCCACCATTACCTATGAGAAGACCCGCGACATCGCCATTATGAAGTCGCTAGGCTTCTACGAAGGCGACATGCGCCGCCTGTTCGTGATGGAGGGGCTGGCAATGGGCATCGCCGGTTCGCTCGTTGGTGCTGCGCTGGGTGTGCTGCTGACGATTGCACTTGGTCAGGTCGAGTTCGTAAACCCGCAGAGCGATGACCCGAGCACCATTCCGGTCATTTTCTCGCCGCTGCACTATTCCATCGCGATTGGCATTGCACTCGGCTCGGCGGTCTTTGCAGCCTACATGCCAGCGCGCAAAGCATCTGTCCTCAACCCTGTCGACATCATCCGTGGCGCGACATGACGGCCCTTCTTGAGGCCAGAAAAATTGGCCGTGTCTTGGACGAGACGATCAAGGTCACCCTGGTCGATGACGTGTCGCTGTCAGTCGGAGAGGGCGAGTTTGTTGCCATCACCGGGCCGTCCGGTTCCGGCAAGTCGTCCTTGCTCTATCTGCTTGGACTCCTGGATCTGCCGACAAGCGGCGATGTCTTGATCAAAGGACAATCGACCCACGACATGACGCCCGATGAACGCGCGCATGTTCGGCTGGCAGAACTCGGCTTCATCTTCCAGTTCCACTTCCTGCTGCCTGAATTCACCGCACGCGGCAATGTCATGCTCCCCATGCGCCGGCTCGCCCGCCTGTCCCAACGTGAGCAGCATGAACGCGCTGGCGATTTGCTGGCCTCCCTCGGTCTTGGCGATCATATCGACAAACGCCCCGACCAGCTTTCCGGCGGTCAACGGCAGCGCGTTGCTGTGGCGCGCGCCCTTGCCAATGACCCGGCGCTCATCCTCGCCGATGAGCCGACAGGCTCGCTTGATTCCAAGTCCACCGAGCAGGTGTTCACGATCCTGCAGGATCTTGTCGACAAGGCTGGCCGGACGATCCTCGCCGTAACCCACGATCTTGATCTTGCCGGTCGTATGGATCGCCGCTTGCACTTGATCGACGGTCGGCTGGCCAGCGATGCCAGCGCTGATGTCGAAGTGCCCCATGATGAGCCGCCGGCCGATAACCGCGAACCAGCGAACGCTTGAACTCCCTCGCCGAGCCCAGATGGCAAATCTGTGGGTGATTTCAGATCACACCATGGCGCTGGCTTCTTTATAAGCAGCCACTTAGGGCATAGTTGCAACGCAGAAGACATGGCCGGCTGATTCGTTCAGCCGCGCCGCTTGTTGATGGGTTCGACCGGTATGCGGCACAGCGTCGCTTTGATCTACACCGCTATTGCCGTGATCGCCGCCAGTGGTGCGGCGATACTCTTCCGGTTGACGCCGCTCCCGCTCGACATGGCTGTCATGTTTGGCGCCGTGCTGTTTTTCGTCATGGCCGTGGTTGATCAGGCGGCCGCGCGACGCAACGAGCGTAAGGCGCATGAGCAGCAGATTGCGCTCAATGACGCGACCTTTCAGGACCTCTTTAACGAAGTCGACATGATCCGCAGCCGCCTGGTTGCGCTGGAGACCGACACCCAACAGATCGTCGATCAGGCGGTCGCCCCATTGCACCAGGATGTTCAGGCCGTTGGAGCGCTGCTTGCTCAGGTTACCGAAGCCGTGGCCGACAATGATCATCGTCTGGTGGAGCTGGAAGAAGGTTTGGAAAGCGGTGAAAATCTGATTGTCTCCGCCGCCCAAGTTGAGCCGCAAACCGCATCAGCCAAGCGAGCGTCATTGGAGGCCATGGCCGCCAAGCCAGCAGCGGTGGCGCAAAGTCCCGTCGATGACGCATCGAAACCTGCTGAAGCTGCGTCTGATGATGAGGCCGGCGAGAGCGATCAAGAATCCGAACCCAAGGCGCGATCCAAACGCCGTTCTCGCGCCGCTCAGACCGACGAGCAGAAAACCAGCAAGAAGGCGCAGTCCCGTGCGTTGATCAAACGGGTCACCGCCGCTGTTGAGAATGAGCGCATCGAAACTGCACTACAATCCATCGTGACCCTGCCGCACCGTCGGGCGAGGGGCTATGCGACGATCTTCAATCTGGTGCTCGATGGCAGTGGCACGCTTGAAGCCAAACACGCCTTGCCGGCTGTCGAGGCCGCCGGAGTGAGCGAGGCGTTCGACAAGGCTGCGATGTTGCGCGCACTTGCCTTGGCTGATCGCTTTGCCGCCCGAGAGTCGGCGTCCATGGTGTTCGTGCCGCTTAGCGGCAGCGCTCTGATGCGATCACGCTTTGCCGATTGGCTGGTGCACACGCTGACCGAAGAGAAGGAGCTTGCCGGCCGGCTGGTGCTCGAAATCGCACAGAAAGACGTGCGTGCCTTCTCGCCGCTCGACTTCGACGTCATGGGCACGCTTGCTGACCTTGGCTTCCGTATGTGCGTTTCCAATCTCGACGATGTACGCTCTGACCTCTTTGACCTCTCAAGCCACGGCTTTCGTTATGCCAAAGCGCCGGTGTCCATTTTCCTCGGAAGTGGGGCTGAAGCCCGCAGCGACATTCATCCTGAAGACCTGGCCGATCTCGCTGCCCGCAACGGCATGGATTTGATTGTTGATCGCGTGGAAAGCGAAGCCCAGGTCGTAGAGCTCCTTGAGTGCAAGCTCCGCTATGCGCAGGGCAATCTGTTTGCCCGCCCACGCGTGGTCGACATCGTCCCGCGGCCCGACAAGCAGAAGGTGGCTGACCTGATCAGCGAGGCCAGCGAGGCACAGAGCGAGCCGGCTTCTGAAGAGCCGCCCGCCCAGCGACCACGCCGCCCGGCTGCCGCGCTGAGCCGCTCCGCCTAGTCACCATTTCCACCGGACAGAAAGACCATGGCTGCCAACTCCGCCCGTATCATGGGCCTTGCCGATCTTGCGCCGTCTTATGACGTCATCTTTTCTGATGTCTGGGGCGGCATCCACAATGGAGTTGGCGCCTGGCCCTGTGCCGCTGAGGCGCTGATCAATGCGCGCGAGGCTGGCCTGAAGGTCATCCTCGTCTCCAACGCGCCGCGCCCGCACACCATCGTTCGCGAGCAATTGGAACGGTTAGAGATGCCGGTGGCCGGCTATGATGATGTGGTCACCTCCGGTGATGTTACCCGTCAGCTGATTGAAACCCGCTATCGGGACGCCAAGGTGACCCATATCGGCCCTGAGAAAGACAAACCCCTTGTTGATGGCCTACCGGTTCAATTCACGACCGACAGTGAGGCTGAGGTCTGCCTGTGCTCCGGGCCGCTCAACGACCAGGTGGAAACGCCGGAGGATTATCGCCAGAGGCTTCAAGCGCTGGCCGATCGGCAAGTTCCGATGATTGTCGCCAATCCCGACAAGGTCGTCGAGATGGGCTCCAAGCTCATCTACTGCGCTGGTGCGCTCGCTGATCTCTACGAGGAAATGGGTGGAGAAACGATCATCCTCGGCAAGCCCTTTGCACCCATCTACCAGGCAGCGCTGGAGATGGCGGGCAATCCTCCGTCGGAACGCGTTCTGGCGCTTGGTGATTCTGAGCGCACCGATCTGCGCGGCGCTCACGAGCAGGGCATCGACTGCCTGTTTTTGACCGGCGGTATCCATGCTGGCGAATTTGGCCCTTCGACCATGCCAAACCCGGCGCGGGTGGCGGCCTTTCTGGACGCCTCACCCTACAACAGCATCGGTTGGATGGCGCGACTTGCTTGGTAGGGCAGGCGCACGGCCAACAAAAAAACCCGGCGCAAGGCCGGGCTTTCTCGAACAGTGTGTGGAACGGATTTACTAGTCGAACAACTCATCAATGGCGTTTTGATCGACCTGCGGTCCATCAATCTGCGGCCCATTGAGAATTTGCTCTTCTTTGCGCTTGTCGCGAGCCTCTTCGTCCGCCGTGAACGCCATGTCCGCACCGCCTTCCGGCAGGGCTTCCAGTAGCCGGTCGAAGCGATGCTCTAGACGTTCCAGCGTTTCTACCACTTTTGCGATGCGCTGTCCGGTGATGTCCTGAAAGGTGCAGGCCTCGAAGATGGCGAGCATTTGAGCATCAACAAGCGTCTCAAAGGCCGCTTTGTCCTCGCGGTCGGCGCTCATGATCGCCTCGGCCGACTCCATGATCCGATCGGTGGCCTTTTCAGTCTCCTGAACAACAGCGTTCAGCTCCTGACCGGCTTCCGGCAGATGGTCGGCGCGCATGGAATCAACACCCAGGGTTGCAATCTCATGGCGCAGTTCATGGATATCCTTCGCCGCCGCTCGCACGGCATCGGCGAAGCTATGCTCAAGCGACTGCAGTGTGCCCTGCAAGGAATCGGTCATCAGCCGCGCAAAATCCAAGGCGCCAGCCATGTCGAGGCGGGCTATGCCCTCTGCTTGTCCCTCATTGACGCAGGCGACGACGGCTTCTGCTTGGCGCACGACGAGCGCGTTCAGATCGAGCGCGGATTGTGCATTTTTGGCCATACTCAATACTCCCAGCCTGTTTGGGGTCCCCCAACCCCATTGCACCCATAGGTGCGGTTTTCCGAATGTCAGCCGGAGATCGGCGCCCACTCAGAGACGCAAAAAGCGGCCCCTGGACAAAGGCCGCTTTTCGAAAAATTCAGTCTGTGCGAAACGCTTAGTCGCCGAAGACAGCGGCGATCTTCGACTTTAGGGTCGCCGCATTGAACGGCTGCTCGATGAAGTTGTTCTCGCCGGCTTTTTTGGCAGCATCAACGTTCTCGGTCTTGGACTCAGCCGTCACCATGATGAATGGGGTGCGGGACAGACCGTCGTCAGAGCGAACGGACTTCAGCAGTTCATAGCCAGTCATCGGTTCCATGTTCCAATCAGAAATCACCAGGCCGTATTTGCGACCTTTCATTTTCTCCAGCGCTTCCTGGCCATCCTTCGCATCATCGATGTCGGAAAAGCCGAGCTGCTTAAGAAGGTTGCGGATGATCCGCACCATGGTTTTGTAGTCGTCAACGACCAGAACCGGAATGGACGTGTCTACAGCCATACTCACTACTCCACTGAAACGGCGCCCTGGCCGCCCTCGTCCCACATTAAATAGAAACCGACACAGCTGTCCGGCTCCCAAACCCGGCTGCAAACATACGCATTGCCACTGAAGCATTCGTTAATGCGGCAATTTTTTCCTGCTCGGCATTTTTGGCCGGGTTTCTTCGCCAAGTTGCAGGTGCCAGGGCTGCGACCAAAGATGCAGGACCATGGCCGCATAGAAGCCTGTGTGAGGGCTGCCTTATAGACGGGACGCACCGTTATCGGTTTGCGCTGCAACATCTAAAGGAAGCAAGCGATGTTGGAGTTACGAGGCTTTGCCTTTGAAGATCTGTTCGTCGGTCAGACCGCCACGTACACTCGCATGGTGTCCGCTTCTGATGTTGTCGGCTTCGCCGAATTGTCCGGTGACCGCAATCCGGTGCACCTGTCTGAACACTTCGCCGCCCGCACGCCCTTTAAATCACGCATCGCACACGGGCTTTATACCGCAAGCTTGATTTCCGCCGTCCTGGGCACCCGACTTCCAGGGCCTGGAGCGATCTATCTATCCCAGACGCTTAAGTTCCTTGCGCCGGTGCACATCGGGGATGCGGTGGACGTTGAGGTCGAGGTTGCCGAACTGATGCCGGAAAAAAAGCGCGCTCGTCTCACATGCGTCTTCCAGGTGGAGGGAAAGCCCGTCCTCACAGGCGAGGCGCTGGTTATGGTGCCAACGCGCGACCAACTTCAGTTGGCCTAAGGAACAAGGAGGCCGGCCAACGACCTTGACCGGTGGCCCCAAGCTTTTCTAAGCCGAGCCGGCTAACGCTCCAAACGACATCGGTTCGCTGTGCTCCGCCTAACTCAACCCGACATGCCTCCCGCGCCTGAACGCCCGCGCATTGTCATGATCGGCAATTTTGACGGTTTTCACCGCGGCCATCAGTCCGTGGCCGAGGCGGCTTTGGAGCTTGCCGCCCAGCGTGACGGCGAAGTCTGGGTGCTGACCTTTGATCCGCATCCCAAGCTCTACTTCGCCCCCGATCGCCCGCTCAACCTTTTGGCGAGCGACCATGTTGAGGCCCGTATCGCTGAGGCGATGGGCCTGTCTGGCGTCATGACGATGCTCTTTAATCAAGATCTGGCAACGCAGTCGCCGGACACCTTCATCGCCGACACGCTGGTCGCACGCATGCAGGCTGACGGTGTTGTCGTTGGCCATGATTTTCGCTTCGGACAAGGCCGGGCTGGCAGCCCGGACACGCTACGCGCCCATGGCGGATTTCAGGTGGTTGAGGTGCAACCCTTTGCTGATGAGGGTGGGGAGACCATTTCCTCCACCCGCATTCGCGCCTGCTTATCGGCGGGTGAAATGGTACAGGCCAATGGCTTGCTCGGCCACCGGTACTTTGTCCATGGGATCGTCGAGCATGGCGAGAAACGCGGTCGGCAACTGGGCTATCCGACGGCCAACATTGCGCTCGACGCATCAAGCGCCCTGGCTCACGGAATCTATGCCACCACCATCAAGGTCGGTGAGACCGTTTATCCGTCGGTTTCCAACTATGGGCGTCGCCCGACCTTTGGCAACAAACCGCCCTTGCTCGAAGTCCACCTTTTCGATTTCTCTGGCGATCTCTATGGCCAGGAGGTCGAGGTCGCTTTCCACGCCTTCCTGCGCCCGGAAATGAAATTTGACGGGCCAGAAGCGCTTGTTGCCCAGATGGATCGCGACAGCGCCGAGGCGCGGGCCGCCCTGGCAGCCGCGCAGCCGCTATCGCCGCTCGATCATGCACTCGGCCTGGTCCATGCGACGGCTGTTGCGGCCTGAACCGGCGTGCGCACGACGGCACACCTTTATTTGTGCGCAGGCCCGTGGTAAGAGCCGATTATGGTTTGGAAACAGATACCGCGAATTATCGGCCCGGCTGCGCTTTGATTCACGCCGCGCAGTGCCGGGATATCTGTGTTGACGACCTGAAGCGCTGACCAAGAGCGCCCCTCCAGACCTTTTTGACGATGTAAGCGATGTCTGAACCATTCGACTATTCGCAGACCCTGTTTCTGCCCAAGACCGACTTTCCCATGCGCGCCGGCCTGCCCAAGAAGGAGCCGGAGATCCTCAAGCGCTGGGATGATGAGAACCTCTACAAAAAGCTGCGTGAGGATGCCGCTGGGCGCCCGCGTTACATCCTGCATGACGGCCCGCCCTACGCGAACGGCCATTTGCATATCGGTCACGCGCTCAACAAGATTCTCAAAGACATGGTCACCCGCTCCAAGCAGATGGCGGGCTACGATTCCAACTATGTGCCGGGCTGGGACTGCCACGGCCTTCCGATCGAATGGAAGGTCGAAGAAGACCTACGCAAGAAGGGCAAGTCGAAGGACGATCTCGACACAGTGAGTTTGCGTGCCATGTGCCGAGCCTTCGCCGATGAGTGGATCGGTGTGCAGGCCGAAGAGTTCCGCCGATTGGGCGTTGAAGGCGACTTTGAGAACTACTACTCGACTATGAGCTTCGATGCAGAGGCGACAATCGCCGAGGAACTGATGAAGTTCGCCATGGATGGCCAGCTTTACCGCGGTTCCAAGCCGGTCATGTGGTCTGTGGTGGAACGCACGGCGCTCGCCGAAGCCGAGGTGGAGTATCAGGACTACGAGTCCGATACGATCTGGGCGAAGTTTCCTGTTGTTCGTGGGGTTCCGAAAGTCGATCCCCTAAACCCGACAGCCCCGCCAGAGCTTGACGAGGTGAATCCGCCGCTTGTCCAAGAAGATGCCTTTGTCCTCATCTGGACGACGACCCCCTGGACGATCCCGGGCAACCGCGCGGTCTCCTATTCCAATCGCATTGCTTACGGTCTCTACGAGGTAACAGCGGCTGAAAACGACTTCGGCCCGCAGCCGGGCGAAAAGTTCATTGTTGCCGATGCTCTGGTTGAGAGCGTCACAGACCAAGCCAAGATCGAAGCAAAGAAGCTGCGGGCCATTGAACCGAGCGAGCTTGAAGCCCTGACGCTTCAGCACCCGCTCCAAGGCCTCGGTGGAGGTTATGGCTTCGATGTTCCGCTCATCGACGGCGACCATGTCACCGATGACGCCGGAACAGGCTTTGTCCACACCGCGCCCAGCCATGGTCGCGAGGATTTTGAGGCCTGGATGGACCATCAGCAGGCATTGAAAGCTCGGGGTATCGATACGGACATCCCATTCCCCGTTGATGATGCTGGTTTCTACACCACCGACGCGCCAGGCTTCGGCCCCGATGCGGAAGAGGGCGCGGCCCGCGTCATTAATGACAAGGGCAAGAAGGGCGATGCGAACAAGCGTGTCATCGCCGCCCTTATCGAGAAGGATATGCTGTTCGCGCGCGGACGGCTCAAGCACACCTATCCGCACTCTTGGCGGTCCAAGAAACCGGTCATCTTCCGCAACACACCGCAATGGTTCGTTTACATGGACCAGAAGCCGGAGGAGCGGGATCTGACCGAAGCGGAAATGCGCGGACAGGATGTTCGAAGCCTCCGAGAAAAGGCGCTGGATGCCATCGACGCGACCACCTTCTATCCGGCGCAGGGGCAAAACCGCTTGCGTGCCATGATCGAGAACCGCCCGGACTGGGTTCTGTCCCGCCAGCGCGCCTGGGGTGTGCCGATCACCGTCTTCACGCACAGGGAAACGGGCGAGGTTCTTCGCGATCCGGAGGTGAACAAACGGGTGGTCGATGCCTTCCACGAAGAAGGCGCTGATGCCTGGTTCAAGGAAGATGCCACGGCACGCTTCCTTGGCAACGCTTACAATGCCGATGAGTGGGATCAGGCAACCGACATCCTTGATGTCTGGTTCGACTCTGGCTCGACCCACGCCTATGTGCTCGACAAGCGCGACGACCTGAAAACCCATCGCGAGATCGATGGCGGCAAGGATCGGGTGATGTATCTAGAAGGCTCCGACCAGCATCGCGGTTGGTTCCATTCTTCGCTTCTGGAAAGCTGTGGGACCCGTGGCCGTGCGCCTTACGACGATGTGCTCACCCACGGTTTCACCATGGCCGAGGACGGGCGCAAAATGTCCAAATCGCTGAACAATCAGATGTTCCCGCAGGACATTATCAACCAGTATGGCGCGGACATTCTGCGCGCCTGTGTTGCAAGTGTTGACTACTCCGATGACCAACGCATCGGCCCGGAAATCATGAAAACTGTGGTCGACAGCTATCGCAAGCTGCGCAACACGTTGCGCTGGGCGCTTGGCTCGGTCACTCATCATGATCGCGAGCGCGACTTTATGCCGGCTTTCGAGATGCCTGAGCTGGAGCGCTACATGCTGCACCGGCTGACGACGCTCGATAAGACCGTTCGCGAAGCTTATGATCGCTTCGATTTCCAGAAGGTGTTCCAGACGCTGTTCACCTTCGCGACCGTTGATCTCTCAGCCTTCTACTTCGACATCCGCAAGGATGCGCTCTACTGCGATGCACCTTCTTCGCTACGCCGCCGAGCCTGCCTGACCGTTTTGGACGTGACGCTGGATGCACTCGCCAAATGGCTCGCACCGCTGCTTCCTTTCACCATGGAAGAGGTCTGGCTTGCGCGGCACGGCGATGAGACAGCCTCGGTCCATTTGCAGGCCTATCCGGATGTTCCGTCTGATTGGCGCGATGAGGAACTGGCTGGCCGCTGGAAAACGATTCGTCAGGTTCGCCGTGTTGTCACGGGCGCTCTAGAGATCGAACGGCGCGAAAAGCGGATCGGGTCATCGCTTGAAGCGGCACCGGCCATCCATATCGCCGACGAAGATCTGTTCAACCGCGTGAAAGATGTGGATTGGGCGGAGGTCGCCATCGCCTCACAAGCAAGCGTTCATCACGGTGCCGCTCCCACTGACGCTTTTGATCTTGATGATGTTCATGGCGTCGGCGTTTTGCCCGGCACCGCAGAGGGCAGCAAGTGCGCCCGCTCGTGGAAAATTCTTCCTGAAGTGGGAACCGACACCGACTTCCCGGATGTCACGCTGCGTGATGCAGATGCCTTGCGTGAGCTTGGCTATTCCAAGGCTGCCTAGCGCCGATGAGATGGATCGCCGCGCCCCGGCTCCGCGGCATCGGCGCCCTCTTGGCGGTGGTGCTTCTGGTGCTCGACCAGATCGTCAAGCGGGCGGTGCTTGATCATTTCTTGGCTCTGCCAGCAGGTAGCTCGGTTGAAGTGACGCCGTTCTTTGACCTCGTGTTGGTCTGGAACCGTGGGATTTCCTATGGGTTTTTCCAGGCCGGCAGTGCAGCGCAGGTCTGGCTTCTGGTCGGTATCAAGACAACCATCACGCTGGCGCTTATCGTCTGGCTCGTTCGAAACGCCGACAAGCTAACGGCCATCGCACTTGGCATTCTTATTGGCGGCGCCATCGGCAATACCATTGATCGCGTGCTTTACGGCGCGGTGGTGGATTTCGTTTCGCTGCATGCGGCCGGCTATTACTGGTATGTCTTTAACCTCGCCGACGTGTGGGTCGTTGCCGGTGTTGCGCTTCTGCTGTATGACGCATTTTTCGTGGACCGGGCAAAACGGGTGGAACCCGAAACGAGCGATCCAGCCTGAGGGGTAAATCTCATGGCTTGGTGTTGCCGCAATTCCCATATTAAAGGCTCGGACTACCAAAGGTTTGTGATGCGTTTGCCCATGCCCTCTTCTTCGACCCCAATCGTGTTTCGCCTTCTGCCGTTGTTGGCAGTCGGCGCTGTAATGGCAGGTTGCTCCACCTACGGCTCCTTTGATGAAAACGAGCCTGGGTTGGAGGAGAGCCTTCTGGGTGACTTGGTGACGACCGTTGGCGTAACGCCTGAAGAGGAACCCATCGACTACTCGGCACGCGCACCATAGGTGACCACACCGGACGAGAACCGGCTTCCATCGCCACAGTCCCCACAGATTGCGGCCGCCAATCCCAATTGGCCGACCGGTTCACGAGAGCGCATGGCGCAAGTCATGCAAAGTGAGGACCAGACGCTGGTCTTCACGCCAGGCGTTGATGGCGTTGACATTGAAGCCACGCAAGCCCTTGCGGAAAGGTCAAGGCAACGGGGTCAGACCGAAAGCAACTCTGGTGTCAGCCGTCCGCTTTCCGTGGCCGAGATGCAGCGCGAGGCTGAAATTCAGATTGCCCGCCAGGAGGGCCGTGCCATCAGGGATGCGCAGACGGGAACTCCAGAACGCCGATTCCTGACCGATCCACCGACCTCAGCCCGCGCACCGTCGGCAGAAGCGCCCTATGGCGCCGAAGCCGAAGAGCTTGCTGAAGCTGAGCAGTCGGGCGGCTTTTCCTGGTGGCCGTTCTAGGTCGGACACCTCGAATTGTCTGCAACATGACCGTTTGGTCATGATTGTCACCCAGCTGTGACCAACCGTCAGTCCGGCACCTCTTCCAATCCATCGGCAGACACCCTACCTGCGATATCACGCATGATGCGGCCGATTTGTTTTGGTCCGCGTCCCAGCCCTTTCGTTTCCTTGGGAGGTCGGCTTAGATGATCCGATTAATGCGCACACGGTTTCAGGCTCCTGGCCGATTGGCCATATGGCCCACAGCGCTTTTCGTTTTGGGAACACTCTTCATGATGCAGACCACGCCCTTTGGGCTCACGCCAGCCCGCGGCCAGGATGCCGGCTTCACCTTCGCGCCCAACGCCTCCCAGTTCACACTGGACAACGGCATGGAAGTGGTCGTTATCCCCGACAGGCGCGCGCCGGTTGTCACGCATATGGTGTGGTACAAAGTGGGTGCCGCCGATGAGCCGCCTGGCCAATCGGGCATTGCTCACTTTTTAGAGCATCTGATGTTCAAGGGCACGACGAACTTTCCAGACGATGTGTTCTCTCAGACCATCGCCCGCCTTGGAGGTACCGAGAACGCCTTCACCTCCTACGACTACACCGCCTACTTCCAGCGCATTGCGGTCGAGCATCTTCCCCTGATGATGGAAATGGAAGCCGACCGGATGAAGAACCTTGTCCTGTTGGAGGACGATGTCGCATCCGAACGCAACGTGATCCTGGAAGAGCGTGCCACCCGTGTCGATAACGACCCCTCTGCCCAGATGCGTGAAAGCTTCACGGCAACGCTCTACCAGAACCATCCCTATGGCGTTCCCGTCATCGGCTGGCGCCATGAGATGGAGGAGTAGAGCCGAGAGATGGCGCTCGACTTCTACGCCCAGTACTACACGCCCGAAAACGCCATTTTGGTGGTCGCTGGTGATGTGGATGAGCCGGTGGTCCGCGAGCTTGCCGAGACCTATTACGGCGTACTGCCGCAGCGCGAAGGTGCGATTACCGAGCGTATGCGTCCGCTTGAGCCTGAGCCCGTTGCCGAGCGCCGTATCGCCCTGCGCGATGCCCGTATCGCTCAGCCCTTGGTTCAGATCGCCTATCTAGCGCCCTCCTACACCTTGAGCGAGAACGAGCGCATGGCTCCGGCGCTGGACGTTTTGGCTCACTATCTTGGCGACGGGGCAACGAGCCGGCTTTACCGCCGCTTCGTGATCGAGGAGCGCACGGCCGCCTCGATGGGCGCCTTCTATCAAGGCTCGGCCCTTGATCATGGCGCCTTCTATCTGTTCGCCTACCCAGCCGACGGGACAACGCTGGAAAGCCTGGAAACCGATCTCAATGCTGAGATCGAGTCTTTCATGGCCGAAGGGATCTCTGAAGAAGAGCTCACCCGCGCCAAGCGCAATCTGGTTGCACAGACGGTGTTTGCTCAGGACAGCCAGTCGTCGCTGGCCCGCATTTTCGGTTCATCTCTCGCCGTCGGGGAGGACTTAGCCGACGTACAGGGGTGGCCTGTCCGTATCGACGCTGTGACCACCGATGATGTGATGGAGGCCGCCCGGATGGTGCTCCAACCGCACCGTGCTGTTGTTGGTACCCAGCGTCCGGCTCC
Source organism: Cohaesibacteraceae bacterium (assembly GCA_050043025.1). GTDB lineage: Bacteria > Pseudomonadota > Alphaproteobacteria > Rhizobiales > MH13 > MH13. The sequence continues at coordinate 19,299 of JBHJIX010000023.1, forward strand.
ACAGCCGGAAGCCGATGCTACAAACGGCTAACCAATCACCCATCCCAATTGGCCTTGCAGCCTGGACTTGATGAGGACCGCCGCATGACCGATACCCGCACTTTCAACAGTTGGACGAAGGCTGGCTTTTCCCTGGCCCTCGCGATGGTGAGTTTCATGGCCCTCAGCCTTACCGAACCGCAGCGTGCCGAAGCATCGGTGACAGTGCAGGAACGCACCAGTCCGGGCGGCATCGGTTACTGGCTGGTCGAAGATGACACGATACCGCTTGTTGCCATGCGGTTCGCTTTCGAGGGCGCTGGTGCGGTTCAAGATCCTGAGGAACGCCCTGGCGTTGCCAACCTACTCTCAGCCCTTCTTGATGAAGGCGCGGGGGAGTATGACAGCCTAGCCTTCCAAACCATCCTGGAAGACAACGCCATTCGCCTGTCGTTCGACACCAGCCACGACAACTTCTCCGGCGAGCTTACCGTTGTCGCTGACACGGTGGAGCTCGGTACCGAGCTATTGGCGCTGGCCCTCACAGAGCCACGCTTTGATGACGATGCCATTGAGCGCATGCGCGCTCAGATCGTCGCCGGACTTCGCCGCGATCTTAATGATCCCGAGCGCATCGCTTCCCGCCTGACCTCGCAAACGATTTTCCCGGACCACCCTTATGCCAATCCGTCAGATGGAACATTGGAGAGCGTACCGACGATCACGCGCACCGACTTGGTCGCACACCTTGCCGCGACCCTTGGCCAGGACAATGTGCGCATATCCGTCGTTGGAGCTATTGCAGCCAGTGACGCCGACATACTGGTCGACACCGCCTTTGGCGGCCTGCGTGCTGAAGCTGAACTGAAAGATGTTGCCAACGTCACCATCCCGACCGGTTTGCAGGAACAGCAAGTCCAGGATGTCGCTCAGACGGTGATCCGCTTTTCCATGCCTGGCTTGGAACGAGCCGACGATGACTTTCTGACGGCCTTTGTGATGAACCACATTCTGGGCGGTGGCACCTTCTCCTCGCGCATGTTCCGCGAAGTGCGCCAGGAACGTGGCCTGACCTACTCCGTCTTCACCTATCTGGTGTCACGCGACCATGCCCCGATGATGGGCGGCGGCGCTTCGACGCGCCCTGAGCGTGCGCAAGAGACCTTGGACGTCATGCGCGATGTGATCGCTCAGTTCGTGGCTGAGGGGCCGACCGAGGAAGAACTGGAAGCTGCCAAGGACTTCCTCATCGGCTCCTATCCGCTGCGCTTTGATTCGTCGCAGAAGATTGCCCAGCAGCTGGTCGGAATGCAGCTGGAAAGCATCCCAGTCAGCTACATGGCCGAGCGGGCCGACCTTATCCGCGCGATTTCGGTGGACGACATCAGGCGCGTCGCCGAGCGGCTCTTGCAGGCCCCGCCGACGCTTGTCATCGTGGGTCAGCCGCTCAGCTAACGCAACGATCGACCCCGCCAGGAGGCGCCTTGCCCTCGGCCGCCCGCTTATCTGAATCGCAAATGCCCACGCCGACGAAGGTGCGGGCACTGCCTGATAGCGTCATTAACCGCATCGCAGCGGGCGAGGTGTTGGAGCGACCAGCGAGCGCCGTCAAAGAGCTGGTGGAAAACAGCCTCGACGCTGGCGCACGCCAAATCACCGTGCATATCGAAGCGGGTGGCAAAGCGCTTTTGCGTGTCACCGACGACGGCGTCGGCATGGGTCTGGAAGACCTTTCGCTCGCCGTCCAGCGCCATGCAACCTCCAAGCTTGCCGACGACGATCTGGTCGACATTCGCACCCTAGGCTTTCGCGGTGAGGCGTTGCCCTCCATTGGTGCCGTGGCCAAGCTCGCCATTACCTCCCGCTCTGCAAACGGTGGCGATGCTCACAGCATTCAGGTCCATGCCGGCTTGGTCAGCGGCCCGCAGCCGGCAGCTTTGTCCGGCGGTACGGTTGTCGAGGTCCGTGAGCTTTTTTACGCAACGCCAGCTCGGCTGAAGTTTCTCAAATCCGATCAGGCTGAAACGGCTGCCATTGCCGATGTGGTGCGGCGCTTGGCCTTGGCGGCGCCCAAGGTCGGCTTTCGCCTGCAATCGGAGAAACGTACGATCTTGGATCTTGCCCCGGCGCAGGAGAGCCTGCCCTTTGCCGGCGCCTTGGAACATCGGGCGACCGATCTTCTGGGCCCGGAGGCCCGCACCTCCATGCGGCCTTTGCAGGCATCCCGGGAAGGGTTGGCAATCGAAGGGCTGGTCGGCCTACCCACATGGCACCGCGCGACGAGCCGCGATATTCACCTCATCGTCAACGACCGTCCGGTTCGCGACCGGCTGTTGGTTGGCGCTGTGCGCGCCGCCTATGCCGACCTCCTCCCGCGTGACCGGTTCCCGGCCGTGGTGCTGGCAATCGCGATTGATCCGGCACGCGTCGATGTGAATGTCCATCCCGCCAAGGCCGATGTGCGCTTCGCCAATCCCAGCCATATGCGTGGACTACTCATCACGGCTATCCGCGAGGCGCTTGGCGAGGCTGGACTTGCCGCATCGACCAGTCTTGCTGATCAGGCGATTGCTGCCCTGGAACGGGGGAGGGATGATGTGCGTCCACCCGGCGGCTTTGCTGAGCCGACGTCGACGTACGATCCTGACCTGACAACGGTGAACGCGCCCCTCTATCGGTCCGCACCGCACCCGCAATCCACGGCTTACACACCGGCAATGCCGAGCCTCGATGCGCCGTCCTCGCGGCCCGCGCCGCTGGCAGTTCCAGAGACCTCCGAGCCGGACTATCCGCTCGGGACAGCGCGTGCACACCTGCACGAGACCTACATTCTGGCCGAAAGCCGCGCTGGCATCATTCTGGTCGATGCCCATGCAGCCCATGAACGTCTGGTCTATGAGAAGCTAAAAGCAGGTCTGGAGCGCGATGGCGTCGCCACTCAGCCGCTGCTCATCCCCGATGTGGTGGAGCTTGCTGGCGAGGCAGCCGACGCCGTTCTCGCCGAGGCCGAAACGCTCGCCAAACTCGGTCTGGGCCTGGAACCATTCGGCGAGAAGGCGGTGTTGGTCCGCGAAACGCCGGCCATGCTGGGACTCTGCGATGCGCATAGCCGGGTGCGCGATCTGGCCGACGACTTGCTGGATGTCGGAGCCTCGGGCCGCTTGGAAGCGCGCCTGCACGCCGTTGCCTCAACCATGGCCTGCCACGGCGCTGTTCGCGCTGGACGTCTTCTCAAGGTTGAAGAGATGAACGCGTTGCTGCGCGAGATGGAGCAGGTGCCGGAAGCCGCTCAGTGCAACCATGGACGGCCGACTTTCATCCAGCTCGATAAGCAGGCGCTCGACAAGCTGTTCGATCGCTAGATCAACTGCAGCTAAGCGCGGGCACGACCCTTGTTCCGGCCCTTCAGCATCTTGCCCGTGGCCCTCACTGTCGTGTCCGTGCCACGGCCAAAAAGCCAGCCAATAAATCCTCCAAGAAGTGCCATCACACCTCCAGCGATGGTGAGCGGAATGGCCGGCTCAAAGCGCTGCCATGCGCCGTCTACGACAAGCAGGTCGGGCTCCTGCATGACGAGCCACATCCGTTCGAATGGGCCGGCATTTTCCAGCCGTTCTGCCTGCACCTTTAGCCTGTCAAAGCGGTCTAGCGTGCCTTCGATCTGCCGCCCACGCTCGGCAAGAAAGGTGTTGTCAGTATCGCGATACTGCTCCAGCGCTTCGTTGCGCGACGGGCCGGATCGCGCACTCGCGGCATCGAAAGCTTCTGCCACCAGTAGCAGCTCGGCAACCGCGCCACCCAGCGCCTGACGATACTGCTGGGTGAACTCCGGTGCCTGGCTCATCGTGCCGGCGCCAAACAGGGCAAGAATGGCCGTGAAGAGACGTGCAATCATGGGGCTGATTTATATCGCAGGAAGAGCATCTGAGTCTCGCCCTGAACTCGCTGATCGATAATCCCAAAGCTAGCCGGCAGATTGATCTCGGCCTTTGCGCTTTCTTCCAAGATCACCAGCGCCTGGTTTGCCAGCCACCTGCCATTGTGAAGGGCGCAAAGCGCCTTTTCGCCCAGACCTATGCCATAGGGCGGATCGAGAAAGGCGAGCGTGAAAGGCTCCCTCTTGGCACGCTCGCCGATCTGAGTCGCGTCACGCTTGAAGAGCAGAGCGCGCGCGGCCACGCAGCAGGCGAGCATGTTTTCGCGGAAGAGTCCGCGTCCCTCAATCGAACTGTCAACGAACAAGGCAAAGACGGCTCCGCGCGAAAGCGCCTCAAGCCCCAGAGCACCCGTGCCGGCGAACAAATCAATCACCGTCGCACCCTCAAGAGCCTGACCTTCAGCAAACAGATCAGCGGAATGCGCAAGCCGGTTGAAGAGGCTTTCACGCGCCCGGTCCGACGTTGGCCGCACGGTCTGACTGGAAGGCGCTTTTAGCGCCCGCCCCTTGAACGCGCCGCCGACAATCCTCATCGACGCGGCGCCTTCTTGCCAGCCAGCTTGCGTGTTGATCTGGATTTACTAGCTTTGGACTTGCCTTTGGGCTTCTCCACAAACCCTCGAAGCGCACGCGGGCGCTGTTCGTCGCCAGCTTGGGCTGTTCGTTTGCGCTGCGGTTTGTTTCCGGCCGGCTTGTCGGGTTTATCGCTCTGGCGTAGCGGCGCATCAAAGTCGGCGCCTGCGGCATCGATCAGCCGCCCACCCAACTGATCACGCAACACGCGGCTTCGGATTTCCTGCACACCTCCAGGTTCCAGATCGCCGAGCTTAAAGGGGCCATAGGAAATGCGGATCAGCCGGTTCACCTGCAGGCCAAGCGCGCCGAGCACGACTTTGACTTCGCGGTTCTTGCCTTCTCGCAGACCATCCGTGAGCCACTGATTGTCGCCTTGCTGACGCTCGATTCTCACCTCCATGGGCCCGTACCGCACGCCTTCGATGGTCATGCCTTTGCGGGCCGCGTTGAGCTTTTCTTCCGGCGCTGCGCCAAAGGCCCGCACGCGATAACGACGCAGCCAGCCGGTCGCTGGTAACTCAAGTACGCGCTTTAACCCACCATCATTGGTCAGGAGCAGCAGCCCCTCGGTGTTGAAGTCGAGACGACCGACGGGGTTCACGGCCGTAAGCTCATCCGGCAAGGCGTCCCGCAAAACCGGTCTACCTTCTGGGTCGCGCGCCGCTGTCAGCACACCGCGTGGCTTATGATAGAGCCAAAGGCGTGTCCGCTCGCGGGCGGGTAGCGGGCTACCATCCACTTCGATGCGGTCGTTTGGGCCAACGGTGATGGCAGGCGTTGTTAGCTTTTTGCCGTTCAGCACGACGCGACCACCGGCGATCCAGGCTTCGGCCTCACGCCGCGAGCACAGGCCCGAACGAGCAATCACTTTGGCGATCCGGTCACCGGACATGGCGGTCATGGAATGTCCTTCATAAACAGGCCGTCCTTTTGACGGCTTGTCCCGTTCCGTGGCAAGCCCGGCGCGTGATGAATTCAGGCAAACTTACCCCTATGGAACTGGCCTTGGACGAGGCCCGGGAGGCGGCCGCCCGCGATGAGGTGCCCGTCGGCGCCGTTTTGCTGATGGACGGCAAGGTGATTGCGTCCAATGGCAATCGTACGCGCCAACTTCTTGACCCAACAGCCCATGCCGAAATGCTGGTCATCCGCGAGGCGGCGCAAGTTTTAGGCCAGGAACGGCTGACGGGTGCGGATCTCTACGTCACGCTTGAGCCCTGCGCCATGTGCGCAGCTGCCATCAGTCATGCCCGCATCCGCCGCGTTTATTTTGCCGCCGGCGACCCGAAGATGGGGGCTGTCACCCATGGCCCTCGATTCTTCGACCAGCCGACCTGCCATCACGCGCCCGAGGTCTATGATGGTATTGGCGAACGCGATGCATCGGCCTTGCTGAAAGCTTTTTTTGCCGGCAAGAGGGGCGCCTAAGAGTGTGGGCAAAGGAAAGGATGGCTCATGGTGTTTGCAGGCAATGAACGTGAAGCGCTGATCCGTTACGACACGCCGGAGTATCATGTTCTGCGACCGGGCGATTATGTCGTCTGCGCCATTACGCATGAGCGCATTCAACTGACTGATCTCAAATACTGGTCGGTTGCCCGCCAGGAGCCCTATCGCGACGCCGCAGCGTCCCTGGAAGCCGAACAAAGGGCGGGCGGCTAACGCCGCTCAGTCAAACTCAACCAATGACAGCTCGCGCCGCCACTTGCGGATGGCATCACCGAGCAGCGACTTCAGATAGGCCGGGTCCTCAAAAACGAGATTGGCGCTGATGACAGTGCTTGCTTCGCGCAAGTCGCCCAGCGCGCCTGTGCGTGCGGTCAGGCGGGTCGCATCTTTTTCCGTCGTCACCAAGGTCGCGCCGCGTTCGCGGGCGATGCCCAGAAGTTGGCGGGCATCTTCCTGCGTGTACGGATGGTGGTCGTCAAAGCCGCGATCCTTAACCACATCAAGACCGAAGTCTCTCAACGCGTTGAAGAATTTCGCAGGATGGCCGATCCCGCAATAGGGGAAGATCGGTTTGCCTTTCAGATCATCGGGCACGTGCATCGCAAGTGTGGCGGAGAGGATCGGCTTACCCATGCGGGCTGCCAGCCGCACCACCGGATGGGCGGCTTCACCCTTGCCGATAACGACGATGATATCGGCGTGGTCCATCTGTCCTTTAAGCGGCGCGCGCAACGGACCGCCCGGATGTGCCATGCCGTTGCCGACACCCATCACCGCGTCGACAACGATGATCGACAGGTTCTTCTCAATGGCCGGATTCTGAAAGCCGTCATCGAAGATGGCGCATGTGGCGCCCAAGTCGGCTGCGCTGTTGATGGATGTCAGCCGATCCGGGCCGACAAACGTTTCGCCCTTTTGCGCCAAGAGCAGCGGTTCATCGCCGACTTCGTCAGAGCGGTGGCGCGCCCCGTCCACGCGAAAGCTCGAGGTCGCCAGTGCGCCGCCATAGCCCCGGGTTATAAAAGCAGGCTTGAGGCCGAGATCAGCCAAAATGTCATGGATGGCCAGTCCCGTCGGCGTCTTGCCAGCTCCGCCAGCGACGAAATTGCCAATACACACCACCGGGATCACAGGCTGCTTGCCCGGTGAGGCCATGCGCTGCAACACCGCGCGACCATAGGCATAAGAGGCCGGAAAAAGGGCAGCCTGTTTCAGCAGCGTCGCGAACCCACGCGGTTTGCCAGGTTCGGGCCACCAATGGTCGGGTGCCGTCATGCTCATCGCCGTGCCTGCTCCAGCGCAGCGGCGACCGAAAAGGCTGTCAGCAAGGGTTCGATGGCATCCATCGTGGCCTTCAAGGCCCCTTCAAACTCGCGGATTGCGCCGGTGGCTGCATTACACAAACGCTCGCGATCCTTGTCGTTCACCAACAGTCGGCCGACACTGCGCGCCAGTTTCTCAGCATCATCCACCAGGATTGTGGCATCGGAAGCATCAAGCGCTGAGTAAATCTCAGGGAAGTTGTGAACGTCGGGACCATGCAAGATGGCAGTGCGTAGTTTGGCCGCCTCAATCGGGTTTTGCCCGCCATGGCGCACCAGCGATCCGCCAATGAAGGAGACCGGCGAAAGCCGGTAATAGAGGCCCATTTCGCCAATCGTGTCGCCAATGAACACATCGGTTTCCGGCTTCGGCAACTCCCCTTTGCCGCGCTGCACGGAGGTCAGATCAGCCTTCCGCGCCAGCGCAGCCACCTCATCGCCGCGTTCCGGGTGCCGGGGCACCACAATCGTCAACAGATCCGGCAGATGGTGCTTCAGCGCCTTGTGGACGCGCAATGCAATGGCTTCCTCGCCGGGATGGGTGGATGAGGCCAGCCAGACCTTTCGGTCGCGCAGGGTCTGCTGAACGATTTTCAGCTGTGCTTCTGTGTGGGCAGGAGCAGGGGTGTCGAACTTCAGATTGCCCGTCACCCGCACCCGCGGTGCGCCAAGTACGCGGTAACGCTCGGCGTCGTCCACCGTCTGTGCCAGGCAGAGCGTAACGCGCGACAGCATCGAGCCGATCAACCCGCTTGCCCGACGCCAGCGCAGAAAAGAACGCTCTGACATGCGCGCGTTTACAAGCACATGGGGTATGTTGCGCGCGGCCAGCGCATGAAAAGTTGCCGGCCAGAGTTCGGATTCCACGAAGATCGCCAGTTGCGGCTGCCAGGCATTAAGGAAGCGGCGCACGAACGGCGCTAGGTCGAGCGGAGCGTATTGGTGCACCGTGCGCGGACCGACCTGTTTGGAGGCCAGTTGCGCCGACGTCACCGTCCCGGTGGTCAAAAGAACATGCGCACCCATGGCCTCAATGCGCTGAACAAGCGGCAGGATGGCGACCGTTTCACCCACACTGGCAGCATGCACCCAGACCAACGCGCCCGATGGTTTCCTCTGACCGGCATAACCGAAGCGTTCACGCCGCCGCGGCAGATCTTCCTTGCCTTTTCGCGCCCTTGCCCGGATCAGCACGCCAGCCATTGGCGCGACCAAACTGCCGGCAAAGCGATAGGTCGCTAATATGCCTTCGGAGAGAACATCAGCCATGCGGCATCGCCTCTTCGGCGCCGAAGGCCGGCGTGCTGCCGATCAGGGCGTAGCTGCTTGCCGTAATGGCATCCAGACGCTCTTTCACCAGCGAACACCAGGCGTCTTCGTCGCGGCTTTCGCTGTCCACATAGATCGCTTCACCCGTCCCGATGGCGGCCCGGGTGAACGGCAAATGCACGGATGCGCGGTCCCAACTTGAAAGCGTCACGCGCGGGTGGGTGACATAGGCGCCTGGAATGATCGGGCGCCCTGTGCGCTGCGCCAGCCGGATAAGCCCGGGCGATACCTGCCGCGCGACCTTTGGCACGTCGGCCGTCATCGCCACACTCGCGCCATCGCCCAAGAGCCGTGCAAACTGCAAGAAAGCCCGCGCGCCGCCCTTATCGGCCTTGCGGCGTTTGGGATCGCCCGCGCCGCGTATCGTTTTGCTGCCGAGCGCTTCAGCGGCCACCGCATTAATCGTTCCGTCCGCACTACGCGAGATCATCACATGCATGTTCCAGGAAGGTTTGACGCCCATCGCCGTCATAAAGTGTTCGCCGTGCCAGAAGGTGAAGATCGCTGGCAGGTGTGGTTCAACCTCGGCGCCCGCTTCGGTGCTGTCGACCTTGCGAGCCGTCTTATCTACTAGCCAGACATAGCCAGCCAGCCCCCGGCCAACCAAGGACAAGACGGCCGGGTGGCGGCCAAGACGTTTGTGCCACGGATCACTCATATCTTAACAGGCAACAGCGCCTTCCTGTCCGGCGCATGCAGCCTTAGGAATCGTCGCCGCCCGGTTCCAGAAGCCGATGCATATGGACAACGAAATAGCGCATGTTGGCATTGTCCACTGTGGCCTGGGCCTTGCCGCGCCAGGCGGCTTCCGCTTCGGCGTAGTTCGGATAGATGCCGACAACATCCAGCGCATCCATGTCCAGAAAGGTATGGGAATCGGGGGCTTCCACCTCGCCGCCGAACACCAGGTGAAGAAGCTGTGGAGTGGAGGTTTCCGTCGCACCGCGCATGGCTTGGTCCTTGTCTTAGCTTGGTCTGTGCTTGAAGGAGGGCGGGGTGGCGACCGGCCGACAAAGCCCGCTGCAATGCCCCGCGTTCATACCTGAGACGGCAAGCCCGTCAAGCGATCTGCACTAAGCGCGGCGTGGCCCTTGCCGCGTCGCGCGGGTATGGCCGATCCAGATCAGAACGGATTGGGCAGTTGGAGCGCCAACAGGTCGGTCAGAGCGTCACTGCCGCAAACCAGCGCTGGGTGACGAATATCCTCGCCATCATAGACGCGCGCTCGCCCTGCTTTGTCGGTAAGTCTGAGCCCTGCCTCACGCACGATGAGATCGGCGGCGGCGATATCCCAGTGTTTGGCACCAGGACGTGCGACACATCCATCGAACCGTCCGGTCGCGACTTCCGCGAGGCGCAGGGCAAGCGAGGCCAGTTTGGGGGCCTTGCTGTAGGGTTGGCTTGGTCGTGGCGGTCCTGGATAGGCAAGAAGTGCGTCGTGCAGATCGGCCTTGCCGGTCGGTTTAAGGCGCGCCACGGACCCGTCAGCGTCTTCGCAGAACGCGCCCTCACCAGCCTCGGCAAAGATCAGCTTGCCGGTGACCGGATTGAACAGCGCGCTCAGAACCGGGTCACCATTATCGACCAGCGCAATGGAAACCGCCCAATCGTCGGTGCCAGCAATGAACCCGCGCGTCCCATCAATCGGATCGACAATAAAAGTTGGACCGCCTTCGAGACGCGAACCGTCATCATCGATCTCCTCTGACAGCCAGCCATAACCGGGATAGGCTTTGCGCAGCGCGCTGTGCAGCATGGTGTCGATGGCCAGATCGGCCTCCGTCACCGGCGAGTTTCCAGGCTTGTTCCAGGTTTTCGGAGATTTGCCAAAGTACCGCAGCGCCAGCGCTCCAGCTTCGCGCGCAGCTTCGCACACCACACTAACGGGCGGGCGCTCTTGGGTCGTTTGATCGTCTTGGGATGCCGGAGGCTGATTCATCGCCTTGGGTGTAGAGGATCGCGGCCCGCAATCAAGGTTGAAGCTTTGTGAATTGTGCCGAACCTGTTTGCGTTCTGATAACCCTTTAAGAACGCACACTTTTTTTACCCCGTTGTTTAAGCCGGTCAAAAGTGCCCAGCCGTTATGAATGCCGCAACGCCACCAAAGCGGGTCAACCGTAGGCGATCCCATCGGGCGCACGCGTCCACAGGAAGGCACAAGGCAGACCATGGCTTTAGGCTCATCTTTTCAACGTCAGCGCGAGCAGGCAGCGGCCAACGCCAATCCGTCACCACAAAGTGACGGATGCCGCGAGGCGGTCGCGTTTGCGGCCAGTATGCCGCAGCGAGGCCGTTTGGATCTTAAGGCGCGGTCGGTGGTGATAACCCAGCGTCTTGGTGGAACCATGGTACTGCAGCGCATCGCGATCACGCGTTATGCCGGTGTGGCTGCCGAACTTCTGGAAAGCCACGAGGCAACCGAAGGTCCGGCGGTAAAGCTGGTTCTGCGCCATGAGGATGCGGCCTATTCAGTCACGCTCGCCGAGGCATTGCCAATCGATGATGCGGTCGCTGTTTGGCGGCAATGGGCCGACCGATTAAGTGCACCACTGCTGCTGGGTGATGAAACAGGGGCTGACTCGTTGGTTCGTGACATGATCGGTGCGGTGGTTCGCCGAGATGTCCAACCACGCCGAGCCCGCACCCTTGCTGGCCGGCGTCCGCGCTATTCCAAACGACGCGGTCGCCGCTAAAAAGCTGTCATCACGCCACGCGTCAGAAGGTCGGTCATAAGACCGCCTGCAATCAGCGCGCCCGTTAGTGTGTTGGACTTAAAGCGCCGAAAGCAGCCGAGCGGATCATCCAGATCGAGCGTGGCGATCTGCCAGCCAAAATGCACCGCCCCTGCGAACAGCCCAGCATAGGCCAAGACACCGGCATCCACTGCCCATAGTGCATAGGCGATCAACGCCACCGTCAGCGCATAACAGAAACCAACAAAGGTCGGTGCCGATGTGCCCAGCGCCCGTGCGGGCGAGCCAATGCCGACCAGCTCGGCGTCCTCAATGTCCTGAAAAGCGTAGAGCGTGTCGTACCCTATGATCCAGACCACGCAGGCAACGTAAAGCGCGATCGCCGGCGGATCGATGGTGCCAGTCTGAGCAGCCCAGCCGACGAGTGCTCCCCAGGCGAAGACGAGCCCCAAAACCACCTGCGGCCAGTTGGTGAAGCGCTTCATGAACGGGTAGATCGCGACCAGAGCCAGCGAGGCAACGCCAAGCCAGATCGTGAACAGGTTGAACTGGATGAGAATGACAAACCCAACCACCAGGAGTGCGATGAGAAAGCCAAGTGCTCGGCTGGTTGACACCTCGCCAGATGGGATGGGCCGCGCCGCGGTTCGCGCAACTTGGCTATCCAGATCGCGGTCCACCAGATCGTTGAGGGTACACCCGGCCCCGCGCATGATGATCGCGCCCAGGAGAAACAATCCCAGGTGCCACCACTGGATCGCACCGTCGGTCGCAGCAATCGATGCCAGGAGCGACGACAGGGCACACGGCCAGAAGAGAAGCTGCCACCCGACTGGCCGCTCAAGCCGCATCAATCGTGCATAGGGTCGCGCCCAGCCAGGCAGAACGCGCAAAGACCAATGGTTGGAAAGCGCATCTGGCGTCAGGGGGGCGGAGGTTGGACCGGGTGCTTCGGGCAGGGCCATAACTGCCAATCAGGCTCCATGGGCGTGGCAAGAAGACTGTGAGCTATCCTCTCGCCAAGCCAAACGCAACTTGCTAAATAGCCGCAATTTCCGCGCCTTGTGCGGCGTGGGCAGTAGATTACCAAACCAAGGGTGTGAGCGAGTGAGGCGTGCGCAGCAAGCGATGAAGCGGGCGCCTGCATGGGCCAAATGGCGCGCCGGATCGGCCCTCGCGCTGAGATTGACGCTTGCTGCTTGCGGCGGCGGGATGGACGGCATCACAGGCCTATAGGGAGGCGGCGGTGGCCAGAATCAAACGCAGATCTCAGCAGCCGCCCCAACGACCTTCGGCGGCATCTCGGTGGATCAGCTGCGCGCCGATCAGCTTTGCCCCTCTATCATCGTGCGTGATGGCACTGAAACGTTACGCATCTATGCGCGTGCTGACGAGCCGCCGCCTGATCAGGTTCGCTACCAGGCGCAGATTCTGCAAACCGTTGTTGAGTGTGGCACCGGCCCCCTTCAGTTCGGTCTGTCGATCGGCGTCGCCGGACGCGTGATCATCGGGCCTCAGGGCGGACCTGCCACCTTGGACTTCCCAATCCGTATTGTCGTCCTGAACACGGTAACCGACGAGGTTATCTCAAGTGAGATTGTCCGCGCAGATGCCGTGATTGAGCCAACCGAGGTTTCAGCCAACTTCACGGTCGTCAATCGAGACTTTTTCATCCCGATTCCCGAGCGGCAGGCAGACTATCAGGTCATCGTCGGATTTGATGAAGTTGCCGATTTTCGAGAGAGCTAGAAGCCTCTGGGCACGTCCGATCAGGCCGCGTTTTCGTCCCACCCGGCGACGGCTTCGATCGTGGCCGGCAAATCGGAGTGGCGGTTGATCGTTGTCAGCGCACCAGCCTGCATCAACACTTCTGCATGACCTGGCCAGCTATGGTCGGCACCCACAAAGCCGATAACGGTCATGCCAGCAGCGCGCGCGCCTTTGACGCCCGATGCTGAATCTTCCACAACAACGCACCGCGCCGGATCGGCGCCAAACTGTTCGGCTGCAAAGCGAAACACGTTAGGGTCTGGCTTGCTGGCCTTTGTGCCGACCTCAGGCGCTGAATAGACGTGCGGCGCAAAGCGCTCAAAAAGCCCGACATCGGAAAGATACCGCTGCAAATAGGCTGAGTCAGAATTCGAGCAGATGCAGCGCGGGCCCTCGACAAGGTCCAGCATCTCCTCCACGCCAGCAACAGCGGTCAGTTCCTGGTCGGCTAGCTCGTAAAAGGCCTCGGACAGTTTATCCGTGAAGTCCGAACCCAGTTTGCGCTCAAGCTCTTCTTCAATAGCTTCTTGAATGGCGTGGTGTGTCATGCCGGCAAAGTGTTCGGCAAAGCCGAGCGGCTCCATCTCGAAGCCCTCGCGTTTGTAGGCGGCAGATTCCACGCGCGCAGCAATCATTTCTGAGTTGATCAGCACGCCGTCGCAGTCAAAAATCACAAGATCGAGCATAGTCGCTTTCTGTCGGCCAAGTGGGTAGGGAGCTTACTTGGGAAACCAAGAGCCCCGCGCTATCAGGCTTGGGCGCGCTTGGGAAGCGCACGCGCCGACGGGCAGCCATGCAGCGGTCTGGTTTGAGGGAGACGGAAAATGGCGAGCGGGCCGGTCAAGGGGCAGCTATTGGGGCA
>JBHJIX010000024.1:0-23815 GCA_050043025.1 Cohaesibacteraceae bacterium
GGGTGTGCGGGCCGGGTCTATGAGATAGCGCAGTGGTGTGGTGGGTGCGGTAAGGATGGAACGAACATACTCATCGCTGCGTGCAAGCCTGCCAAACCAGAGCCAGGGGTCGCCCACGGCATGGTAGAGCTTTTTGAAGGCATGAAGATCCACCGGGTTGGGTTGAACGAGAGAGAACCCGGCAGGCAAGGGGTAGTCTGTTGGGTTGGGTGGTGTGCTCCTTTCAAGGCTGGTTTCAACGGTTGCAAGCAGCCCGCTTGGAACCTCCGCATGGCCATAGGGCGTGCCATCCGGCAGGTTGGGCAAGGTGAATTGCAAGACATCTGGCTGTGTCATCAGGCGATCTGTCCGAACGTTTTGAGCTTAGCGCGGGGATGAATTTCCGCCTGACTGAGGATGGTGGTCTGCGGTCGGAAACGCTCCACGATGGCGCGGATATGGCGGCGAATGCCGGGTGAGACGAGCATGATCGGCACTTCGCCCTGCTCGGCTGCCGCGTTGTAGGCGGTGTTCACCGAACCAATGAACTCCTGCAGTTTGGTCGGTGCCATGGCGAGGTGTTTTACATCACCTTCGCCGACCAGCGCGTCAGCAAAGGCCTGCTCCCATTGTGGGGTCAGCGGAAGCAGCGGCAGATAGCCAGCCGGCGACTGGTTGGCAGCACAGATCTGCAAGGCGAGCCGCGTGCGCACATGCTCGGCGATTGTCTGCGGCGTGCGAGCAAAGGCTGTCGCTTCGGCAATGCCTTCGAGAATAGTGGGCAGATCGCGGATCGAGACGCGCTCGGCCAGCAGGCTTTGCAGGACACGCTGGATGCCGGAGACCGAGACCTGGTTCGGCACAATGTCGTCGACGAGCTTTTGCTGTTCGCCGGAAAGCTCGTTCAGGAGCTTCTGCGTATCGGCATAAGATAGGAGATCGGCGGTGGAGGATTTGATGATCTCAGTGAGGTGGGTGGAGATCACCGTTGCCGGGTCGACGACCGTGTAACCTTTGATCTCGGCCTGATCGCGGTGCTTGGAGTCAATCCAAGTGGCTGGCAGCCCGAACGTCGGTTCGGTTGTTTCACGGCCCGGGAGGTCCACCGCGCCGCCGGTTGGATTCATGGTCATGAACTGGCCGGCAAAGACCTCGCCGGTGCCGCTGTCCACTTCCTTGACCTTGATGACATAGGTGTTGGCGCTGATCTGCATGTTGTCGAGCAGGCGCACCGACGGCATGACAAAACCAAGATCGCCGGCCAAAGAGCGGCGCAGTGCCTTGATCTGTTCGGTCAAGCGATCGGCGCCATCGCCGTCTTCGATGAGGCTGAGAAGCGCATAGCCAAGCTCGATGCGTAGATCGTCGATCTTTAGCACCTTGGAAATTGGCTCCTCGGGCGGCGGTGCGGCCTCAGCTGCCTTCTCCATGACCTCGCGCGCTTGTTCCTCGATGGTTTCCTGTTTGGATCGCCTGTCGGCCTTCCAGGCCAGATATCCGGCCCCTCCTGCCAGCGCGAGGAACGGAATGACGGGGATGCCTGGCAGCATGGCCAGCACGACCATGACAAAGGACGACATGCCCAGCGCTTTGGGATAGCCGGAAAGCTGCTTCATCAGTGCTTGGTCGGCAGCACCCGTAACGCCTGCTTTCGACACCAAAAGACCGGCAGCAGTCGAAACGATGAGAGCCGGGATCTGGCTCACCAGACCGTCGCCAACCGTTAGAAGTGTGTAGGCGTGACCGGCCTCGCTGAAGGACAACTCCATTTGGGCGACGCCGATAACGATGCCACCGATGATGTTGATGAAAGTGATGAGCAGGCCGGCGATGGCATCGCCGCGGACGAACTTTGAGGCACCGTCCATGGCACCGAAGAAGGAGCTTTCGTCTTCCAGCTCCTTGCGGCGTTCCTTCGCCGTTGCCTCGTCGATGAGGCCAGCAGACAGGTCAGCGTCAATGGCCATCTGCTTGCCGGGCATGGCATCGAGTGTGAAGCGCGCGGCGACTTCCGCGATGCGGCCGGAACCCTTGGTGATGACGACGAAGTTCACGATCACCAGGATGCCGAAGACGATAAGCCCGATAACGAAGTTGCCGCCCATGACGAAGGAGCCGAAGGCTTCGATCACTTCGCCGGCGGCATCGGGCCCAGTGTGACCGTCCGATAGGATGAGGCGGGTTGAGGCAAGGTTGAGCGCCAGCCGCATCATCGTCGCGATCAGAAGAACGGTTGGAAAGGCAGAAAATTCTAGCGGCTTGTGGATGAACAGCGCCGTCATCAGAACAAGCACGGCGAAGATGATGGAGACTGCAAGGAACAGATCCAGCATCATTGGTGGCATCGGCATGATGAGGACGACGAGGATCGTCATCACGCCGAAGGCGAGCGCCAGATCGCCGCGCATCAGAGCGCCTTTGAGGCTCTCCAATGATGGCAGAGAAAAGCCGGCGCCGGACGCGGATTTCCCGGCGGGTGCCTCTGAAGGCGGGGTAACCGTGGTATCGGCCATTAACTGCCTCGATGTGCCCCGTGCGGGGGGCATGACATGCTAGGCAGTTTTTGCCGCTTTTACGGTAAACAGGTGGTTAATAGGTTCACAGGATGAGGAGCTAGCCGGTCATTTTCTTCATTGCACCAGACGCGTTTCGGGGAAGGCGGCGAACCAGCCGAACCAGAAGGCCCGGTGAGCCGGCAGGCGGGTAAGGGCGCGTCCATCAGAGGCCGTAAGGCCATCCTCATCAAGCGACCACTCCACGCCTTCATCATCAGTTGCCGTGCGGTCGCCATCATAGGACGCAAAACTGACCCCTTGCGGATCGTAGACACGGTTGGCGCCACTATGGTCGGTGAAGACAACAATGTCCTGAAAGCCGACCGTGTCGGTGTAGACCGGTGTGCTCGCCAGAAAAGCGGTGTCGACGGCAAGCTGGTCGCCCGGTCCGCCCGCGAAGCGCAGGCCGAGCACTTCGCGCTTGTTGTCGAGGTCGTCATTGTTGAAGGGCGTGTTGAACATCAACTCATCGGTCGCGAAATAGGCCTGATAGGCAATGCCTTCGCCATAATCGCGCGTGTGCCCGGTATTGAGCGACAGGACCGTGGTGTCAGGGTGGCGGCGTTTCCATTCACCCCAGGTTGTTGTGATGATCGGCTCAAATTCCATGCGGATGTCCTGACCGACCAAAGGTCCGACGACCGGTTCACCGCGCATCGTACTCCACAGCGACTGGGTTGCCTGATCGTACATCAGCTTGTTGGAGCGATAGAGAAATCCGGACGTGCCCATGGAATGGTTGGTGCCATCCACATTGGTCCGGTAAGGGATAACGGTGCCGCAGAGCGTGCAGTAGACGCCGGCGATTTCCACGCCGCCAATCGTGTCGACGAACATCTCATGCCAGGCGAGAATGCGCTGCGGGTAAGCGCGTGCATCGCCGTTGATCTCTATCCCGAAGACAATGTTGTCGTCGCCCAGATAGGTTGCTTCGTCCGGTGTGATCATCTCTGGCTGGCGCAACGGCGGGATGCCATCCTGGACAACACCGCCCCAACGGATTTCATCGAGGCGGATTTGAGCTGTTGCCTGCCGGCCGGCAAAATAGGTGCCAAAGCGCGGGTCGATCTGCTGGTAAATCAGCGCTTTGAAGTCGGCATAGTCGCGGG
Source organism: Cohaesibacteraceae bacterium (assembly GCA_050043025.1). Classification (GTDB taxonomy): domain Bacteria; phylum Pseudomonadota; class Alphaproteobacteria; order Rhizobiales; family MH13; genus MH13. Next base: position 3,644 of record JBHJIX010000024.1, read on the forward strand.
TGTTGCGCACTGGTCGGTTCCAGAGCCATTGGAACCAGGCTTGAAAATCCTGCCCGAACTCTTCGCCAGTTCGACGACCTAGAAACTCGAAAATGGCGGTACGGGCGGCGGTGTTGGGTGTAAGGGCGGTGATCTCGATCAGCGGGGCATAGTAGCCGTCACTCCAGTTTTCATCGAGGTCGGTGAGGGCGCGCTCCAGCTCTTCGGGGGAGCGGGAAGCGAAGAAGAAGCCAAACGCCGCCGTGGGCAGATTGGATTCGACGATGCGCGGGTCAGCTACCTGCTCGGTTCCCTCTTGGGTCTGGGCGTGCCCCCCAACCGGTAGGGCGATCGCAACGGCAGACGCCAAAAGGGCGGACAGGGCAAGAGAGAGGCGGGTGCGCATCGCAAAGACTCCTAGCTTTTTGGTCCAAAGCGTAGGGAGCCGCGTTCGCCACGGTCAAATGGCGTCTTTTCACGTTTCAGTCAGGCGGAGGTCAGCCAGAAGCACCGCGTGCTGTCGTGCTACCCCGCCTGCATAACCCTTGCCTGACCAGGCTGCGGCACGTGCACACCCTTGGCGTTGTACTCGTTGAGCTTGTTGCGCAGGGTCCGGATGGAGATGCCCAGAATGTTCGCCGCGTGGGTGCGGTTGCCCAGGCAGTGATCGAGCGTATCGAGGATAAGCTCTTGCTCCACTTCAGCCACCGTCCGGCCGACAAGCGCGCGGGTGACGGTTTCCGCCGTCATGGCGGCCTTCTGCACGGCGCTTGACGATGCGGTCGTGGTTTGGGCGGCAAAATCCGATCCGTCCGGCGTGATAAGCGCATCCGGGCCGATGTCTGGGCCGCTTGCCAAGAGGACGGCACGATGGATGGTGTTTTCCAGTTCGCGCACATTGCCGGTCCAAGGTGCAGCCATGAGGCGCTGACGGGCCGGTTCTGAGACTGGGCGCAACGGGAAGCCGTTGGCCTTGGCATACTTCTTGGCGAAGTGATCGGAGAGCGCCAGAATGTCGGCGGGACGTTCGCGCAGGGCAGGAAGCGCCAGATTGACGACGTTCAGGCGGAACAGAAGGTCCTCGCGGAATGCGCCCTCCTGAACGGCTTCAGCAAGGTTGCGGTTGGAGGTTGCGAGGATGCGCAGATCGACCGGAACAGGCTTGGAACCGCCAACGCGATCGATCACCCGGTCCTGATGTGCGCGCAGGAGCTTGGCCTGAAGGCGCACATCCATTTCTGAGATTTCGTCCAGAAGAAGCGTCCCGCCTGAGGCTTCCTCGAACTTGCCGATGCGGCGGGCGAGGGCGCCAGTAAACGCCCCCTTTTCGTGGCCGAAGAGTTCTGATTCCAGCAGGTTCTCGGGGATCGCCGCGCAGTTGACGGACACGAACGGCATAGAAGCGCGGTTTGATTTGGCGTGGACATAACGCGCCATAACCTCTTTACCGGTGCCAGACTCGCCTGTGATGAGCACTGACGCGTCGGATTTGGCGATCTGTTCGGCCAGGCGGATGACCTTGGTCATCGCCGGGTCGGTGGAAACCAGGTCGAGATCATCGGTCGTGACGGCAGACAGAACAGCAGCGATCAACGCTGGATCGGGCGGGAGTGGGATGTACTCTTTCGCCCCGGCCTTGATGGCGCGCACAGCCGCGTCAGCATCGTTCTTGATCCCACAGGCGACGACCGGCGCGGAGATGTGCTCGCGCTCCATGGCCTGAATGAGGGCTTTGATGTCCTCGGCGACATCCACCATCACCAGATCAATGGCCTGTCCACCGCGCAGCGCGTCGAGCGCCGTCATCTGGTCGTCGGCATGGATCACCTTCGCGCCGCGATCCATCGCCATGCGCGTGGCGCTTGCCATTTGCCCACCGAGATTGCCGAAAATGAGAAGTCGCATCTGAGTGTCCTGCCTGCGGTCTATTTGTCGCTTTTGATGATTTCAGTCATGGTCACGCCCAGCTTGTCCTCGACGAGCACAACTTCGCCGCGGGCTACCAGCCGATCGTTGACGAAGATGTCGATGGCCTCCCCGACGCGCCTGTCCAATTCGACGACGGTGCCGGGCCCGAGGTTCAGAAGATCGGAAACCTTCATGCCGGAGCGGCCCAAAATGGCCGACACGCGAACGGGCACGTCAAAGACGGCTTCAAGGTCGCTGGCGTCCCGAGCGGCTTCCGGTTCATCGGTATCGCTGTGTGCATCCGGTCCCTCAAGCTGGTCCAGCGGCACATCTTTCTTTTCGCCGATGTCGTCTTCTGTTGTGTCACTCATCGAAAGCGCCCTCCATGGGGCTTGCTAGGGGTGTCGTATTTGTTTGGGCGGTTTCATTCGGCAACTGGGCTTTGGGCTCTTCAGGTGGTGCAACGACAGCTGCCGGTGCTTGCTGGGTCGGAGCCAAAGTCGGCGGGTGGTGCTTGGCTGCCAGATAGTCTTCGATCAGACCGTCCAGTGATGTTTCTAGATCGGCCTGCGAGCGGGCCACGCCGCCGTCGGCCCACTCGATGCGGGCATCGCCGGGCGCCATCTCTTCATCGCCTAAAAACACCAGCCGGCCTTCAAAGCCCTGTGCGGCGGCGATGGCTTGAAGCCGGTCATGGATGGCGTCCAAATGCTCCGGGCGGATGCGCACCACCAGGTGGCTGGCATCGAACATGGGCGCGAGGCAGGCGCGAAACAGCGTTTCCACCTCGCCCAACGGCTCCTTGTCGAGGAGACGCCGCGCAAGCTTGCGGGCGGCTGCAATGGCGATGCGCACACCGCGCTCCTCGCGCCGGCCGATTTCATCGTCCAACTGAGTGAGCAAACGTTGAGCCACGGCCGTAAGGCTTTGGGTTTCCTCTGCCAGCTGGTTGGCGCCCTCATCCATCGCCTCTTGCCGACCCGTTGCATGAGCCTCGGCACGAATGCGGCGCTCCAATTCGGCCATCTTGGCTTCGTGTTCGAAGACCGTGATGGTCGGTTCCAGCTCAACCTCTTCCTCAGCTTTCGCCTCGGCGTTGAAGTCCAGATCAAATGCGTAGGGGATCGAGGCGTGGACCATCAGTACACCACCTCATCGTCACCGGAGTTCTTGGAAATGACAATCTCGCCCTTGGCCGCCAGGTCCTTGGCCAGATTAACAAGCTCCATCTGCGCTTCATCCACATCGCGCAAGCGAACCGGTCCGAGGATTTCCATCTCTTCGCGGATGTTGTCGGCCTGGCGGGACGACATGTTGGCCAAGAAGAAGTCGCGGAGCGTTTCGTTGGCACCTTTGAGGGCAATGGGCAGATTGGCAGTGTCGGCACCGCGCAGCAGAACCTGAATGGAGGAAGCGTCGACCCGACCAAGATCCTCAAAGGTGAACATGAGGGCTTTGATTTTCTCAGCCGAGTCGCGGTTGTCCTCTTCCAGCGTGGCCAGGAACTTGGCCTCTGTCTGGCGGTCAAAATTGTTGAAGATTTCCGCCATCGTCTCGTGGCTGTCGCGGCGGCGGGTGGTGGAAAGGTTCGACATGAACTCCACACGCAGCGTCTCTTCGACCTTGTCGAGAATGTCTTTCTGAACGCTTTGCATTTTCAGCATGCGCTGAATGATCTCCAGCGCGAGCTCTTCGGGCAGCAGTGAGAGAACTTTTGCAGCGTGGTCGGGCCTGATTTTTGACAGGACGACGGCGGTGGTCTGCGGGTATTCGTTCTTCAGGTAGCTCGCCAGCACGTTCTCCTGAACGTTCGACAGCTTCTCCCACATGTTGCGGCCAGCCGGGCCGCGGATTTCTTCCATGATGGAGGCGACCTTGTCTGCTTCCATGAAGGAGCCCAGCAGCCGCTCGGTTGCCTCGTAACCACCTGAAAGCGCTTTGTTGGTGGTGACACTGTCGATGAACTCGATCAGCACGCCTTCAATAACGTCGGCCGAAAGGTGCCCCACAACGGCCATGGCCTGGGAAACATCGCGCAGCTCCAGCTCATCAAGACCCTGCCACAGCGGTTGACCATGGGTATCACCCAAGGCGAGCAGCAGAACAGCGGCCTTTTCCGAGCCAGATAGGTCGTCGAGCTCAACCGGTACGCTTACGCCGGCTTGATTGCTGGCGTTGATGGCTTTGGCGAGTGCGGTTGACGTCGACATGGACGGCTCTCCCTAACCGCGCGCCGGCTCAGAGAGCCAGCCACGCAAGACGCCAAGAGCTTCGTCCGGTTTTTCTTGGATCATCTGGCCGACCTGATCCAGCGACCGCTTCTGTACTGCGCCAAGTGCCATGGCGTTTTCCAGAGCCTTCACGGTTGTGTTTTCGAGCGCGATGGCAGGGACGCCGGGCATGGGCGATTCCAGGATCTCGCCATTCGGACCGATGATCGCGCCTTCTGCTTCCGGGCCGCCTGCCGGGAGCGCTGCAACTGGTTCTTCGTCGGCCTCAAACACGCGGGCGAGCAGCGGACGGACGACGAAGAACAAAACGATCAGTGTCAGCACCGCCATGACCGCCAGCTCGGCAACACGGTAGATATCATCGCGGGTGAAGGAGAACATGCCGCCTTCATCCGCGATGGTGAGGTCAGGGCGGGCGGCGAACTGGAGGTTGACCACTTCGACCACATCACCACGCGTCTGGTCAAAGCCAACAGCGGAGCGCACCAGCGCTGCGATCTGGTCGATCTGTTCCTGGGTGCGCGGCTCGTAAACCGGAACGCCGTTTTCATCCTGGGTGTAGATGCCATCGACCAGCACGGCGACGGACAGGCGCTGGAGGCGGCCGACTTCAACGGTCTCGGTGCGGCTGGTCGACGAGATTTCAAAGTTGACGACTTCTTCTGTCGCCTCTCGCGCTTCCTGAATCCCACCTGCTGCGGCTCCGGCATCGGCGCCGGGCAATTCGTTGCCGACTGTGACTTCACCGGCGGTGGTGTCGTTGGTGGACCCGATCTCCTCGCGGCTTTGCGTGGAGCGGACAACCTGGCCGTCCGGATCGAAAATCTCGGAAATCTCAGAGATACGGTTGTGATTGAGTTCGATGGCAACGCTCACTCGTGCCCGTCCGGCGCCCACGACCTCCGACAGAATGTCCTCAATCTGAGTCCGCAGGCGGTTCTCCATGGCAACCGAGCGTTCATCAAGCGAGTTGGCGAGCATGGTGTGCTCGTCATCGCCAGCGCCGGAGGCCAGCAACTGGCCGGTTTCATCGACGATGGACACCCGGTTGGCCGACAGGCCATCGACCGCTGAGGCAGCAAGGTGTTGGATCGCACGGATCTGACCGGTTTCAAGCTCGCCACGAACCCGCAGAACGATGGAGGCCGTTGCCTCGCGCTCATCGCGCTGGAACAGCTCACGCTCGGGCAGAACCAAATGCACCCTGGCGGCCGAGACGCGGTTGATCGAGCGAATGGTGCGCGCCAGCTCGCCTTCCAGGGCGCGCAGCTGGTTGACGTTCTGAACGAAGCTCGTCGCGCCAAGCGTGGAGGAGTTGTCGAACAACTCGTAACCCACCGTGCCACCCGATGGCAGGCCTTGCTCGGCCATGTCCATGCGCAGGCGCAGCACCCGCTCCTGCGGAACGAGAATGGTGGTTCCATCGTTGCGCAGCTCGTAATTGACGGCGGCTGCGTCCAGCTGGCGAATGACTTCGGAGGAATCCTCAAAAGTGAGCTCGGTGAACAGGGGCACCATGACAGGCGCGGTCACGCGAAACGTTATGAAGGCGAAAAACCCGATGAGAAGGGCGGCCACAACACCCATCGCGCCCAAGCGGGCTGGGCCGAGATTCTGAAAGAAGGCTAGCATTGTCGCCGGGTCGCCCTGATCTGTTTACTGCGAGGCAGGGCGTGGAATCGCTTCACGCACCGCCGATAGGCAAGATTTGCCCAGCTGATGGTAAACAGCCCGTTAACCGATGATGACGATGATGTTTTTTGGTTAGCGATAGACCAACGCAAAAAGCCGGCCCGAGGCAGTGCCCGGCCGGCTGATCACGAAAAAATGCGGAAGAAAGGGGCGGAAGCCCTAAGCGCGATACTGCTGTATGCGCGTAGTGCGCAAACCGGCCAGTCCGTGGCGATCGATTGACATCTGCCAGGACAGAAACTCTTCAACCGTCAAACGGTAACGCTCACAGGCTTCTTCCAGCGACAGAAGGCCACCGCGAACTGCGGCGACAACTTCGGCCTTGCGGCGAATGACCCAGCGGCGCGTGGATGTTGGCGGCAGATCCGCAATGGTCAATGGGCTGCCGTCCGGCCCGATCACATATTTGACGCGCGGACGCTTGAACTCGGTCATCGTACTCTCACTCAACACTCGATAACACGAGCAGAGATTAGAAGACGGAGCTTAAAAACACCCTAAAGCGTTGGTTACACATCGTTAGGAAGTGGGAAGAGCTTGGAAAAGGTGTTCTCTAGCCGGCGGCAACCGTCTTAATGGCGCTGAGTTGGACCTCGATATCGCCCAGTTTCAGCACCGGCTGCCCGTTCTGGAACTCAATGCTGCTGACGCGGCCCACAATGCCGGTTTGGACGGAATCAGGGTCGCCATTGGCCGTGTTTCCAGCCACCCGGATGGTGTAGGTGCCGTCTTCAAGCTGCTCACCATCGCTGTCCAGGCCATCCCAGCTGAAGACGCTTTCGCCGGCAGGAATGGAATACAGGCCGGAGAACACTTCTTTGCCGTTCTCATCGAGAACCGTGACGGTGGAGTTCTCTGCGGCGACCGGGCTATCGAACGTCCAGCTTGCCGTACCATTGACCAAGCCGGTAGTCGTGCCATTGGCCTGAACGATAGCGCCGAGATAGCCGACGACCGCATTCACGGCCTGCGCCTCGGTCGATTGGATCAGTGACTCCATGTAGGAGTTGGTCTGAATTTGTTGCTCAATGCCGGAGAACTGTACCAGCTGATTGGTGAACTCGTTGGTGTCCAACGGGTCTGTTGGGTCCTGGTTCCTTAACTGCGTGGTCAGAAGCTGCAGAAAAGCGTCGAAATCATCGGCCAGCATCTGCTGGTCACGGTCAGAACGGGCCTGGTCGGCCTGAGCAGTACTGGCGGCGGCGAGTTGATCAATCATCGCGGGGGGATCCTTTCAGATCTGTCGTCAGACCCGGACATCCAAATGGCCGGTGACATTAACCTGGTAGCGCATCGCTTCGGGCGAAACGGGCAGCGTGTCATCTGCGCCAGCCTCCTCGCCTAGAAGCGTCTCATTCGTATCGGGCTGTGTGCCATCGCCGTTACTGGCCTGATCGCCACTTTGCCCAAGGCCATCGTTGCTATCCTGGGCCAGTTCGAAGCTCACTGAGCCGGGATCGGCTTTGAGGCCAGCTTGCTGTAGCGCGCGCTCAAGATTGCGCGCAGCGGTCATCAGCATTGCGAGCGTTTCGGAGCGCTCCACTACCAAATGTGTGCGGGGTTTGCCGCTAGCGTCCATCTCAAGGCGAACGTTCAGTCGGCCAAGCTCTGGCGGATCGAGGCGGATATCGAACTGGGTTTTCCCGTTCACCGCCTGACGGGTGATTTCCACAGCAAGCGCTGTTACCGGCACAGCCTGACCGGTTGAGGCGGGCGGCGCGGCGCTCGCCATTGGCTGGGCAGATGCCGCCATCGACTGACCGGTCATCACGGTTTGGGTGGGCTGAGCTGCCAGATCAGCAGCAGAGGTCTTGGCCATTGCCTGGCCCAGGAACTGATCGAGCGTGTCGGTCTGCGCATTGGATTGGGCCAGAGCGTCGGCAAAGTCTGATGACTGGCTGGCTTGCATCAATGTGCCGTCGCCAGTTGTACCATTAGCCTGGCCGTTTGTTCCGGCCTGTAGTGGCTGACCATCAGGCCCAAGGAGGCCGCTCGGCACGCCATTGCTTCCAGTGGATGCCAAATTGGTCAGTTGACCGTTTTGGAGCGCGTTCAGAAGGCCAGCCTGCTGAGCGGCAGGACCAGCCTGTGCAGACTGCACAACCGGGCCGGACGCCTCCATAAACCAACGGCCCAGTTCGCCTGGGTTGGCAGCGCCAGCAAGCGGCGTGGTCGGTTGGGCAAGCTCAATGGTTTCGCCGGACAAGCCGACGAGAGTCAGGCCGCCAGGTTGGCTTTCGGTTTCAGCCCGCAAAGCTTCGACGAGCTCAAGGATCGTTGCTTGGCTCTCCTCAGCGACATCTTCTTCTGCGCCGCTGTCGATAGATGCACTGTCCTGCTGCGCGGTGCCCTCACCATCCTGCGATGATGCTGCGTCGCGGTCCGTTTCCGTTGCAGGTGCTGACGCGTCGTCGGTTTCGTTGTCGCCCGCACTCGTGGCCTTTGCTTTGCTGTCTGACACCTGCTCACTCCGGTCTTGCCTCTCGGAGCGTTCGGAACGGTCAGATTGGGCCGCGCGCTCGGTCCGATCATCGGCTCGGTTGTCCGCACGGCTGTCTGCTCTCTCGCTGCGGTCACTGGAGCGTTCGCGGTCCAGGCGGTCGGAAAAGTCCGACCGTCCGGCATCAGCGGCGCGATCGGCATCGCTGCGCGCTGTTGACGCCCGCGATGTCTGCAAAAGGTCCATCGGCGTTGTGGGCGCCGGGGGCTGGGCGGGATTGGGCAGGGTCGACACGAGGCAGTCTCTTGTCCGTTGCGCAAAGGGTTTTCAGTCGATCCTTCTCTTCAAATGCTGTGCCAGTCTCATAAATATAATTTTTTCAGATACTTAAACCTCTTGTATGCGCTCCAGACCCGGCAAGACTTGCCGCCTAATCTGGTTGGGAAGGCTGAAATTGCCGATCCCTGGTTGCCCCTGGGTTCCTCTTTTCGCCGATAGGCGGTATGGGAGCGCTCTCATCCCAGGCCCTTGACCCCTGTCCGATGAAGGCAAATCGATGGATCTCTTTCTGCCCGGCAACCCGGAGCCGGCTGCAACGCGTGTGGTCGTTGCCATGTCTGGGGGCGTTGACTCATCTGTAACCGCTGGCCTCGTCAAAGAGGCCGGCTACGATGTGGTCGGCATTACCCTTCAGCTCTACGATCATGGCCAAGCCCTGCAAAAGAAGGGCGCCTGCTGCGCTGGGCAGGACATCCATGACGCTCGCAATGTCGCCGACCGTTTGGGCATCCCGCATTATGTGCTCGATTATGAAAGCCGCTTTCGCGAGCAGGTGATCGATACGTTTGCCGATAGCTATCTTGCCGGTGAAACGCCGATCCCTTGCGTCTCATGCAATCAGAGCGTGAAATTCGTTGATCTTTTAAAGACGGCCAGAGAGCTGGGCGCGGCGGCGCTGGTGACCGGTCACTACGCCGACACGCGCCTGGATACCTCTAGCGGCCACATGGCGATGTTCCGCCCTGCCGATCTTGACCGTGACCAGAGTTATTTCCTGTTTGCCACAACCCAGGAGCAGCTCGACTTCGTGCGCTTCCCGCTTGGTCACCTCACCAAGGCGGAAACACGCGCGCATGCCGAGCGCATGGGCCTCGACATCGCATCGAAGCCCGACAGCCAGGACATTTGTTTCGTGCCCAACGGATCCTACGCCGATATCATCGCCAAGCTTCGTCCCGAGGCCGCGGAGCCTGGCGACATCGTCCATGTCGATGGTTCTGTTTTGGGTTCCCATAACGGCATTGTGCATTACACCGTTGGTCAGCGGCGTGGTCTTGGCATTGCCTCCGGCGCTCCCCTCTACGTGGTGAAGATTGATGCGCCCAATCGGCAAGTCATCGTCGGTCCACGCGAAGCGCTCGGCGTGGCGCGTGTTGCGCTGCGCGATTTCAACTGGATCGGCGGTGATGCTGCTGTTCTTGGCGAGGGCATTGAAGTGGCTGCACGGGTCCGTTCGACGCGCCCACCCAAGCCAGCGGTCGTGCGTTTTGAGGACGGCCAGGCGGTGGTAGATCTGACAGAGGGCGAGACCGGTGTCGCTCCGGGGCAGGCCTGCGTTCTCTATGCCCATGATGGACCAGGCGCACGCGTCCTGGGTGGCGGCTTTATCGCGCGGACAGTACAGGCTTTTGAACAGGCGGCTGCATAACGCGTGAGGCTTGTTGACAGGCGACCGGCAGCGACCCTATACGGCCTTTCTTGCGGGCTTGGATAACGGGCCTGGCGCCTATTGGGGCGGAGTAGCTCAGCTGGTTAGAGCAGCGGAATCATAATCCGCGTGTCGGGGGTTCAAGTCCCTCCTCCGCTACCATTTTTCCCATATAAATCAGTGCTTTGGTGATGCGGCTCAAATAGTTTGTCCACGTAACTTGCGTAGCGCACCCGTAGCGCATATATCGTCCGTATATTCGAAATATTCCCTTTCTGTTCACGCAGTGTTCAGCACAGTGTTTGAAGTAACAGTGTTGAACATGGTGTTCAGGAAAACTGTGGTCGCCACAGTGTTCTGAATCGCGATGTCACCAAAGCGATCGCGAGGGCAGGGTCGTAACAGCGTTCGGTAGCGGGTGCTGTTGCTTGATATAAGTTAGGGACGCCATGATAGCTGCCCCGCCTCAATTCCAATACTCCGACCGCTAGCGACGGAGACATTCGCCTTTTTCAAAGACCCAATAGCCGTGTTTGGCAGTGCACCTTCAATTTAGGAGGGCGCTGGGTTCGCAAGACTAGCAAATGCAAGAAGCTGAAAGACGCCAAGCGGGCAGCTAAGAAGCTCCAAGCCAAATACCTCGCGCTTGAAGATGCTGGCTTGCCGGTTGTTGGTGCGCGCTTCGGTTCCATAGCTCGCCATGTGATGGCTGACATGGACGCAAAGCTTGCTGCAGGCGCGGGGAAAGTCTCGTTCCGCGACTACAAGATTGTTTTGGAGCGCTATTTCATCCCGTATTTTGGGAACACGTTGGTCTCATCGATCGACTACAAGGTGCCGAAGAAGTTCGATGCTTGGCGCGAGCAGAAGATTGGGCGCGCTCCCAGTGCTTCAACGCTCTCCACGCACAACTCGGCCCTCAATCGCGTGTTAGATGCTGCTGTTGCGCAGGGCTATATGACAGAGGCCCAACGACCCACGCTGCAAAACAAGGGTGTTAAGGGCGAGCGTCGTCCTGCGTTTGAAAAGGCTGAATACACCACGCTGATCCGCAAGATGCCTGCTTGGATCGATGCAGGGCGTGCGGGCAAGTCACGAGATATGCGTTACCTGCTGCGTGACTACGTTCTGATCCTCGCCAACACGGGCGCACGCGAAGGCTCTGAGCCCGATAGTCTCAAATGGAAGAACATCACGCTTTGGGAGAAAGACGGTAAGCCGTTCCTGAAGATGCACGTGAACGGCAAGACGGGGCCGCGCGATCTCATGTGCAGGGCAGGGATGCTTGAATACCTCAAACGTATCCACGCCCGCTCGAACGACCTTCAGCATCTCTCATTCGATCAGCTTCTCAAGCAGCGGGTCGACAAGCATGAGTTCTGTTTGCCCGATGGAACGCGCACTGAGAACCTGCGCCAAACCTTCCGCAAGCTGATGGAGGATATGGGACTGCTGGTCTGTCCGAACACAGGCAAGAACCGCACGCTTTACTCACTCCGCCACACCTACGCGACGTTCGCACTGCAATGTGAGGGCATGGATGTGCACCCGCTCGCAGTGCAGATGGGCAACTCGATCCAGATGATCGAGAAGCACTACCGCCACCTGACGCCGCTCCACAAAAAAGTGCTGTTCACTGGCAAGCGCTACGATTTCAGCAACGAGGAGTATCAAGCGGCTCGGGCACAGAACACTGTCGACACAGCGATCGGCGTCAACGCGGCGGGTTCAACCCCTACCAATCAGGCTGCGACGACTGTGTTGCAGAACGCACTGTCACCACAGCAATCGTTTGAAGACGAAGCTTTCGGCGCGTTCGAACACGGTGACATCGATGAAGACGAACTGCTTGCAATGCTTGGTGTTGGCTCAGCCGTCTACAACGCAACCAACAATCTCAAAACACGTGCTCTTAAAGCCCGAACATCCGGCATGCTCAGCAAAGCAGCGCTGATGAAAATTGCTGCATAACGGCTTTCAGGAAGGTCGTCTTTGGGCGGAACGCAGACATCGGCGGCTACACCCACAATCGGCAGCTATGCGGACAAAGCGGACATCAACTCACTGGTGATCTTGATCCGGAGGCCGACATTGACCGCTCCCAAGAAGACTTCCGCTTGATCACCACTGCGGACACTAGCGGCGGCATGAGTCCCATGCTAAACTAGGCGCAGCGGTCACACGCTGCGGTTTCGCCTTGTCGCCATGGTGAACGAGCCGCTCGTGAAGCGCGGCCATGCCATCACACCAGTTCCATGGAGATTTTCGGCCGAACGAATGTCTCGAGGGCAGCTTTCAGCTCCGAATGTTGCTCGGCAAACGCCTCAATTTCGATCCCTTCACGTGCAGCTTCTGCCGCTTGGCGCAGCGCGATGACACCTGCACCTGCACCCGCTGGGTGGCTCATGATCCCGCCACCTGAGCAAAAGATGAAATCATCATTGTTGAGCAAACCGCGCGCAGGATCGATTTGCCAGACAGTCTGGCCAGACGAGTAGACCGGCATGGCCAGATGTGCAGGGCCGGCCCCGCATACTGGCTGCTGCACAGACGTCGCAGATTGCGCAATGATGGCGTCGTCTTCGGTAAACTTGTTCGCCAACCCATTCACATGCAGATGGTCCGCCCCGGCCAATCTCCAGAGTTTCTGCATCACAGGAAAGCTGATCCCGATATCAGGAGATCGCGAATAGAGCCCCCAACCGGCGCGATGCCCGTGGATGGTCATGGAGCTACGCTCTCGCACGGCTCGCAGTCCCGACAGCCCCACCGAACTCATGCAAACCATCGCGCAGGTGCCACCATGGGCTTCTAGAAGCTCCAGATTTCGCCACATCTGGTCAATCTCGTCCGTAATGTTGAATGCATACATCACCCGCTTGCCGGTTTTGTCGGCATGGGTCTTGAGAACCCGGCTAACTTCCTGGACTCGCTCGGCGAAGGGGCAATGAGGGCCGTTCGCCTGGAGCTCGTCATCCTTTATGAAGTCGATGCCGGCTTCGACCAGGGTTTGCACCAATTCAGCGGTCTCCGAAGGGCTCAACCCCACTCTCGGCTTGCTGATCGTTCCGATCACGGGCCCTTCGTGGCCGTCTAAGAAGTCACGGGTGCCCTGCGCACCAAACTGGGCGCCTGGATGATCCATTGCAAAAGCACTGGGCAGCTGCATGTCGATGAGGCGGAGTGCAGACAGTTCGGCCAACTCAAACAAGTTTCCGGCCAATGTCGACAGGAGAGTCGGAAGGGAGGTGCCGAAGTTATCAAGCGACCAACTGACCGTCACGGTTCCTCTTTGATAACTGTTGCTGGTCTTTCGGCATGGCAAGGATGGTTCAGCGGAGCTGCCGGTAATGTTGATGTCTTCAATACGCGCAGCTGAGCGCTCACGTAGCGCATCCGTCTCAGCCGCCAGTCTGGTGAATGTCCCGGTTGATTGCTCGCCTGCAAGAACTTCGGCGGCGAGAGCAACGCCCACTGGAGATTCGATGTCGTAAGTCGCTGTAATCCGGCTCATCGTGTTCCTCCGCCGTTTCTTATCCAGCCGAAGTAGTCATGGCTGCCCATCTGGCCGCCCTTGAGCGCCAGCTCCAAACCATCCATTGCGCCGTCGGCATGCGCCTGAAACAAAGCGGCCCCTGGAATCGTTGGGGCCAGCGCGGATAGAGCAAAGATCCCAAGTTGGCGTGTTGCGTGGCCTGATGTGTCCCCACCCGAGACGACGGCCCGTCTCACGCCGGTGCGTTCAAGTGTTCGTTCTAGGATACACCCAAGCGCTTCTCCGACCCGCTGATTAGCCTCCTCCATCGAGCGGGCTGACCGATCCACGGCCTGCCTAAAACGTCCCACAGACGGATCGTTGGGCCCCTCAGCACTGTTCACCAATGGATCCATGCCTTGATCCATCGCCTCGAAGCAGGCTTCAACACATCGTCCAATCTCCCGCTCAAGGTCTGCCTCTTCGGTGCAAACGCAACTGGCATTAAAAGTAATGCTGGCAAATCCGTTTTGCGTGCCCCATGCGATCTGATCGGCGCTGATAGGGGACACAGATCCGGACACGACGACCATCTTGTCCACCGGCCCACAGGACTCTGTGGCTGACGCGTCGGCGATGAGACCCATGTCTCTCCAGTGCCGGACAAGCGCGTATTCGACGCCCTGCGATCCGACAACAAAGGGGTTGGCACTCCGACCTGCCCAGATCAGTCGACCAGCGGCCAACTCCGATGCGTCATCCAAGCAGTCAAGCGTTGCAATCGTGATGCGATCGGACACTGAGGGTTCGATTGGCAGCGCCGTACCCTTCGAAGTTTCCTCCAACGACAGGCACTGAGCATCAAGGACACTCGACTGCAGACAGATGTGCTCTGCGACATCTGACTCCGTCATTGGGGTCACTGGATGCTCGGACATGACCGGATGCCGGTCGAGCCGGTAAACCGCCTCTCCAAAACCGGCAAACAAATGGCCAAACGACTGGTATCTGCGCATTTGCGGAGCAGCGATCAGGATCGGGACGGCAGCGGGTGAAAACTGCGCCGCACCAATCTCAATTGCTCGTCCGATGGACCCCGTGGTTGGGGACGAGTCCAGGGTAGAACAGACCTTATAGTGAGTGAGGGCCGGTTTCAGCGCTGCGAGGCGCGCGAAGATGCTCGGCAGTTCCGCATCCATCCATTCGGGCGAATGAGCCCTTGCCGTTGACGCGACGCCGATGCCCTTCAGGCCTGGATATCGGTCCAGCTGGGCATCGCTTGGCGGCTCCAAGAACAACATCGCGCGAAGACCGGCGAACGTTAGCACCTCAAGCACCGCAGCGGCGCCTGTGAAGTCGTCCCCGTACCATGCGACCAGCGGGCCATCGGGCTGAGATGTCATGGTGCGTCAGACTTAATCAGTGAGAAAACATTTGACATAATGACATGTTTATATACTCATCATACAAGTTGTCAATTCATCTCGCTTCGAAGGCGGGTACCTAGGGTGGAGTAGGCATGACGAGATTGGCTTTGTTCGGAGCGGGCGGGAAAATGGGGATGCGCCTTGGCGCAAACCTCGCCAAGACGAACGAGTTCGAAACAATGCACGTTGAGGTGTCCGAAGCCGGACGGGTCGCCGTGCGTGAAGCCTATGGCGTCGAATGCGTCGACGCCGACGCCGCGCTAGATGGCGCAGACATAGTCGTCTTGGCGGTTCCTGACACTCTGATCGGAAAAGTCTCGCGCAGCATCATCGACCAGGTGAAGTCTGGTGCGATGGTATTTGTTCTGGACGGTGCAGCTCCCTTTGCTGGACACCTTCCGGTGCGCGAGGACGTGACCTACTTCATGTCCCACCCCTGCCATCCACCGATCTGGAATGACGAGCAAACCCTCGAAGGACGGCGCGATTACTTCGGTGGAATCGCTGCCGAACAGGGCATCGTCAACGTTCTGGTTCAAGGTCCGGAGAGCGACTACGCGCTTGGAGAGCGCGTCGGCAAGGTGATCTATGCGCCAGTTGCGCGCTCGCATCGCGTGACCCTGGAGCAGTTCGCTCTGCTGGAGCCTGGCCTGTCGGAGACGGTCAACGGCTCCTTGATGAAGGTTTTGCGCATGGCCATGGATGAGGTCGTGAACAAAGGCGTGCCTTACGACTGCGCCCGCGACTTTCTGTTGGGCCATATGAACATCATGGGCGCGGTCATGTTTGACCAGCACCAAGGCGTCTTTTCGGACGCCGCCAACAAGGCAATCGAGTTCGGGATTCCGGTCTTGATGAAAGACGACTGGCTGCGGTGTTTCGATGAAGATGAGATCGCAGCAAGTGTCGACCGGATCACCTGAACCATTGCTCTCGGGCCAAGGCTCGATCTGAAAACGCGAAAGGGAGGAAACCAAATGCGTATGTTCAACCAGGCTCTTATGGGCACTGCCGTTGTGGTTAGTATGACCACGGGTGCCGCTATGGCACAGGAATTCAATCTGGCCTTCACGCCACCACTTGAGTCTCACTACGGAGATGGCGGGGCGGC
Source organism: Cohaesibacteraceae bacterium (assembly GCA_050043025.1). Lineage (GTDB taxonomy): Bacteria > Pseudomonadota > Alphaproteobacteria > Rhizobiales > MH13 > MH13. Next base: position 19,615 of record JBHJIX010000024.1, read on the forward strand.
ATTCGCTCAGACCATTGCCGATTTGTCGGACGGCTCTATCACAATCAATCTGCGCCCCGCCGGTGCCTTGGGAGGCGAGCGCGATGTGATTGAAGGCCTGCAAATTGGCACTGTAGATCTTGCGATCTCTTCCACGGGCCCGATTGGCAACTTTGTGCCGGAGGTCTATGCGCTAGACTTCCCGTTCTTGTTCAACAGTTATGACGCTGCCCATGCAGTTCTGGATGGTCCCATCGGCCAAGGCCTTCTGGATAGATTCCAGGACCATGATCTGGTTGGACTAGCTTGGGGCGAAAACGGCTTTCGCAACATCACCAACAGCATTCGTCCGATCAATGAGCCGGCCGACCTTGAGGGCTTGAAACTGCGCACAATGGAAAACGCAGTTCATATCGCAGCCTTTGAGGCGGCAGGCGCTTCTCCAACCCCAATGAGTTGGACAGAGGTCCTTACGTCACTGGCCCAAGGTACGATTGATGGCCAAGAGAACCCGATACCAGTGTTGGTGGCTAACAACATGTGGGAAATTCAAGATCATGTGCCGCTCACACAGCACGTCTATTCCCCCGCTGTCGTCGTAATGTCCGGATCGCGTTGGGATGGTCTGACCGAGGAGCAGCAAGGTTGGTTTGTTGAGGCTGCTCAGGCAGCGGCGGCTGCAACCCGCGCCACGGTGGCCGAGAACGAAGCGAACGGCGTAGCACTTCTTCGTGAAAACGGTATGCAGGTAATCGAGGAAGTCGACACCGCTGGCTTCGCCACTGCAGTGCAGCCAGCCTACGATCAATTCGCCGAACAGATGGGCGTTGCTGACCTCATTGAGCAGATCCGGGCCGCGCAGTAGGCGCACATTGACAGCCAAGATCATTGGGGGCGCTATCTGGCATGCTGGATAGCGCCCCTTTTGTTGAGGGAGGGGAACATGAAACATCTGCTGGGAGTATCGGAGGTCATTGTCCGGATTACCCTGGGCCTCGCCGCAGCGATGTTAGCTGTCGCGGTTATCCTCGTATTCTACCAGGTTCTAACGCGCTTCATCCTGAACGATGCCGCCGTTTGGTCAGAGGTTCTTGCCCGCGCGGTGATTGTATGGGGCGTTTTCCTCATCATGGGCCCGGCAATCCGCAATGGAAAAATGATACCCATTGATATTCTAAGAAGCCTGCTACCCAGAGACAAACAGATCTGGGTCATCCGGGTCGTGACGGCTGCCATCGCGCTGTTCCTCTGCATTCTCATCTGGTTCGGCTACAAGATGACGTTGCGTGTCGTGAACCAGCAAGTTGCCATGCTGAATATGTCCGTCGCCTGGTTCTACGTTGCAATCCCTGTTGGCGCTATCCTGGCCTTGCCGGGTCTTTTGCTAGCCCACCTAGATGCAGAGCATGGTCATCGGAACCTCGACGAGGTGCCGGAATGAACACCGCCCTTGCCCTTTCTCTTATCCTTTTTTTCGCTGTAACCATCCCGGTTGCGATCTCTATCGCGTTGGCTTCCGTCTTCGGCATCGTCTTCTTCTCGAACCTGCCATTGTTGGTCGTCCCGCAGAAAATGTTTACCGGTCTCGATAGCTTTCCGTTGATGGCCGTGCCGTTCTTTATCCTTGCGGGGAATCTGATGACCAGGGGCGGCGTATCGCACCGATTGGTCGATTTCGCTAAGTCTGTTGTTGGAGGCACGCAAGGCGGGCTTGCCAGCAGCTGCGTGGTAGCGTGCATGGTCTTTGCCGCAATTTCGGGGGCTTCCGTTGCGACCACGTTCGCAATTGGATCAATCCTGATCCCTGCAATGGTGAGACATGGTTATCCCGTCAACATGGCGGCCTCCATTCAAGCATCGTCGTCCGAGTTAGGGGTGATCATCCCACCCTCAGTACCGCTCATCCTGTATGCGGTGTCGACACAAACCTCCATCACACAGCTGTTTGTTGCAGGCATCGGCCCTGGTCTTCTGGTAGCAACTGCACTGATCATTATGGTGCAGATCTGGTGCCGTCTGACCGGGCGCGGCAAAGAGGACGGCGACGACAAGAAGCCGATTTTTGGCTCATTCGTCAGCGCGTTTTGGGCTCTTATGATGCCAGTGATTATCCTTGGCGGTATCTATGGTGGCATCTTTACCCCGACCGAAGCGGCCGCTGTCGCAGTTATGTATGCGCTTTTTCTGGGGCTGTTTGTCTATAAGGAAATGAAGCTCACAGATTTGCCGGATCTTTTTAAGAATGCTGCAATCTCGTCGGGCGCCGTCATGCTCATTATTGCGGCGGCCTCGCTGTTTAGCTTCCTGATCAGCCTGTCGGGTATGCCAGGCGCAGTGGGCGCGTGGGCTGAAGGCACCTTCGTTCATGCCTGGACATTTCTGCTGGCAATCAACCTGCTTCTGTTCGTTATTGGCATGTTCATCGAGACATCGGCCGCGATCCTCGTACTTGCTCCAATACTTACACCTGTGGCGATGGCCTTCGGTATTGACCCGGTCCACTTTGGCATCGTGATCGTGGTAAACCTCGCCTTGGGGATGTTCACACCCCCGCTTGGGGTGAACCTTTTTGCGGCCGCTCAAGTCGCAAACATCCCTGTTCAGCGCATGTTCAAGACGCTTGTGATCCCGGTGCTAACAATGATCACGACACTGATGATCATTACCTACGTGCCGCATATCTCGCTTTTCCTAAGAGATCTGATGCAATGAATAAAATGGTCGTCGGGTGGTCAACTCATCATACATGTGCAATGCTCATAAGAGGTCGAGACTAGAGACTGCAAGACATGGCCGCACAGACGAAGTTGCCGAATCCAGACGCGCCAATCGTCCGCAAGAAACTGTCAGAACAAGTCTTTGAGCGGCTCTTGGCCATGATCCAATCCGGTGAGTTGTCCCCTGGCGATACGATGCCATCGGAGCACGCTTTGATGGCAAAGTTCGGAGTGGGCCGCCCGGCCGTCCGTGAGGCCTTGCAGTCCATGGCGAGCAAGGGATTAATCTCGATTTCCCACGGAGAACGCAGCAAGGTCAACAGGCTTACGCCAGGGGTTGCTTTCGATCAGGTTGACGACGTCGCGAGACTTCTGCTTTCGACCGAGCCTTCAAACGTTGAAACCCTCAAACAGTTTCGGAAGATCCTCGAAGCCGGATCGGTACAGATTACCGCGCAGACCTGTCGCGCTGATGAGATAGTTGAACTGCGTGGGTTGGGCGAAGCACAGCGCAGCAAGCTCGGCCAGGAACGGGCCTTCATCGAAGCAGACATCGCTTTCCACGTGGCAATTGCCAGGATGACAAGAAATCCACTGATCCAAGCCGTAACGCAAGCCATGCTCTCTTGGCTATCTGAGTACTATAAGCCGGTTCTGCATTGGTCTGGTCGCGAAGATACAACCCTACTCGAGCACCAAAGGATCGTGGATTTTTTGGAGCTGCATGATGTGTCCGGTGCAATGACCCTTATGAGCGATCACCTAAATAGGTCTGACCCACTTTATGAGCCCAAGTGACAAGCACCAGGGTGTTGCGCAGGCTTAGAATTGGCGCTTTGGCCGGAACGACATTTGAAGCTTTAGACCCTGTTGCGGCAATCGGATTGGCGTCTTACTTAGTTACAGGAGCTGGGCTTCGAGGAAAAACCGCCCAAGCTCCGATGGCTGAATTGCTGCCTAAAGCAGACATCGAGTCGGTGGCACAGGAAGGTCAACTTTGGGCCGTCGCTGCTGGTCTGAAATTGCGCAACGAATGGCTTGTTTGGGCTCATAGCGGACGTTAGCCGTGCTGTGCCATGGTGGCGCATTGCGGCAAATCGGTCAGGGTTAATCTCCTCATTAAGGAAGATCAGCATTGGAGTACGGCTGGGTCAGCGCATAGGGTTGATAGGTCGCCGGAGCGAGCTAGATCTTTTTTTTGCAAGAGCTGCTGGCCAACCTTGGCCTAAGATTTTCGCACCTAGAGCGGGCACTCACAGCACTCTGGCGCACAACCTCACAAGCGGCTTGCACGCCAGAATCTAGTCACCCAAAGGATGCGGGCCTGTCCGGCCGTGATAAGCGGTCAGCGACGCGCGGATACGACTGTCTAGCCCCCTGTGTCTGGGCCAGTGATTTGCGCTTTCTCTAACAAGGTTTCTGGAACTGGCGGCCGCATACCAAGCGCCTGATGTGGCCTGATCCGATTGTATTGGCGCATCCAGGTGTTGATCACAATCTGGGCC
>JBHJIX010000025.1:0-42365 GCA_050043025.1 Cohaesibacteraceae bacterium
CACCAACTGGGCAATGGTTCCATAGCGGGCGGGGAACGGGCCGTTAGGCGCGCCGAGATAGGCGATGTAGGCGGCGCCAAATGCAATGCCGGGCACCAGCAGCGGCAGGAAGCTGATCTGGGTGATCGCTGCCGACAGCACGCCCTCGCGGTAACGCGCGACGGTGTAGGATGTGAGCAAGCCGACGCACATACCGGTGACGGCCACGGCGCACCCGAGCGCTAACGTCACCAGAAGCGCTCGCACGATATCATTGTTGTGGATGATGCCAGGGATGCCCTGCGCAAAGTCCGGGCTGGATTCACCGATCCAATAATGCAGCGTCCAGTTGGCGAAGAGATCAGCAGAGGAAGGCGCAAAGCTGGAAGCGATCAACACGATCACTGGGACAACCGTCGCGGCCATCAATATGGCGAAGGCCACCACCAACAGCGGCCAACGGTTGCCTCGCAGGTCGAACCGTTTGGCCCGACCGCCTTTGCCGGTGATTGTCGCGTAGGAACGCCGACCAGACACAATACGGTTGCCAGCCCAAAGGAAGGCGCCAGAAATCAGAACCAGTAGGATGCCGATCACATAGCCTCGGCTTACCTGGCCAACTTCGATCATTCCAAACAGGCGAGTTGAAAGCGTCTGCATGCGCACCGGAAGACCGAGCAGCGCGGGCGTCGCGAAATTTGACACCGCACCGGCAAAACAAAGCGATCCAGCGGCCACCAGCGCCGGCGTCGTCACCGGCAAAATGATCCCCATAAGGATCTTGCCACCCTTGGCGCCAGCAATTTGGGCGGCCTCCACAAGATCGGAATACACAGTGGCCAGCGATGCGGCGATGATGGTGAAGGCAAGCGAGAAATAGTGCAGCGTCAGCACGATCAGCGTTGGCACCATGCCCCATGCCAGCCAATCGGGAATGTCGAGACCGAGGCCTTGTAGCCACCCCAGCTGGCCACCCACACGATCATTGCGAAACAAGCTGCCCCAGGCGAGTGCGGCCGCAAAAGATGGGATCATAAAGGGCAGCGTGGCCATCACCCCGATCGTTTTGCGGAAGGGCACATTGGTCATGACGACCAGCCACGCTAGGAACCCACCGATCAGGACGCAGAAGCTGGAAACGAAGACGCCGATGATCAGCGTGTTCGTCAGCGGCTTGTAGAAGAGGTTCTCCGACAAGCGACTGGTCAGGACGTCCGACCAGGCAGTGATGGTTTCAGGCTGGAGCGTGAACAGAACCGTGCGCAGCAGAGGCAGCACGATGAGCGCGATCAGGATCGCAAGAACCATGACTTTAAGCACGGTACCTTGCTGAAAATAGACGCGCCGTCCCGGTCCGCTCATGGCGGCATCGGCCATGGCAGGTTTCGTCCTAGTAAGCGTTGGCGTGGAAAGCGTAGCACAGACCGGCCGGATAACAGGCGCCCCGACCGGCCACCTTGCAAGGGAGGCCTATTGCAGCGTCAGCACCAGATCGCCGACGTCGGCGCGGATGGTGGCCGTCTCGGCTGGCTGGATGCGCCAGGCGTTGAAGTAGTCCAGCGGCACGGCATCAGGATGCGGGGGGATGTCCGTGCGGGTCACATAGTCACCAGCCACATAGAACGGGGCAAGACCTGGGCCGCCAGTTTCGCTTTCGTCGCCAATCAGAAAATCGATGACGAGGCGGGCAGCTGCCGGGTTGTTGGGTTCAGCCGCCAGCGCGACGATGGCGGGGAAGATGATGCCAGGCGAAGGCACGACATCATTGGCGACCTGGAGTGCCCAGCCTTCTTCTTCATTGTCGCGGCGATCGGAATAGCTGGTGAACCCGATGGGTGGATTGTCCTGTCCGATGCGTCCAACGGCGGCGTTCACGTCATCCGTTGAGGACACCAGGATCACGTCATTGGCGAAGAGATCTGCGATAAACTTTTCGCCTGCATTGGCCATGCCATCCAGGTCAATCGCGCTGCCGAACAGATCCTCATAGGCGGCTGCCATCGCATCCGATTGGAGCACCATCTCCGTCATCAGGTCGAGATAATCGCCGCGCTGCAGAGGATCGACCATGACCACACGGCCGGTCCATTCGTCCGTCGTCAGTTCCCAGAGGTTGGAGATCGGCGCGCCGTCTGGATTGGCTTCCTCATTGTACATGAGGACCTTGGTCGAAAGGCGTTGCGCCAGAAGCGGTGACTGGAACTCCGCAGGCACGCGGTCAGCTACGCGCGGCGGCACATAAGGACCGATGATCCCGGTCTCAAGAAGCTCCGTCAGCACAACCGGCGTGTCAGAGATATAGATGACATCGGCATTTGTCACGCCGGCCTGGGCTTCGGCGCGCAGACGGGCGATTTGCTCAGTGGATGATATATCGAAGCCCTGCAGGTCGATGCCGGGATAGGCTTCTTCAAAGGCTGCTTCCACGCGGCCGATACGGCTTGTGAAGGAGTAGACTGTCACCGTGCCCTCTTCCTGAGCCATGGGCAGTAGATCTTCGGCGGACATCGTGTCGAGATGCCCATCGGCTAACGCAGCAGAAGACAATAAGATACCGATCGCGCCGAAGCACGTTGCTTTTAGGGTTAGCATTTTTTCCTCCGGTGGGTTTCTTGCTTGGTTATTCGAACCGCTCGATCAGCTGTCCCAGCTTTTCGAGTTTTTGCAGCGATTCCTCTTTTGCAGTTAGGCCCGCTGCGATGACAACGGCATTACAAATGGCCATCGGAACCGTGAGCGTTTGGAAGGCATCTGGATGACCGGACCGTGGGGCCGCCAATATGTGGTCAGGGCGCGGCGTTAAGGTTGTGCCGGTTATGCCCGAAATGACGATGTTGGTGGCGCCGGCCTCGCGCGCAGTCTCAATAAGCGATGCGTAGGCCTTGGGTGCACGGCGAAACACGAAGGTCAAAACCACATCGCCTTGGGTCATGCCGACGGCCTGCTCGGCCAGACTGCGCGAGTCTGCATCAAGCTTGTGCACGTCCTTACCGAAGCGCCGAAACCGCTTGAGCAGCATGAGCGCCAGGATTTCTGCATTGCCGGATCCGTAAACGAAGATTCGACGGGCTCCCATAAGTTGCTCAGCGACCGTGTTGATTTGCTCCGCGGAAATGAACGTTTCCATACGTCCCAGCGCCTGCACCTCTTCTTGGACCAGGCCGCCGAGGATCGTATCGGAATTGTTTTCTTCAATGGTTTTTTCAAACCGCGTGGCGGTTTCGCGTGTGGCGATAAACTCGTTGCGAAGCGCCTCGCGAAACGCTGCATAGCTTTCGTAGCCAAGCTTGCGCGCAAGACGTGATGCGGTCGCCTCATGCACGCCCGTCGCCTTTGCAAGATCACTTGCAGTGCCTAGCGCCGCGCTGGTCGGGCTATCCATCACCGCTTTGACCAAACGACGCTCGTTCGGCGTCAGATTCTCCTGGCTCTGCGTGATGATGCTGGTTATCGACATGGCGGCCCTGTTGAATGGTTACCGGGTATTTGCACATCTTTTTGCATTAATAGAAGTGTTTTGCAAGTGAAATTGCAAAACACTTCTGATCCGATGTTGCCGAAGGGCTTGGGTCATCAACGCCGCCAGGGATCGCTTAGGAAGAACGGCCTGCGGTTGATGGCGTGGGTAGGTTTGGCGCGGATCAGCTTGGTCTACGTCGACAGCAGAAGGGCCGAAAAAGTCGGTGAGCAAGGGACAAAGACGCCGAGGAGGCGATTGAGCGCTTTTGTTCAGTTTGGCCCGCAAGCGTTCGCTCAGGGCGGTCTATCAGTGTTGAAAGGCCAGCATTGTCTCAGGGTCCGCATCGCGCCTCCCTAAGTCGTCTCGCCTTCGACAAGGACGCATCCAAGATCGACGGCTCTTGGCTCACTATGGGCGATGGCCGGATTGGCGATGAGTTTGGCGGCTGCGACGCCGATCTGGAAACGTGGGGTTTGCGTCGTCGTCAAGCGCATCGGGAAGGCATCCAGGAAACCCAGGCCGTTGAAACCAGCCAGGGCCAAGTCGTGCGGAACACTGATCCCTTCTGCCAGGCAGTGGAGCATGCCGCCGGCGGCAAGATCATCATTGGAGAAGTAGATGGCATCCAGGTGGCGGTGTTTGGCCAGAAGGTCTCGGGTAACTTGTTGGCCAGCTGGCATCGAGGACGGGCCTTCGGTCAGACAGTGCTCGACAAGATGACCGCCACCTTCTGCCAGGGTTTTCACAAAAGCATCAAAGCGCTTGGCGGCGCGCAGGTCGCGCCCATCCAGACTGGCGACATAGGCCACCGCGCGATGCCCACGTGCGAGCAGATGTTGCGCCATCTGCGTGCCGACGGCAGTGTGCGAAAACCCCACGCAGTCGCTGACCGGCTCGCCATCCACATCCATGATCTCAACGGTTCGCACGCCAGTCTTTTCGATCATGCTTCGGAAGTGATCTGAGTGTTCCAAGCCCGTCATGATAAGGCCGCTGGGGCGCCACTTGAGCAGATCCATCGCGATCTTTTCCTCGGCGTCAGCAAGGTACTCGGTCACGCCGAAAACGGGTCTGATGCCGACCTTTTCCAGTGTCTCATTGATCCCTGACATGACCTCGGTGAAGACCCGGTTTTGCAGCGTCGGCAGGATGACGCCGACAAGCGCATTGTCGTAACCCGATACTGCGCCGGCCAGTCGATTGTGGACGTAGCCTATCGTGTTCGCAGCGTTCATCACGCGCTGGCGGATGTCGTCAGAAACATAGCCGTGACCCCGCATGACCCGCGAAACGGTCATCTGACTGACACCGGCATGACGCGCAACGTCAGTCATAGTCGTTTGAATTTTTGAATCTTTTTGCGCCGATTTAGGCATCTATCCAACTCAGAACACGGGGTCGCACGAAAATAGAGCTTGACATATGTTTATGCAAACATCTCTTATCACCTGCGATATGTTTACGTAAACATATTCTATCGATCAGGCAGTCCGCGCAAGGCGGGCGCCCCGTTGGGAGGACACACAATGAAACCTTTTCTTCTTGCCAGTGCGATGGCGGTTGCCTGCGCCTCCGTTGCCTCGGCAGACACCTATCGGCCCGAATGCTTCGCGCCCGCACCGGGCACCAGCACGATCTCCTATGATGCCCAGGAAGGCCCTTACCGGATTGCCTTCGTGAATGGGTTTGCTGGCAATGATTGGCGCATCCAGGCGATCCAATCAGCCAAGGCTTGGGCTGCACGCGCAGAGAATGCTGACCACCTGGAAGAGTTCACCGTGGTTTCGGTTGGCAATGACAGTGCCGCGCAGATCGCCGCGATCGACAACTTCATCGCCGCCGGTTACCACGCCATCATCTTCATCGCTGTGAACCCGACAGCCTTTGAGCCTGTCATTCGACGCGCCGACCGGGCAGGGACGATCCTTATTCCGTTCGACAATGTGCTCGATACCGATGCCGTGGTGCAGATCAACGAGAGCCAGATGGACCTCGGAGCGCTCAAAGCGCAAACCGTGATGGACATCCTCGGCGGCGAAGCCGACCGCATCCTGATGGTCAATGGCCTGCCGGGCAACGCGACCGATCGCGACCGACGTCTCGGCATGCTGAGCGTGCTTGATGAGGTGGATGATCTGGAAATCATCGAGGTGGTGGGCAACTGGGATACTGGTACCAGCCAGACGGTTGTCGCCGATGCCTTGGCGACCCACGGCCAGTTCGACGCTGTTGTATCCCAGCATGGATCCGCTGGCTCAATCAACGCGATGCTGGCGGCTGATCACCCCATCGTTCCCATGGGTGTTGACGGTGAGAACGGTGTTCGCATGCTGATGTCCGAGCATGGTATTCCTGGCGTCTCTGCCAGCCAGGCGCCCGCCATGTCAGCGATTGCGATGGAAGCAGCGGTCGCCCTTTTGCAAGGCAACCAACTGCCTCAAACGGTGTTCTTGCCCATTCCTTCGGTTCAGGCGCCTGAACTGGAAGCTGGTGTCAATTACTTCCCCGATCTGCCTGCCTCGTTCAACACCGGCACTGGGTACGAAGCCTGCTTTACGCCCTTTACGCCTGAAGAGCTATTGGGCCAGACTCCGGACAACACCTAAGCAGCCCTGATTTAGGTCGTGATCTGAACCTTGGCGCCGACCTGGTGCCAAGGTGTCAACCTAGCGCGATGGCATGACTGAATCCCCGATCCTTGAGATGAAGCAGGTCTCCAAGCGCTATGGCGCCACGACCGCGCTTGAGAAAGTCACGTTTTCCTGCGTGCCTTCTGAGATTCACGCCGTTCTAGGTGAGAACGGTGCCGGCAAATCGACTCTGATGAAGCTGATGGCCGGCGTCATTCGTCCCAGCGAAGGCGACATCATTGTTGATGGTGCGCCGGTTACGTTCGCGTCTCCCTCCGACGCCGCCCGATTGGGCATTATCTGTATCTTTCAAGAGCTGTCGCTTGTTCCCGATCTCAATGTGCGGGCCAACTTACTGATGAGTGCGCCGGGCAGTGGATTGTTCCGGCTCGACACATCGATTTTGGCGCAGGCGCAACAGCTTCTTGAGCGTGTTGGATGCGGCCATATCCGCATGAACGCGCGCGTTGGCGATCTCTCGCTTGCCGACCAGCAGGTGGTTGAGATCGTAAAGGGGCTCGTCAAAAAACCTCGGTTGTTGATCCTCGATGAGTCGACCTCGGCGCTCAACACCACTGTGGTCGAGAGGGTGTTTGAGCTGGTACGCGCAGAACGTGATCTGGGCGTCAGTGTGCTGTTCATTTCCCATCGGTTCCATGAGATCGAGGCGCTTGCCGACCGTATCTCGGTGTTTCGCAATGGTCGCCTGGTCGACACCTTCGACAATGGTGCGCACACCTATTCGGAGATCATTGATAAGATGGTCGGCCAACCGATCGATGACCTTTTCCCACCCAAACCGGACATCACCTCCAGAGGCGATGGCGAGGTCGTCTTGCAAACCGATAACCTTGCGATCTCAGATGCGTTGGACGGGATTTCGCTGACACTGCGCAAAGGGCAAATCACGGGGCTCGGCGGCCTTGATGGCCAAGGACAAACCCCGATCTTAAAGGCGCTGGTTGGGGTGCTGCGCGGTGTTGAAGGCACCATTGCGGTTGCGGGCGAGGTAACGGCAATTCCTTCGCCAGCGGTCGCCAAGAACCCAGGCATTGGAATCGCGTACATCCCAGAGGATCGGAAGACTGAGGGCCTGATCCAAAGTCAGAGCATTCTTGAGAATCTTGAACTGCCGGGCATTGGAAATCCAGGCAAGCAACCAGAGGGCGGCGACACGTTCACGCCCTGGCTTGATCGGTTAGAACTTAAACATGGCGGGCTTGAATTGCCGGTTTCATCGCTCTCAGGCGGCAACCAGCAAAAGGTTGTGCTGTCCAAATGGCTGGCGCTGGCCCCGCGTGTTTTGTTGCTGGCGGACCCGACGCGCGGGATTGATGTGAAGACCAAAACCCAAATCTATCAGATGCTGCGGCAACTGGCGGATGAGGGTACAGCGATCCTGCTGCTGACCACCGACTATGAGGAGCTGATCCATCTGTGTGACACGGCCCACATAGTCTATGGCGGCCGGGTCGTGGCCGAACTGACCGGTGAAGATATCACCGGGCAGAACATCATTGCTGCGTCGATGAATGTGGGTGTGGCGGAGGCAGGTCATGCTTGATTACGTGCGCAGCAACCGCCGCGAAATGATTGCAGCGATCGTTCTCATCGTGCTGCTTGCCTACTATCTCATCACTCACCCACGCGGCCCCTCCACCTATGTGATGACGATCTGGGCCAACCAGTGTCTCATCCTTGCTCTGGCTGCCGCAGCGCAGTTTTTTGCCGTCGTGGTACGTGGAATCGACTTGTCAGTCGGTGCCATCATGGCGCTCGCCAACACACTGGCGTCCCACCTTCTAGATGGTTCAGGCATTTCAATCGTGTTTGGAATCGCGGCGGTGATTGCCATGGGCGCGGCCTGTGGTTTGCTCAATGGCCTTTTGATTGTTTTTGGGCGACTGCAAGCCATTGTGGTGACCCTTGCGACCGCATCGATCTTTGTTGGTTTGGCGCTCTTGCTGAGACCAACACCGGGCGGGCAGATAAATTACGATCTCGCCGATGCAATGACACTTGATGTGCTTGGCATACCGACCGCTATCGTCATCACCGTTGCTCTCATAGTCTGCTTCTGGCTGCCTCTGCGCCGGACCGGTCTTGGTCTTGGTATTTATGCCGTGGGCTCCTCAGAACAGGCCGCCTTCCAGTCAGGTCTCAATGTGGTTTTGATAAAGGTTGTCTCGTACACCCTGGCTGGCGTCTTCGCTGCGCTTGCCGGTCTCTACTATGGGTTCGTCACGACAACGGGAGATGCCGGCATCGCCGCGACATTCACGCTCAATTCCATCGCGGCAGCGGTCCTGGGTGGCGTGCTGCTGCGTGGCGGTGTCGGCACATTAGTCGGCGCGTTCGCCGGCGCTTTCATCCTGAAAACCATTGCCTCGCTCATGTTCTTTTCCGGCATTCCTTCGCTCGCGCAGCCGCTGTTCGAAGGGCTCATCCTGGCAGCGGCCATTGTGATTGGCGGCGCAGATGTCTTGCGGGTTCGCGACAAGCTGGAGGTGTTTGCCCGATGAGTGCCGCGTTGTCCCAACGTCTTGTGAGGCCAGACCTTGATACGCTGATGCCTTTCCTAGGCGCCGGCATTTTGGTGGTGGCCGCTGGTGTGGTGTTTCCGCAGATTTTGGGCGCCAACTACCTGTTGCAGCAGCTTCAGATCGCCGCGTTTTTGGGTGTTCTGGCGACCGGAGCGACCATCGTGATCCTTTTGGGCCACATCGATCTTTCGGTGCCATGGACGCTGTCCGGCGCGGCGATCTTGTCGACGGCTCTGGTTGGATCGGGCGACCCGGTTCTCTCGGCTCTTGCGATGCCAGCTGGTCTTTTGTTCGGCGCTGCCATTGGATTGATCAACGGCTTGGGCGTTGCGTTCCTGCGCATTCCCTCAATGGTCTGGACGCTTGCCGTCAACTCGATGCTTCTGGGCCTTGCCGTTCTGAACACCGGCGGCTTCAATCCGCGTGGTGAGGCGAGCGACGCCATGGTCTTTCTGGCCACAGGCAGCGTGTTGGGCATTCCAGCCAGCTTCCTTACCTGGATGGTCCTTGTCGCTTTGCTGGGACTGGTGATGACCCGCACCGGGTTTGGCCGATATCTGCGCTCGGCGGGCTTCAATGAGAAAGCGACATTTCTTTCCGGCGTTGGCACGCCCGGCGTCATATGCCTTGCCTTTGCGACCGCAGGCGCGTGTTCGGCGCTTGGCGGCATTCTTCTGGCTGGTTATGCCAACCAGGCCTATCAGTCGATGGGCGATCCGTTCCTACTTCCCACCATTGCCGCCGTCGTAATTGGCGGAACTTCTCTTCTGGGAGGGCGTGGCGGTTTGCTCGGCACAATCGGCGGGGCAGTTTTCATAACGCTGCTCACCTCAATCCTATCGATCATGCAAATCCAGGAGTCGTGGCGCAACATCATCTTCGGCGCCATCATCCTGGCCATGCTTCTCTTCCAGTCGTTACGTAAACGAGGTGCAGCCTGATGACCCAAGCCACAGACCCGCACTACCTCGTTGAAGACCCGGTGTTTGCCGCGTTCGTTGATACCGCTCATCCCCCCGAGCCCATCGCCACCGGATTTACCTGGACTGAAGGTCCGGTCTGGCGCGATGGAACCCTGTTCTTCAATGATATTCCCAACAAGAAAATGCTGGCCTGGCAGCCATCTAGCGGGGTCGAGGTGGCTCTGGAGAACAGCGAGTTTGCAAATGGCAACACGCTGGATACCGCTGGCATTATGGTCTCGTGCGAACATGGTGGGCGCCGCGTTGTTCGCCGCCTGGATCCCTTCGATGCCAAGGCGGTTGAGGTCATCGCTGTCCACTTTGATGGCAAGCGCCTCAACTCTCCCAATGATGTCGTTGTGCGAAGCGATGGAACGGTCTTGTTCACCGACCCGCCCTATGGGATCAACTCCGACATTGAAGGCTATCCAGCTGAGAGCGAGATTGGCGGGTGCTACGTGTTCTGCGTTCATCCCGATGGGACCATGAAAGCGGTCGTCGCCGATTTCGACAAACCCAATGGACTTGCCTTCTCACCGGACGAGAAACAGCTCTATGTTGCCGACTCCGGTGCTATTCGTGGCGCGAGCTTCCCCGGCATTGACTACAGTTTGCCCCACCATATCCGTGTGTTCGATGTTGAAGGCGACGACTTAAGCAATTCGCGCGTGTTCGCGGAGATCGAGCCGGGTGTGCCTGACGGGCTGCGCATTGATCAGGATGGCTATGTTTGGACGTCCGCCATGGACGGCATCCATTGCCTGTCGCCCGATGGTCAGCGGATTGGGAAGATCGTTCTCCCTGCGCAGACTTCCAATCTTTGTTTTGGCAGCGATGATGGCCAAACGCTTTTTATCACCTCTTCAGACACAGTGTACCGTGTTCGGTCCACCCGAAGGGACGCGGCGCATATCCGCCGACTGTCGATGGTTTCGGCAGGAGACGCGCCATGAAACGTTTGTCCTGCGCGGTGATCGGTCTGGGCAGCATGGGTCTTGGCATGGCCAAGTCCTGCCTGGCAGACGGACACGCGACTTACGGATTTGATCTGTCGTCAGACCGGGTTGCCCGATTTGTTGATATGGGTGGCAAGGCCGGCGAGCTTGGAGACATCGCCAAAAAGCTTGATGTGGTGATGCTCGTTGTTCTCAACGCAGCCCAGACTGAGGACGTTCTGGCCGGCGAAACGAAGTTGCTGGAAAACCTGCGACTGGGATCGGTGGTCATCGGTTGCGCGACCGTGTCGCCAGAGTTCGCACGCGATATGGAACGTCGTTGCAAGGCAGTCGGCGTGGACTATCTCGATGCCCCTATATCGGGCGGCGCGGGAAAAGCTGCCGATGGCCGGTTAAGCATCATGGCCTCAGGTAGCCCGCGCGCGTTTGAGATCGCCGGCCCAATACTGGATGCGACGGCCGAGACAGTGTTTCACCTTGGCGACAAGGCTGGGCCTGGGTCCGCCATGAAGGCCGTAAACCAATTGCTGGCAGGTGTGCATATCGCGGCAATGGCCGAGGCTATCACCTTTGGGATGACGCAAGGTGTCGCGCCGGATCAGTTCCTTGATGTCATTTCACAGTGTGCGGGCACCAGCTGGATGCTGGAGAACCGTGCGCCGCACGTCGTTGACGGTGATTACGAGCCGCGTAGCTCGGTCACTATCTGGCCGAAGGATCTGGGCATTGTGCTCGATATTGCACATGCGTCAGGGTTTGACGCCCCCATCACAGCTGCTGCCCTGGCGCGCTATGAAAAGGCGATCGCGATGGGCCTGGGCTCAGAGGACGATGCTGCGCTCGCGAAGGTCTATGCTCATGAGACGGGTCTCGATTTGCCGGGGAAGGCAGCATGAAGCTCGGATGTATCGGTGATGACTTCACCGGATCAAGTGACCTGGCCAATACGCTGGCGAAAGCCGGCATGCGTACGGTCCAATATGTTGGCGTGCCCGAGGGTCCGGCGGCAAGCGATGTAGACGCCGGTGTCGTTGCCCTTAAGTCACGCTCAATTCCCGTTGCGGACGCCGTTTCGCTCTCGCTGGCAGCTCTGGAATGGCTGAAGGCCCAAGGCTGCACGCAGTTTCTGTTCAAATACTGCTCGACGTTCGATTCAACGCCTCACGGCAATATTGGCCCTGTCGCCGAGGCGCTGGCGGACGCTTTGGATGCGCGGCAGGTCGTGGTGTGTCCGGCTTTTCCCGGGACGGGTCGATCTGTCTATCAGGGCCATCTGTTCGTCGGCGATACGCTCCTAAGCGAGTCCGGCATGGAAAACCATCCGCTGACGCCGATGACTGATCCAGACATTCGCCGGTGGTTGGCTCCCCAATCCAAAAGCTCGGTTGGACATGTGGCCGCGGCCGATGTGCTGCGCGGCCGCGAGGCCATTGACGCTGCATTGCGGCGCGAGGATGCAGCCGGGCATCGTTTGGTCGTCGTTGATGCGATTGACGATGATAGCCTGATTTCCATTGGCAAAGCCGCAAAAGGGTTAAAGCTCATCACTGGAGGCTCAGGTATCGCAATGGGGCTTCCGGCCAATTTTGGATGTCAACCAGGCGACACCCACTGGCAGGGTCAAAGTGGACCTGCGCTCGCCCTGTCTGGATCCTGCTCAAAGGCAACTCGAGCTCAGGTGATGCATCACCGCGATGCGCGTCCTGCGCGCGAAATCAGCGTGGAGGAAGTGATCACCCAGGCTGTCACGCCAACTATGCTGATCGATTGGGCGCAGGCTCAGCCTGGCGTTCCTTTGATCTATAGTTCCGCTGACCCCGAAATTGTCGCCGATGCCCAGGAACGTTTTGGGGTTGAACAGGCATCAACGGCTCTCGAAGGCTTTTTTGCTGAATTGGCAAAACGCGCCGTAGATGAGGGTTTCACACGCATCGTTACGGCGGGTGGCGAAACCTCAGGTGCTGTTGTCCAGGGGCTTGGGCTTACAACTCTTGGCATTGGGCCGGAGATCGACCCGGGTGTACCGGCTTTGAGGGCAGGCGGGTCATTGGCGGTTGCTCTGAAATCAGGAAACTTCGGCGCGGTGGATTTCTTTGAAAAGGCCGCCGGAGTTCTGGAGGCCAACCGATGAGCGACAGCAAACTGCGCGAGACGCTTTGTCTGTTGGCCAAATCTCTGTTTGATCGCCGCTTGACCCATGGCAGCACGGGCAACATCTCCGCTCGTACCGAGGATGGCGGGTTGCTGATCTCGCCGACCGGTTCAAGCTTTGGGCGTCTTGATCCCGCCAAGCTCAGCCGCTTTGACGCGTCCGGGCAGCAGATATCGGGCGACAAACCAACGAAGGAAATTCCCCTTCACACCGCCTTCTACGACACACGGCGTTCCGCGGGTGACGTCGTTCATCTGCACTCATCCCCTTCAGTTGCACTTTCCATGCTGCCGGATGTTGATGAGGACAACTTCCTTCCGCCGCTCACGCCGTATGCGATCATGCTGCTTGGCAGGGTGAAGCTGCTTCCCTTTTTTTTGCCCGGTGATCCTGCAATGGGTGAAGCGGTGCGAGGCCTTGCTGGCAAGCGCAGTGCGGTCATGTTGGCAAATCATGGGCCTGTTGTGGCGTCGAAAGATGTTCAGGCGGCGTGCAACGCGATTGAAGAACTGGAAGCCACGGCACACCTCGCACTGCTGACAAGGGGCCTTAACCCCAAGGCGTTGTCGCTGGATCAGGTCACAGCCGTCGTCGACAAATTTGATGTGGAGTGGGAAGCATGATGTCCTTCTCTGCCAATCTTGGCTTCCTTTGGACTGAACTGAGCCTACCAGACGCTGTTCGTGCTGCCGCCGCTGCCGGATTTGACGCAGTGGAATGCCATTGGCCCTATGAGACACCCGCAGATGAGGTTCGTGCCGCCCTGGATGAGACTGGGCTGCCAATGTTGGGGATCAACACAGTTCGTGGTGATGTTTCCGCCAGTGAAAACGGGTTGGCTGCTTTGCCCGGAAGACGCCAAGAGGCGCGTGCGGCGATCGATCAAGCGTTGGAGTATGCATCGGTTATCGGGGCGCAGGCCGTGCACGTGATGGCTGGTGCTGCCCAGGGCGCATCTGCGCACGATGCGTTTGTGTCCAACCTCTCTTATGCCTGTGATCACGCTGGTCGAGAGGGCAAGACTGTTTTGATCGAGCCGCTGAACCCCGTGGATGCGCCTGGCTATTTCCTAGCGTCCACCACCCAGGGCGCTGAGCTCGTTGAAAGCCTTGATCTGCCCAATTTGAAGCTGATGTTTGATTGCTACCATGTCGGGCGAGCAGAGGGTGATGTCGTCACCCGGATGAAACGACTGCTGCCGATGATCGGACATGTTCAAATCGCATCGGTGCCGGAAAGGGGACCGCCAGATCGTGGAGAGCTGTTTTACCCTGCCATCTTTGATGCCTTGAAAGAGCTTGGATGGTCACAGCCGATCGGTGCTGAATACAAGCCAAACGGGCCGACCGATCCTACTCTTGGATGGTTACGTAACGTTCAGCCGGCTTGACAGTTCTCTCTTTGCCATCAATCTCGCCCAGGGCGTGCCCTATCGCCCTATTGGTTTGCTGAGCGCATTGGCATCGACAGCGGTCATAACCGCTGAGGGTCCATCATTTTTCGGACTAATGGCTAAAGACGATGGGCATAGATGTCGCCGGAATTGGCAGACATCGGTAGGGCTTTCAGCGTGTCTTTGAGGGCTGCGGCGTCGACCCAGTTGGCCAGACGCAAGGTGTGTTCCTCTCCTAGGCTAAAGTTGAAACGATAGCTGCCTAACACTTCCAATTGAGCCAGACAGGCAAAGGCTAGTTCTCTTTGAATGGTGGTGAACTCGAACGACAAAGCTCGCAGCTGGTGCGACAGTCCCCGCAGCACCTCAAGTTCGTAGCCTTCAACGTCGATCTTCACGAAGTCCGGCAAGCCGTAGAGATCGATCAGCCTGTCGAGGGTGGTGACTGGAACCGTTATCGTTTCGTCCCAGACCTGACCCATCCAGCCTTCCGCATCCTTTGCAGCAGCCATAAGGCCATCAGATGCGGTGGATATGGTTGGGATGGCGTTGTTGAGGTGAAGCTGCAAACTTCCTTCGGTCGCGCCAACGGCTGAGCGTACCAGCGTTGCGCGATCCGAACATCTATGAATAAGGCGCAGGACGCGATACATTTTGGGCTGTGGTTCCAGTGCCACGACCTTGGCTCCAAGGCGCAGGAAGCCGCTGGTTCGACCACCAACATGCGCCCCGATATCAAAGGCAAGCCCGCCCTTCGGGACAAACATCGCGTTGAGTGCATCCATGCGCTGCGCGCGCGGCTGGTCACGATAGTAGCCGTCCAGCGAGCGCCCGATGGCAGACCGCGTGACGGTTGTAGCTTCAGACGCTGCCGTTTGAGTTGGCGACATTCCGGATCCTCAACTGGTTTGCGTTGCGTGCAAGGTAGCCAGGGCGGCGGCAATTGTTGCGGCGGTGTCCCGCCAACTTGGGAGCCTTTGGCCCGCAGCGTGAGCGACTCTTGCAAATGAATGGCGCAAATCCGAGTTGGTAAGCATCTTTCGTAGGGCGGTTGCGAACGCGTCGGGATCATCGGGCACCGTCAAAAGACCGGCTTCCCTGGGCACAGTGTCTCGGACAGCACCGTTTGCACACGACACAATCGGGAGCCCGTGCGCCAGCGCTTCGTCAAAGACAATCCCGTAGCCCTCGTAACGCGTGGCCAGCGCGAACAGGGAAGCTTGCGCATACAGTTGCTGCAGCTCTTCGCGTCCAATCTTCCCTGCAAGGCAAACCCGATCGCTGAGGCCCGTGCTTTGAGAGAGCCTTGCCAATTCGCTGGCGAATGATGCGTCTAGTGGAGCGCCGACGATCACAGCTTGCCATTTGAGATCTTGCAACCGAGACAGGGCCTTAATGAGGATGTCATGTCCTTTGCGCCGTACCTGAATGCCGACCGCTAAAATAAGCGGCGGGTCAGCCGGCGCTGCCTGAACGCTCGGCTGATCCGTGCCTGGCCGGGCAACCGTGATGTTCCGATCATCGACCCCATAGCGCGTCATCAACGACTGGGCCGTATGGGGACTAGGTACCAGCACGTGGTGCGCCAATTGAAGGTTGCGGCGCTCTGTCTCATAAAGATGAGCGCCGCGCGCTTCGGCAAGTCCGCTTTCTACGGCGAGTGGATGATGAACGAGCGGCACCAAGGGTGCACGAAGCTCTGCAACGCCCTCTGGATCAAGCGCCCCGAAAGCCAAACCATCCACGATCAGTGGCATGTCAGATGGGACATCGGTGAGTTGGGTAAGCGCAGCGCTCATTTCGTCGCGCGTTGGATCGGGAAAGTTTGCTGGTAACTGGATGTGCAAAACATCCACGCCGAGCTTGCCCAATTCCTGGATAATGCGGTGACCGTAGATCGTGCCGCCGGTTAGCCTGGTGAGTTCGCCAGGGACAGCAAAGGCTATGCGCTGCGTCATTTTTTCAGGGCCAGCAACGCGCCTGGCGCGACCGCAATCAAAATCGCAACCCCAAACATGATGCTCGCTGCCACGCTGTTGCTGACGGAAACACCGGCGATGGGAAGGACAAGCGCCGCTGCACCCTCGCGGACGCCCCAGCCGCTTACGGTGAACGGGATCAGCATCGCAAACAGGACGACGGGGACCAGAGCGGTGACTTCGACAAAGGACAGCTCAACGCCGACAGCTCTTGCGGCAAAGCCAAAGGACAGCAGATTACAAAGCAGTATGGCAGCGCCCAAGGACAATTGTTTGGGTAGGACGCTTCTGGAAATCAATGCCCTTGTTAATGGTTCCAGCCAGCGCTGGGCATTGGCAAACGTCCCCTGCCGAGCGGTACTTAAAGACAGGAGACCGGCCAGCAGAACGGTCACTGAGAAAACGAAGGTGAGAAGTCCAGAACTCAGCGCTGGCGGCCAATCCAGCCCACCGGCAACGGCCAGCGTGGACAGAAAGGCCACGCTCAATGCGAGAAACATCGCGATTTGGCCGGCCAGCCTTTCAAAGAAGACCGCTTGGCCTGCCACAAGAAGCCCACCTTGCTCGCGCGCGCGAACGGCGCGGGCGGCGTCGCCCAAAACTGCGCCGGGCAAAGCCTGATTGAACAGCTGAGAGATGAAGTACTCTCTCACCGCATGGTTCATTGAAAAGGATTGCCCCAGCTGAGCGGCGGTGACGCGCCAACGCTGGGCTGAAAGCACGGTCTGCAATACAAGCATGGCAACCGATGCTGCGAGCCAAAATGGTGACGCCTGAGCCAGCGCTTTGGCGATGTCAGCGCCGTTGGCCAGATGCCACAACAGAGCAAAGGCAACTAGCGTGAGCGCGCAACGTACCATCAGCCCAAGCGCCGGTCTTTGAGGAAGCGCCAGTTCAGTCATGGCGCTGCCTCAGCTAGGTGAGTGGACGTTAGCGAGCGGACCACATGCGCCCTTAGGTCCGACATGGGGCGCGGAACTGTTTGCGGGTCGGGGATCAGGCCGGACGTAAAGCGGTCATCCGTCAAGAGTTCTACTAGGTGCGGAGGGCCGATGATGTGCATGGGCACATCAGGGCGCTCGTCGAGCGCAACAAATCCTGCTGCCTGATGATCGCCGATCACGAGCATGAGTGGCGGGTTGTCCGCGTGCAGCTGGGCGTAGGCGAACACGGTCCGGAGTGCGTAGTCGACCGCTAGACGGTACTGTGCGCGCACACGGTCATTGTCTTGCCAGCTTGTTCTTGGTGGCACCCCCGCCGCGACGACCTGGTAGAAGACTGTCCCGTCGCCCAAATCATCCCAATCTATGAGCTCTGGTATCGGCACCCAAGGCGCATGGGATGAGCTGGTCGCGATCTGAGCAAACAATGGCTGGCCATTCAGTCGTGCATCGCGCAGAAGGCGATCGGCGGCGGCAAAGGTGAACTGGTCAGGCATTGTGATCCAGTTAAAGGCCTCGCCTTCATACCCCAGATCGGCGGCAGCCAGGATGGTGTCAAAGCCCATGGAGCGCGACTCTGGCCAATCCAGTGTTATTTGCGGCATCACCGCAGCGGTATGAAACCCTGATTGGGCCGCTAGATGGAAGAGCGTCTGCCGTCCGCTGTTTAATGCAGCTCGGTAGCTCGTCTGATTGTCGATCCACAGCCCGTTGGCAAAGCTCGAATGTGCCAGCCAACTCTGACCCCCTTGCGTCGGCGATGTCAGAAAGGTGGAGGCCAAACTAAGCCCCGACGCCTCCAGGTCCGTTTGCGCTTCTGTCAGCGTTTCCAGATGCAGTTCGGCATAAACGGGTGTGTCGAAACTCGTGCGCCCGTAGCTTTCAACGAAGATGACGAAGACGTCCCGGTCTACGACGTCGAAAAAGCGACCCGGTGTTGCGAATGGGTCATCGCGTGATGCGGTTTGAAATGTGCGCAGATCAGCGAGCGTATCGTGCGCCTGCGCGTAGCGCTCAACGCCCACACGTGCCGTAAAGGCCGTGCCTGGAAAACTCACGGGCACTGACCATTTACCCATCGTCGTGCCGACTTCTGCAACAACAATGGCGGATGCCAGCAAGGCCGCGGCGCCCGAAAGAGGGAAAGCAAGTGGTGGCCTGTTGAGGTTTGCCAAATGACGACATGCCCACCACAGGGCGGCCGCTACACCTGCAACCGAAAGCAATGCTGCAAAGATGGCTAAAGTGGCGAGAATGGGCCCAAATGCGCCAACGACCAACTGATAGAGGGACAGGATCAGCGGAAAGTCGGCCACCAGGTTAAAGCCGCGATTGAGCGATACGAACATTGCAAAGTCAGCGGCCTTGAGCGCAGCTATGAAGGTCAGTGCAGCCACCAAGGTCAGCCGAAAAATGAGACCAGCCCGGCTTGTCCCTAGGGCGATTAGTGCCAAAAGGATGGCTGGCAGCTCCAAGGGAAACAGCAGCAGTGCGCGCCAGGAAACCGCATGGGGGTGGTTTGGCTGGATGAGCACCAGATGCAGCACCATCGCCGCCAGAAGCAACCAAAGCGCCGTCATAACGTGTTTGTTGAAGGGGCGAGCAGTCAAACGCGGCTCCGATGCAGCCAGAGGATATCGCGTCCAAAGGACCATGCGAGCGCGACAGCAGCGATTGCAACCAAGGCATCTAGTGGGACACCAACGAACTGGGGCACCAGCAGGGCTACAAGGGTAGCGATCTGAAGCACGCAAATCGCTTTCCTTCTTAAGCGTTCAGGTAGCGGTGCGTTCAGCCAAGGCCAAAGCATGCGTGCGATCCAGAACAGGTAGTAGGGCAGGCCAAGCACCAGGACATAAAGGCCGGCCACGTCGGTGCGGACCGCGTGAACCGCAAGCAGCAGGGCGAAGGCGGCGTCGACTTCGACGTCAAACCTCGCGCCAAATCGCGAGACAAGCTTCTCCCGGCGCGCTAGCCAGCCGTCCACGCCGTCAAGGCAGAGCGCCACGATAGCAAGAACGAGCAATCCCATGCTGGTCGGCACGGGCTCCAGCATTGCAACAAACAGGACGCCAACAATAACCAAGCGCGCTAGCGTGGCGAAGTTGCAGAGCCCGATCCGGTCGTGAGGATAGGTCCGATACATCGCATAAGCGCACGCAACCGCAGACAGGGCGAAAGCGGATGTCGCAAGCAAAACATTCGGCTCGGCAGCACCCAAACCGAGAAGCCATTGAGCCAGCGCCATCAAAGCCACCGCCCCAAGCGCGCTTGCCATCAAAAGGCCGAGTGAGGGGTGGTGGGCACTCACTCTTAGTGCGATGGGTTTGTCTGGCTCTGTGGCCTGGGTCAGGCTGTTTTTCATTGCGCCATCCATTTTTTTTCGGTGGTCGGGAATAATACGCCCGGGCCAAGCGTATTATTCCCGAACCTGCGAAAAAAATGAGATCGCACGATGCCAAACCCAACACAGAAGTACAAAGTTCCTGCGCGGTTGCTCCATTGGACAATGGCGGTTCTTGTTCTTGCCATGGTGCCTGTTGGCTTTCTGATGCTCAACGACTCTATAGCCCGTGAACTCCGCAACCTGATGTTCATTGCCCACAAGAACACCGGTGTTCTTCTTCTGCTGTTGATTGTGGCCCGTCTCCTCTACCGCTGGCGTAACCCACCGAACTTGGAGCCGGTAAGACTGCCAGCCCTACAAGCGTTCGCCGCTCACGCGACCCATGTGGCCCTTTACGGCTTGCTGCTCATTATGCCGTTGTCGGGCTACATCAGGGTGCGTGCTGGAGGGTTTCCCATTGAAGGTCTCGATGCCCTTGGCGTTCCGCCCCTGGTTCCGCGATCTGAAGCTCTAGCCGATTTTGCCCAGGCGGTTCACTTCTATGCCGGCTATGGAATTGCCGTTTTTATCGCTCTCCATGTTGGTGCCGCTGCTTATCACGGGCTTGTTTGCCGAGATGGCATTTTCTCACGCATGTGGCCTGTGTTCACACGCGAAGCGAACTAATTGGCTGCGCTAGCCGTAGTCTCTAGGCTCACTGGCTTTTGGGCTATTTTATGCTCAGCTCTTGCCAAATCATCGGGGTAGAAACTGTGTCAATTGCACAGCACATCAAGGGATTGGTTGTTCCAATCCGTGCAAGCGGCGCTGCGCGGCCAAGGCCAGCGCTCGTGTTGTTTCTGTTCCTCTTGGCGGTGTTCTCGATTTTGCTGTTGCTGGCGTTCGCGCGGGCTGTTGACGATTGGAATTGGGTCGCTTGGTCAGTGTTGCCCTTGATGGCTGCGAACGCCGTATGGATATCTGGTGGCGCTGCCACATCCATTCTCGGGTTGCTCGCGCAAAGAGGTGCGGTTGCAGGCCCTCCAACTGCCTGGCGACCGCATGGCAAAACCGCTGTTCTGATAACCCTTTGTGGCGAGGAACCCGAGCCCGTCACCCGTTATTTGGAAAGCCTTTGTGACGGCTTTGGGCACATTGCGCTCGACAAAAACACACGGATTTTTGTTCTTTCCGACACATCGGGCGATGCCAGCTG
The DNA here is from genome assembly GCA_050043025.1 of Cohaesibacteraceae bacterium. Lineage (GTDB taxonomy): Bacteria > Pseudomonadota > Alphaproteobacteria > Rhizobiales > MH13 > MH13. The sequence continues at coordinate 20,538 of JBHJIX010000025.1, forward strand.
TGCCCGTGAGGATGCAGCGTTTGCCGACATCGTCTCTTCCGGACGGGTTTCCTTCCGCCGCCGCACGATGAGGATCGGCAAGAAGCCTGGCAACATAACCGATTGGCTCAACGCTTACGGCGACGCTTACGACCATATGGTCGTGCTGGACGCCGACAGCCGTATGTCCCCGGCGAGCATTCGTTACCTGATCTGGAAGATGGAAACGAACCCTGGTTTGGGTCTCTGCCAAGCTGGCATCTCCCTCGTGCCGGGGCGTACCAGGTTCGGCAGATATCAGCGTGTTACGTCGCGCCTTTTATCACGTACGTTTGGCAACGGGTTCGCAGCGTGGTCCGGCAAGACCGGGAACTACTGGGGCCATAATGCGATCATTCGTGTGGCTGCCTTCCGGGCGTGTGCCGAGCTTCCGCGCCTTTCAGGTTCGGCGCCGTTTGGCGGCGCCATCCTCAGCCATGACTTTGTTGAAGCGGCCTGGATCCGTCGGGCTGGATGGAGCGTGGAACTGTGTCCCAATCTGTCTGGCAGTGCCGAAGACGCGCCGCAGACATTGGAGGAGTTTTTCAAGCGCGATCGGCGCTGGTGTCAGGGAAACTTGCAGCACCTGCGTCTCATCGCAGAGCCTGGGTTGTATGGCTTAAGCCGCTTTCATTTGCTCTCGGGTATCTTTAGCTATCTCGCCGCGCCGATCTGGCTCGTGCTGGTCGCCTTACTAAGTTCAGACCGCATTTCGGTTTGGGGTTTTCTGCCGGTCCTCTCTATTGCCGTCGTTCTGCTGATTCCTAAGCTATGTGCGCTCATTGAGGCTTTACCGCGTGCGACGACACGTCAAAGGCGACGCATTATTCTGCGGGCCTGGCGTTCTGAGCTCATCCTGTCCGCGCTGCTTGCGCCGATCATCATGTTGCGGCAGGCCACCTTTGTGGGCGCCATTCTGTTGGGCAGAGACTGCGGCTGGAAATCGCCGGAAGGTGAGGGGGTTCGCTTGCCGCTTGGCTGGCCTGAAGCTGGGTTGGGACTGGCTCTGCTTGCACTCACCGTTGCCCAGCAAGCAACCGGGGCTTTCTGGCTTGCCCTTGTCATCCTGCCGCTGATGAGTGCGCCATTCCTGTTGCCGAAGCTGAACGAGGTGCCGCGATGAACAGGCGGCAGTTCTTGGCAACATCGTCAGCCTTGTTGGCGAGCACAGCCTTGCCCATTGGTGCCTACGCCCGGCCGAGCGCGTACGGAGAGATGAGCCTCCTCGACAGCGCCCGTGCCGCGCAGGCACGCCCCTATGTTCCGAACACGACGCCCCTAGCGCCGCCTTTCGCTGACCTGGACTACAATGCGTTCCGCGGCATCCGCCCGGTGCCTGGAAAAACAGGGATGCTGCCCCACGGACCGAAGTTTGCCTATGATCTGTTGCCGCCCGGGCTTTACTTTCCAGACCCGGTAAACTTCGATCAAGTGACGGCAGAGGGTGTTCGCGAGATCGCGTGCAACCCGAGGCACTTTTCCTACCAGTCCCGATATTTTGAAGAGATACCCGAGAACAGTCCAGGAGCTGGTTTCACGGGTATGCGTCTGCGGTATCCGATCAACGCGGCCGACCGTCTGGATGAAGTGCTGGTCATGCAGGGCGCGAGCTACTTCCGAGCGATCGGCCAAGCCATGGTCTATGGGCTGTCAGCGCGTACGGTCGCTGTTGGCACTGGTGGCGATGGTCCTGAGGAGTTCCCACGCTTCACGCATGTGCGACTTCATCCGGCTGAGGGCGATGCGGTTCGCCTGGAAGGACTGGTCGATAGTCCATCGCTGACCGCCCATCTCGATCTAACGCTGCGGCCTGGCGCCCAGACGGAGATGGACATCGTCACAACAGTCTTCCCGCGCGTTGAGATCGCTGACATCGGGATCGCGCCGCTAACATCCATGTACCTAAAAGGGCCGATGCTGGCGGCTGTCTCCGATGATTTCCGCCCACGGGTCCATGACAGTGATGTGCTTGTCATCGAGAACGGCGCTGGCGAGGTTTTGTGGCGGCCGATCGCCAATCCCAACGCTGTCGAGACATCTGTTTTTGGCGACGTATCGCCCAAAAGGTTCGGCCTCTATCAAACGCCACGCAGCTTTGAAGACTATCAGGACACTGAGGCGCGCTATCATGATCGCCCTTCGGCTTTCGTTCAGCCGCTTGACGCATGGGGTCCGGGAGCGGTGATGCTCGTGGAACTTCCAACAGGCGACGAGTTCCTGGACAACATCGTCGCCTTTTGGCGACCTCAGGAAGCGCTCCAATCAGGCCAAGAATATCGCTTCGCCTATAGGCTGACATGGACGCGGGAGGCTCCTAGTACAGCTCGTCTGCCGAACATTATCCAGAGCCGCAGCGGGCAAGAACACGACCGGCCAGGCCATCGCCGTTATGTCGTCGATGTCGCGACTGCGATGCCAGAGCCCATGCCAGTGATATCAAGTTCTGAAGGGTCGGAGGTAACCGGGATCAGCGCATTTGCCTTGCCTGGCGAACGCGCGACACGCGTCACCTTTCTGTTGTCGCCCGGCGAACTGGACGCTGCAGAAGTGCGGATGAGCTTGCGTTCTCAGGACGGCACGCCCCAAAGCCCTGTTTGGCTACATCGCTGGACCCGAGCTCGCGACGGGGGCGTGTGATCAGATGGTGTCGCTAGAGCTCCAAGGAGATTTGCGCCGCCAGCGGCCGATGGTCGGAGGCCATCCGAATGCCGGGGCCATCGAGAACCTGCGTGTCCCTGACACGTGCAAGCGGACATGCCAGCGCCCGATCCAATGGCAGAAAAGGTCGATTGATCGGGAACGTCGCCTTGGCGGGGCCCTCAAAGCGCTTCCCCAGAAGTGTTGGCGACAGCGCAAGGCCGCTCCAAGGGCGCCATTCATTGAGGTCACCAATCAAGACTGTCGGTTTGTCATCTTTGCGGAAGATATGCTGGCTGATCGTGCGCAGTTGGGCCAGCCGCAGTACTTGCGAGAGCGACAAGTGCGTACATACAAGGCGAAAGTATTGCCCTTCGCGCGAAAGCTCGGCCACAACGGCCCCGCGATGGCATCGCCCCGGAAGGTCGACCAGATCGATAGCCTCCACCGTGATGCTTGGGTGAAGAAACATAATGACGCCCAAGAACCCATGGCTTTGCTCGGCCCATCGGTGCTCGACAGCGCCATGGACATAGCGCAGTCCGGTGATTTGCTCCATAGCTGCAATGTCAAGCAAACCGGCGTGCGGCGGACAGACCTCGTCCGCTTCCTGCAGGACGAGAGCATCGGTGCCAGCGCTCCATACCTCGTCAGCCATAACCGCCTGCGGGCGGGCTTTTTCAATCCGTCCGTCATTGCCTTGGCAGCGGTGGATGTTCCAGCTGATGCAGCTGAAGCCCGCCTGCGCCTGTGCGTTGTCGGTCACTGTTTTCACCTCGATTTCAGCTTAGCGCCACGACTGTTGCGAGCCGCCAATTTCTTGAATGAGCGGGCAGCCAAGAGGGTTGCGCCGTCTAAGCCTGCAAAGGACAAAGCATGTTTGCCGTAGAGGTACGTGACCACATTATGCTTGCGCATTCCTTGCCGTCGCCGGTGTTTGGCCCCGCGCAGGGCATGCATGGTGCGACGTTTGATGTGGATGCGGCCTTCTTCACCAAGGATCTCGATGAGTACGGTCTGGAGGTCGATATTGGTCTTGCCACCGAAGCGCTGACCCGCGCCTTGGCGCCGCTTAGATATGCCAATCTTGATGAGGTGCCAGCCTTCAAGGGCAAGATCACAACGACCGAGTTCCTTTGCCACCACATCTGGGAGCAATTGCGCAACGATGTAAAAACCACCGGTCTCGGTGACGCGGGGCGCGTTTGTCGGATCAAGGTTTCGTTGGAAGAAAGCCACGTAGCCCGGGGCTGGTACGAGGCCGATGTCTGACACCAGCTTTTCCTCTGACTGGCTCGATTTGCGCGAACCGGCAGACCACGCCGCGCGAGATCGGCATTTGCTGAAGCAAGCCGCTGAGTGTGTAGGTGACGGGAGCGTTGTCCTTGACCTAGGCAGCGGCACTGGATCGACGACCCGAGCATTCAAGGGCCTTTTGCCAGAAGTCACTTGGCGGTTTGTCGACGGGGACCAGGACCTGTTGGACATCGCTGTCGATCGGCACGCAGGCAGTGAGCAGGTCGTCGCTGATCTCCGCGATGTCGATGCCATTCCGCTTGATGGCGTGAGTTTGGTCACGGCGTCAGCTTTGCTGGACCTTATGCCGGAGTCCTGGATTGAAGCCTTGGCGCACCGATTGGAGGCGGAGCGTGTGCCTCTTTATGCGGCGCTGAATTACGATGGCGAGATGGCCTGGACGCCCGCCCTTTCAGAAGACGAGTCCATCACGGCGTCGTTCAACGAGCATCAACGAACCGACAAAGGCATTGGTCTCGCTGCGGGGCCGGGCGCGGCCCAATCTACACGGCGGATATTTGCGCAATTGGGCTTCGACGTTCGCAGCGCCAACAGCCCTTGGAAGCTCGATGTTGATCATCGGGAGTTGCAGGGCCAACTTTTGGCCGGCATTGCCGCGGCTGCCTCGGAGGTTGGAAACGCGGCGGCGACAGGTTGGCTGGCGGCGCGTCGTAAGGCGCTTGACCACTCTTCCGGGCTGGTCGGGCATGCCGACATTTTGGCCGTTCCCACCTGACACGTTGTCAGCAAAGTTACATTGATATCAATGAATTATCAGTAAGTGGTCCCGATGACCCCGATCTTGAAGCAAAAAACACCCAGCCTCAGGGGAATAAAATGCAGCCCATAAGCGTAACCGAAGTGAGCTGGAAAAGGATGCTCGCGGTGAAGTCTGGGAAATCGCGTCTCAAGTGCGTTGACTGTTTGCCTGAAGAAAGGGGGGCTTTGGAGCTTTATGGCGCGCTTGCCGAGCCCAGCAACAGCATGCAGATTTTTGCCCAGATCGGTCAATCCATCGACGGACGGGTTGCAACAGTTTCTGAGGACTCTCGTGATGTTTCAGGCCGGGATGGCTTGGCACATCTCCATAGGCTTCGGGCCCTCGCTGATGCGGTTGTGATCGGTGTGAAGACCGCCGTGCAAGACAGCCCTCAACTCACCGTCCGTCTGGCTCAGGGAGACAATCCTGCCCGCGTCGTGATCGCCCCGAGAGGGCGTCTGCCAAATGATGCCAGGCTTCTGCACGACGAACGCGCAAGGCGCATCGTCATTCAGGCGTGTGACGTATCACGGCCAGCCGGCGTCGAAGTTGTCCGTTTGGAGCGTGGACGCTGGTTTGCTGCGCAGGACGTTGCAGCTGCTTTAGCCGATCTTGGATTTCGAAAAGTTCTGGTTGAGGGAGGCGGCATCACCATTGCGCAATTCTTGGAGGCCGGCCTTCTCGACCGGCTGCACATTGCCATCGCGCCGCTTCTCATCGGCTCTGGGCCACAAGGTCTATCGACGACATCACCCGTGCCATCGTTGGCGCAGGCGCTGCGGCCGGAGACGCACGTCTACAATCTTGGCAGCGACATTCTATTCGACTGTGTCCTTGCCGGTGGTGGTCAGGCAGCAGCGCATTGGGCCGACACTGCCGATCCGATCCGTGCCTATGCCGCGGGTTAACGCAGCGCCGCTGCCTTGAATGCCGAAGTCACTGAAGAGAACAATCATGTCCACCCAAAGCCTGACCCCCAATCGAACCGAACGCGTGAACCGTGCGCGCGGTGACCTGGCCATGGGCATTCCTTGCCTTTTGCCCGATGGATCAACCTGGGGCGTTATCGCAGCGCTCGAAACGGTGGGCGAAGATCGGTTTTATGCTCTGAAGGGACTTCTCGGCACGCCGAAGCTCGTCATTTCTCCCCATCGCGCGCGCGCAGTCATGTCCAATGCTGCAGCAGCCGATCTTGGGAGCGAACCCGTTCGGATCCTTCCGCCCGAAAGCGCCGAGTTTTCCTGGTATCAGCACCTCATCGATCCCCAAATCGATCATAATTCGGGAGTTGTGGGCCCACTCCATGTGTTGCGCAACGGCGACACGACCCTGCATGAGACCGGGTTGAAGCTGGTGAAGTCAGCGCACCTCATTCCAGCTTTTGCCCTTTTCACCATCGATGGTGACGACCCGTTGCTGAATGCTCTCAACTTTGTGCAGTTGGACGCTGAAGAGAGTTTGGCCGAGCTCGCCAATGAGCTGAAGCTTGAACCCGTTGCCGCTGCCCATCTGCCGCTAGACGCTCACACAAACAGCCAACTGCGAGTGTTCCGGGAGCCAGACGGCCAGCGCGAGCACTATGCCCTTGAGATTGGCAGTCCCAGTCGCGCCGCGCCCGTTCTAGCGCGCCTTCACTCAGCCTGTTTCACCGGCGATGTGTTGGGGAGTTTGAAGTGCGATTGCGGCCCGCAATTGCGGGCCGCTCTGGCACACATGGGTGAGGAAGGTTCTGGCGTGCTCTTGTACCTCAACCAGGAGGGTCGAGGAATTGGCCTTGCCAACAAAATGCGGGTCTACGATTTGCAATCTCATGGCTTCGACACGGTTGAGGCAAACCATCAGTTAGGTTTCGACGATGATGAGCGAGACTTCCGGCTTGCCGCTACCATTTTGAAGACGCTTGGATTTGGGAGCGTTCGCTTGCTGACCAATAATCCAGGCAAGGTTGAACGCCTGGAGAGCAGCGGTGTGACAGTGGTTGAACGTTTGCCGCTGCGGGTGGGGCAGACGGCACACAACCAGAATTACCTCTCCACCAAAGCGCTGAAGTCCGGCCACCGCCTATGAGTGTAGAAAGGGCGTCCGCGTTTTGGATCAGCGCTCCCGGAGAGGGTGAGCTGCGGCACGTGGATGTCAGCTGTGGTGATGGCGATGTTCTGATCAGGACCCTGTACTCGGGCATAAGCCGAGGGACAGAGCGGCTGGTGTTCCATGGCCAAGTGCCTGCTAGCGAGCACGAGACCATGCGCTCACCGTTTCAAGAGGGCTCGTTCTCCTACCCGGTAAAGTATGGCTATGCGGCCGTAGGAGAGGTTCAGAACACGCACAGCGAGGGGCAGATCGTGTTCGCGCTCTTCCCCCATCAATCGTGTTTCAGTGTTCCGCAACCAGCGGCCTTTCCCTTGCCGCCAGGGGTGCCGGCCGCAAGAGCGGTGCTTGCGGCAAACATGGAGACGGCACTCAACATTCTTTGGGATGCAGGTGTCGGTCCTGGAGACAAGATCGCGGTGGTCGGTTGCGGCGTGGTCGGTGCGTTGGCCGGCTATTTGGCAGCCCAGATTCCCGGTACCGATGTCAGCCTGATAGACATCGACCCGAGCCGCGCGGCACTGGCTGAAAAACTGGGCTGCGCCTTTTCAAACCCGGGCGATGCGACTGGCGACGCAGATGTCGTCATTCATGCCTCGGCAAGCGATGCGGGCTTCGCAAACTCCATCGCGCTTGCCGGAGTGGAGGCTACGATTGTCGAGGCAAGCTGGTATGGCACGAAAGCCACCAAGGCCCCTTTGGGAGGCCGCTTTCATCAACGCCGTCTTCGGATCATTGCCTCGCAAGTTGGGCGCATTCCGGCACAGCGAGCCGCGCGATGGGATTTTTCGCGACGTATGAGAAAAGCCCTGACATTGCTTGAGGACCCACGGCTGGACTCCTTGATTTCTGGAGAGTCAGAGTTATCGAACCTACCGCGAGACTACGCCGCCATTCTTACTGACCCATCTACGCTGTGCCATCGCATTCGCTACACGTAGCAGGGGAAATGATGGTGGTTCGATTGGTCAGCAACTAACCAGGCATACAGTCAATCGACGTAACGTCAGTCAGGATATGATCAGCTCCAATGGCCGCCCCGGTTGGGAACCCTCGTCATCAAGAGGGCCTAGCTAGAGATCCTCAGATAGAAGGCATAGAGCTGCGGCAGGATGGATGCAGGGTCTTCGATGCCGAGTTCGCCAGCGGCGCGATAGGGCCAGTTCGGGTTGCGCAGAAACTCGCGCGCCATTGCGACGAGGTCAGCGCGACCTTCAGCTACGATGGCATTGGCCTGTTCGGGTTCGGTTATCGCCCCAACAGCCATGGTCGGCAGGTCCGTCTGCTGCCGAATTCGGTCGGCATAAGGCACCTGAAAGCCGGGCGCCGGCTTTTGCGCCGCCAGCCTCTGTCCGCTGGGAAGGCCGCCGCCTGAGCAGTCCATTAGATCGACGCCCACCTTCTTTAACTCTGCTGCCAATGCAACCGTGTCCTCCAGTGAGAGGGCGCCGCCTTCGCTGTCGACACAAGACGCTCGGTAAAGAACAGGTGTTCCGGCAGGCACTGATCCCCGAATAGCGCGGGCCACTTCAATGGGCAGACGCATGCGGCCAGCCAGATCGCCGCCATAGGCGTCACTTCGACGGTTGGACCAGGGCGACATGAAGCTGTGCAGTAGATAGCCGTGCGCACCATGGATTTCCACCCCATCGAAGCCAGCAGCCAGGGCACGCCGTGCTCCTGCGGCAAAGGCATCGACCAGGGCTGGAATGTCTTCGGCCTCAATTGCCTTTGGAACCGGCCATCCATCGCGTGCTGGGATGGGCGAAGGCGCCAAGGTCTGCCAGGGTGGTTCGCTCGACTGCGCGTCGAGTGGGCCAGCACCATCCCAAGGGCGTTTTGTTGATGCCTTGGGGCCGGCATGCCCGAGTTGCAGAAAAATTGGTATGCCCTGGCGTTTATACAGCGCGGTGACCTTTGCCCATGCCGCCACCTGATCGTCGCGATAGATGCCCGTGCACCCTGGACTGATGCGACCGTCGGCAGTGACCCCAGTCGACTCGGCAATAGCTCCACCGAGGCCTGAGGTCGCGTAGCGCCCATGATGAGCGATATGCCAATCGTTGGGTGTGCCCTCTTCGGCCTGATACTGGCACATCGGCGCCAGCACGATGCGGTTTGGGAAGGTCACACCGCGCAGGCTGAACGGCGTGAAGAGCGGGGGAAGGGCGGTCATGTCAGAACCTCGTAAGGGCAAATCTGTCCGTCTTGTCCGCGGTGGTAAGGCGGACAGACAGTCGGCTCGATGATAGGGCGCCGAATTTCTCCACACATTCTGGGTCAGCGGGCAGCACCTCTGACCATCGCAAATGGTGCAAGAGAAAGTCACCTAACGCGTGCGCATTTCGAACAAAAGTTGTTATAACGAACATACTGTGTCTTATCCTGTGATGGGTGCCAGCGCGCTTCGCGCCCCTGGGTCGCGCCAAAAAAGTCATGGACAAGGACTGTGTCGTGTGACTAAATTTTTTTTACTGACATATAAATCTTTTGCAATGGCCGAGGTGTGCGCCCAGCGATGATGCTGCGTTTGCCGGTGGCAACAAGGAGGTAGAGTCATGAGGTATTGGAGGTCGCAGCTTGCTGCCGCCGTCCTGATCGTCGGGTCGCCCAGCATGGTGCTGGCGGAGGATGTGCTGACCATTGGGGTGCGCGCCGAAGCCGCAAGCATGGATCCGCATTGGACCCAGCTTTCGGGTGACACGCAGGTTCAGGAGCACATTTTCGAGCGTTTGGTTGGCCTGTCGTCGACCTCACAGCCGATCCCTGGTCTCGCGGTTTCCTGGGAACCAATCGACGAAACCACTTGGGAATTCCGGCTGCGCGAAGGTGTCAAATGGCACGACGGCGAGGATTTCACCGCAGAAGATGTCGTGTTCTCCTTTGACCGGCTGCGGGCAGGCGTGTCTGGCGCTCCGGCTTCTCCGGCATTCCAGCTGGAGAAGGGAGGAAAGCAATGGGAAATGGTCGATGACTACACGATCCGCATCACGACCGACGGTCCTTACCCGACCATGGCTGAGGATTTGGCGATGCTGCCGATCATTGCCGAACACGCTGCAACGGGCGCCGAGCCTTCGGTGGACTTCAACAGCGGCGCGGCTGCCATCGGCACCGGGCCTTACATGTTCAGCGAGTACACACCTGGTAGCCAGATTGTTGTAACGCGGTTCGACGATTACTGGGGCGGGGAACCGCACTGGGACAGCGTCGTTTTCCGCCCGGTGGGACAGGATTCGGCCCGCCTTGCAGCGTTGCTCAATGGCGATGTCGACATGATCAATTACCCGCCGACGGTCGATCTGCCGCAATTGGAATCCGACCCGGACTTCACGGTTTCGAGCATCGCTTCTGACCGGCTGATCTACATCATTCCTGGTAACAAGCATGTGGAGCCCTTCATTACGGACGCCAATGGCGAAGTGATGGTGCCCAACCCCCTGCGCGACTGGCGGGTGCGCCGTGCTCTCAGCCTGTCCATCAATCGTGATGCGATCCGTGATCGGATCAGGGGCGGTGCTTCGCTGCCTACCAGGAACATCGTACCACCTGGCTTTTTCGGTTTTGTCGATGAACTGGAGGCTGATCCCTACGACCCAGAGCAGGCGCAGGCTCTTTTGGCCGAAGCCGGCTACGGCGATGGCTTCAACATTACGCTTCATGGCCCCAATGATCGTTACATCAACGATGCACGCATCTTGGAGGCTGTGGCTCAGATGTGGTCGCGGGTTGGCGTCACCACCGAAGTCGATGCGATGCCGCGGAACATTTTCTTCTCGCGTTTGATCCGCGGGGATGAGCTTTCAATGCCTGGTTTCGACGTACCTGAGTTCTCAATTGCGTTGACTGGCTGGGGCACCGTAGCAGGCGAAGCAACCTATACGGTTAGCGGCACGCTGGAGACCTACAACGCTGCAACTGGTGGCGGAAATGGCAACTTCGGTCGCTATTCGAATGCCGAAGTTGACGCTCGTTCGGTGTTGGCCAAGCAAACAATCGATAACGACGTGCGTCGCGAGATACTGGAAGAGGCGATCACCGTCGGTATGGATGACTATGCTTACATTCCGATCCACTTCCAGGTGAACCAGTGGGGTATGCGCTCAGATCTGCTGCATGATCCGCGGACCAATGAGCGCACTCGCGCCATGGATGTGACGCGGGTCGAGTAAGACCAGCATCTTGAAGGTTGCCTCCGCCCGGCTCGCGCTGGGCGGGGAGTTCCACACTGTAGTTACTACCAAGAACGAACCATCCCGGCCAAAGGGCTTGTGATGCAGATCGTTTCTCATTCCGGCATGCGTCAGCAATACCGCATATGCCGTTTCCTGCCAGCTGCTTAGCCTGCTCCACGACAAACGGGTCCGTGCATATGACCGAGTTCATTGTCAAACGTCATCTGCAAGCGCTGCTGGTGCTGGTTGTGATGACGTTGCAGGTGTTCTTCGGCGTGAATGTGATCGGCAACCCGGTCTACATCTTTGCCTCATCGGAATGCGATCAGCCCTGTCTGGATGCGATCATCAAGGACCTGGGCTTAGACCTTCCGATCTGGGAGCAATACCTGGTGTTCGTCGGCAACCTGCTGGAGGGCGACTTAGGCAACTCCTTCACCCATGGCGTGCCGGCCATGTCACTGATCTTGGAACGTCTGCCGGCCACTTTGGAACTCGCTTTCTGTGCGCTCGTGATCGCACTTTTTGTCGGCCTGCCGCTGGGTGTGGCTGCAGGCCTGCGCCCGAACGCTTTTTCATCGAAGATCATCATGGGGTTTTCGATGCTGGCCTTTTCGGTGCCGATCTTTTGGATCGGCCTCATCATGATCATTGTCTTTTCCGTGACGCTGGGCTGGATGCCGGCAGGCGGGCGCGGTGACACGGTGAGTGTGTTTGGCGTTGATCTCAGCCTTTTTACGCTTGATGGTCTGCACCATCAGGCAATGCCGGCCATCACCTTATCGTTGATCATGATGGCAATGGTCATCCGACTGACCCGCGCTGGAATGCGCGAAGTGTTGTTCGCCGACTACATCAAGTTCGCTCGCGCCAACGGAATCCGCGAGAGGCGCATCCTCGGGTTCCATGTGATGCGCAACATCCTGATTCCCATTGTCACCGTCCTCGGCATGGAGTTCGGCGGCGTGATTGCCTTTGCCGTGGTGGTTGAATCCATCTTCTCGTGGCCGGGCGTAGGCAAGATGCTGATTGACGCGATCGCCGTGCTCGATCGGCCGCTGATCGTTGCCTACCTGCTCTTTGTCGTGATCATGTTTGTTCTGCTGAACCTGGTCATCGACATTCTTTACTCCCTGCTGGATCCGCGTGTCCGCTTGGGCGGGAACTCCTCATGAGCGGCGCGGCACTGACAGGTCCGGCTCCGGGCGTTTGGCGGGTCTTTTTGCGGTCACCTTCGGCCGTGGTAGCGTTGATCGTGTTCTCCGGCTTCTGCGCGATCGCGCTCTTGGCTCCCTGGATCACATTGCAGAATCCTTATGATCTCGCGCAGGTCGATATCATGGACTCGCTGCTGCCTCCTGGGTCCGAAAGCTGGACCGGCATGCCCTACTATCTAGGGACCGATGGGCAAGGCCGCGACATGCTCTCAGCGATGATTTACGGTATCCGCATCTCATTGCTGGTCGGCGTCGTGTCTGGCCTTATTGCGCTCTTGGTCGGAACCATTGTCGGGTTGGTGGCAGCCTATCGCGGTGGCTGGGTTGATAACCTTTTGATGCGGATCGTCGATCTGCAGCTAAGCTTTCCCACCATTCTGGTAGCTTTGATCCTGGTGGTGATCCTAGGACGCGGGGTCGATAAGATCATCTTCGCGCTGGTGGTCGTGCAATGGGCCTACTTCGCCCGCACCGTGCGAGGTGTGGCGCTGGTGGAGAGCGCCCGCGAATATGTTGATGCTGCCCGTGGCCTTAAGCTGGGGCACCTTCGCATCCTTTTCCTTCACATTCTGCCCAACTGCCTGCCAACAATGCTTGTGGTTGCGACGATGCAGATGGCGGCTGCGATCTCGCTCGAAGCGACACTTAGCTTTCTTGGTCTCGGCCTGCCGCCGACACGGCCATCGCTTGGCCTGCTGATCGCCAATGGCTTTGATTACCTGCAATCGGGGCGTTACTGGATCAGCGTGCTGCCCGGTCTGGTGCTTCTGGCCATCATCGTTAGCGCCAATGTCCTGGGTGACAGGTTGCGCGATACTTTGAACCCGCATCTGTCATGACAGCGTCCTCCATATCCATACCTGCGGTTCTCGACATCGAGAACTTGAACACCTCCTTCATGTTGCCAGGCGGCGAGTTGAAGGTGCTGCGCGATGTCAGCTTTTCGGTGGCGCGTGGCGAAATCCTCGGCCTGGTCGGAGAGTCCGGCTCGGGCAAGTCGATAACCGGGTATTCAATCAATGGGTTGCTTAGCCCACCAGGGCGCGGTGTGTCTGGCTCGATCCGCCTGAATGGAGAAGAGATCATCGGGCTGCCGCCGGCAGCTATGCGCAAGCTGCGCGGGGCGAAGATCGCCATGGTGTTCCAAGACCCCATGATGACCCTGAACCCGGTTTTGAAGATCCGCGTTCAGATGAGTGATGCGCTTCGCGCTCACAAGCGGCTGGGGCGCAGTGATGTCCGCTCCCGAAGCATTGCAGCGCTGGAAGAGGTAGGTATCCCGTCTCCCGAAGATCGCTTGGATGCCTATCCGCACCAGCTTTCTGGAGGCATGCGCCAGCGCGTGGCGATCGCAATCGCGATGCTTCATGAGCCTGACCTCATCATCATGGATGAACCAACCACGGCCCTCGACGTCACCATCCAGGGGCAGATCCTGGCGCTGGTGCAACGGTTATGCCGGGAACGCGGCACGGCACTGATCTGGATTACCCATGATCTGGCCGTGGTGGCTGGGATCGCTGATCGCCTCATGGTGATGTACGCCGGCCGTATTGTTGAAGAAGGCCCTGTCGATACTGTCCTCGACACGCGTGCACACCCATATACGCGTGGCTTGATCGACAGCGTTCCTACGAGGGGCATGCGCGGCCAGCGCCTAAAACAAATTCCTGGGCGAATGCCGGCCCTTGTTGATTTGCCCGAGGGTTGCGCCTTTCAGCCCCGCTGCCCGTCTGCGACCGACGCCTGCAAGACGCCGCCCATCTATCAGGCGTTTTTGCAAGGCCACAGCGTTCGCTGCCGTCATCCCATTTCTGAGGTGCCGTTGCGGGAGGCCTCAGGATGAGCTCGCCTATCTTGAAAGTGAGCAATGTCTCGCGGCGCTTTGGCGAGAAGAGCGACATCATAGCTCGCCTGCTGGCGCGTTTGGGCTTGATCCGACCGAAACCGGTCGTGACGGCCGTCGACGATGTCTCGTTCACCCTCGAACGCGGAAGAGTGCTGGGCGTGGTCGGTGAGTCCGGCTGTGGGAAGTCGACACTGGGCCGCATGATCGCTGGTTTGTTGCCGCCCTCTGAAGGCGAGATCACGCTGGATCAGGGTGATGGGCAGCATCGCGCGATGCCGATGCAAATGATCTTTCAGGATCCGTTCTCATCTCTCAATCCTCGCAAACGGGTGCGCGAACTGGTGTGTGAGGCACCGCGTGTCCACCGGATCGTCGAGCATGGCGAACTACAAGCTTACGTTGAGCAGCTTATGGAGCGTTGCGGGATCGATCCTTCGGTCCGTGACCGGTATGCCCACCAGTTCTCCGGCGGCCAGCGCCAGCGCATCGGAATCGCGCGCGCCCTGGCGGTCGAGCCGGAAGTCCTGGTCGCTGATGAAGCGGTAAGCGCACTCGACGTTTCGGTTCAGGCCCAGAGCATCAACCTGTTTCTGGATCTGCGGGACGTGTTTGGGCTGACTTATGTTTTCATATCGCACGATCTGGGCGTCATTGAGCATATCGCCGACACGATCCTCGTCATGTATCTGGGCCGGGTGGTCGAGCGTGGGCCTGCTGAAGATGTGTTCGCCCGGCCAATGCATCCCTACACGCGCGCCTTGATAGACGGCGTCCCCCGGCTTGACCGGCGGCGCGTGACCTATGAGCCCATAAAGGGCGATATCCCGTCGCCGATCGACCCGCCTCCAGGGTGTCACTTTCATCCCCGCTGCCCCTTTGCTCAGCCGCAGTGCCGAGAAGAGCGCCCGGAAACCCGCCAGGTGGAGGGTCGACTCGTCGCCTGCCATTTGGCCGAAGACATCAATCAACATAAGGAGCCATCTGCATGGCAAGTTACGCCGAGCGCCTGACCCGATTCTTAAGCAGCCTGACCGATCAAGCCGATCTCGTCTTCTTCCCGATGGGAACCGATCTGGATTACCTGACCGGGATTCATCGCGACATTCCCAACTACGGTCGTAACCTGCATCCGGGCATGTGGCTTGAGGGCGCCTGGATCGCCCCAGGCAAGGATCCCATCCTGACGCTGCCGCGGATGACAGCCGAGTTTGGGGCGCCCGAAGGGCTTGATACGCTGGATGTTCGCGTTCTGGGTGATTGGGACGATCCGGCGCAACTTGTGTCCGGTATCCTAAGCGAGCTGGGTGTTGGTGACGCACCGCGCATCGCTGTTAGCGACAATGCGGAGGCAGAGACTCTCATTGAGCTGCAAAGCCTGCGTCCAGGCGTGCGCTTCCTGTCGGGCACCGAACTCTTGCGGCCACAGCGGGTAATCAAAGACGCTAAGGAGATTGAGAAGCTGCGTCGGGCGGGCGCAATAACAGAGGCTGCATTTGCCGCCACTGTGAAGCAGATGAAGATCGGTATGACCGAACTGGATGTGCTGTCTGAAGTCGATCATCAGATGAAGGCACATGGTTCTTTGGGACCGTCTTTCACGACCTCAATGTACAATACCGGTCCCAACATCACGCTTGAGTTTGGCAACAAACTGAAGTCTTGGCCGCGCAAACTGGAGCCGCCGACCAGCGTGCTCTTTGATTTCGGAGCTGTATTGGATGGCATGTGCTACGATTTTGGTCGCACGGCCTGTATGGGTGAGCCCTCAGCCGAACAGATCAAGGTGCACGGGCTGATCATGGAAAGCCAAGCGGCCGGCATCGCGGCACTCAAGGCTGGTGCGGTCACTTGCGAGGAAGTCGATAAGGCAGCGCGCGATGTGCTGGAGGAAGCGGGCTATGGCGAGGCGTTCCGCCACCGCTTGGGCCACGGCATTGGCTGGGATGTCCATGAGCCGCCCTTTCTGACCAATGGCGACAAGACACTGGTCCAGGAAGGCATGATCTTCACCATCGAACCGTCAATCTTCCGCGATGGGGGCACGAGCGCCCGCGTTGAGGATTGTGTTGTGGCGCGTCCAGACGGTGGGGAGGCACTGACCCGTGGCTTCCAGGATTTGATCGTGATCGCCTAAATACGTGTTGGCTGATCGAAAGAAAGCTCATCCGGGCCCGGGGAACTCGCGGCCCGGCCAAGCCTACCCTGAACCAACGCTAACCTTCCGATAGGGTTGGTCCATTACGGAGTAACGATGCGAAAAACTGCTCCACAGGCGGACATGGCAGCTGAGGCGTTCCGGATCGGTCCGCCTATGCGGGCTTCTCGTCAGAAGGCTGGTATGACCCTGCAGGATGTGGCGCGTTTGGCGGGTGTTTCTATCGGCTATCTCAGTCTGATTGAACGTGACCAGGCCACGCCCACACTGACGACGCTCGATCGTATCGCGCAGGCCTTGGGGGTCGGGTTGGACAGGTTTGTCGTCCGCCCACAGCCGGGCGAATGCGTGACCCGGGCCGTCGAGCGGCAGCGGTTTCACGTTGGCTCCGACCTGCTGGGCTATGAAAGGGTAAGCGCGCAGTTCCCCGGGTCGGAACTCTCCAGCTATGTGTTGACCTTTGCTCCGGGCTATCGTGCCGAAGAGGTAGATCACGCAGGCGAAGAGCATGTCTATATTCTTTCAGGTGCCTTGGAGCTTCGACTGTATGGCAAGGTGCTGCGTCTATCGGCCGGCGACAGCGTGCATTACCAATCGACCCGATCTCATGCGTTGGCCAACCCATACGAAACGGTTGCCCAGGTGCTTTGGACAGGCACGCACGACATCTTTGCCCCGCGTGCCGAGGCGAAAGCCAATGGGCCGGCTGGGGGTCTGTAACTTCGCCACACATCCTCCTCGACACCCCCACCACTACACGACGATAGGATGGCGAAGGCCATGATCACGTTTTTCTACAGCATGGCGCCGAACCCCATGAAGGTCGCGTTGTTTCTTGAGGAGTCCGGGCTCGACTACAGGGCTGTCCCTGTCGACACCAAAAAGGCTGAACAGCACACGGACGTCTTCAAGGCCATGAACCCGAATGCGAAGTTGCCGGTGATCAAAGACGGCGAGACCGTTGTTTTCGATAGCAACGCGATCCTGCTCTACCTTGCCGATAAGACCGGCAAATTCCTGCCTGCACCTGACCAGCGCGGCGCTTTGCTATCTTGGCTGATGTTCGTCGCTTCGGGGTTGGGCCCGTTTTCCGGCCAGGCTGTGCACTTTCGCAATTTCTCGCCTGTGTAAATTGCCTATGGACTCTAGCGCTATGATTATGAGGCGCTCCGGCTCTGGCAGATCGTGGAGGATCAGCTTGCGCGCGGGCCTTACTTGTTGGGCGACGTCTACACGATCATCGACATGGCCGTCTGGGGTTGGGGCGATCGGCTGACTTACATGCTGGGTGACGATGACATTATGCGCAGCTATCCGAACCTTGATCGCCTGATGAAAGAAATCGACGCGCGCCCGGCCGGTCAACGGGCACGTGGCTTGAAGGACCTCCACGCCTTCCAGCAGACGATGGATGACGTCGCTCGCCGATCACTCTACCCGCAGCTTTACGCGCCCGATCCTGTTTGACGCGCAGCTCTGGGGCGCTGGCCAACTCTGTCCTGGTTTGCGCTACAAACATCCCATCAAACCTGTCGCCCTGGTGCCGGAAGACCCCAAGATCGGACGGTATGGCACGTTGTCATGCTTCCTCGATGTTGGATGGTTTTGCCCGTCGCGGGTGCAAGGTGTCCTTCCGGCTTTAGCGCTTAAACAGTTTGGGATCGGACTTGGCTGTCGTGAATGTTCCGCGACCGAGGGCATAAACAGTGCCTTGTTCGTCTCTTATGGTGACGTCGGCCACACCGATGGTGCTCCCAACACGGCGGGCCTCACCATCGGCGTAGAGATCGCACTTGGCCGGGCTTTTCAGATAATCGACACGCAGGTTCGCCGTGGGTGTCGGATGCCCTTGAAGTACAGAGCATGCCATTGCGCCGGCAACATCGACCAGACTGGCGATGACGCCGCCATGGTAGCTGCCCTGCTTTTTGAAGATTGTATAGGTGGGCTTGAAGGGCAGATGAAGCGTCACTTTGCCGGCTGGGTCTGCCGCAATTGGCTTGACCTCCAAGACCTTGTGAAACTCGGCGATCGCAATCAGCTGAGATAGCTCTTCAAGGGTCATGTCACACTCCAAACACCTGATTGGGCAGCCAAAGGACGATGGACGGGAATCCCAATAGGCAAGCCATCACAAACACTTCGGCGACTAGAAACCAGACCACGCCACGAAAAATGGTTGGCAGGCTGATCTGGTCTGGGGCCACTGACTTGGCGGCAAAAACATTCAGACCCACAGGCGGCGTGATGAGGCCGATCTCTATGTATTTGACGATAATGATGCCCAGCCAGATGAGGTCAAAATCCAAGCGCTCAAACACCGGCAGCAAAACCGCGACGGAGAGCAGCATCACGCCAAAGGTGTCAAGAACCATCCCGAGCAGCACAAAAAGAAGGGATGCGCCCAGGACCAAAACCAATGGCGAAACGGCCCAGGCCTCGACCAGGTCGGCCAGGGCGAAAGGTAGCCCGGTGAGCGCCATGGTGCGCGTCAGCATGAAGGCTCCGATGGCAACAAACAAAATGGAGGCGGTTTGCCGCGCGGCGTCTGCAAAAGCAGCGGCGAGGTCCCGCCATTGGAAATCTTTACGGGGCAGGGCAATTAATATTGCCGCAACGGTGCCAACGGCTCCAGCTTGCCCTGGCGAAAACAGCCCGCTGTAAATCCCACCGAGAATGATGATAGCGATGATGGGCAGAGCTACCACGCCCCAATCTGCGGTTTCATCTTCCAGATCATCGGCCGGTGGTTGACGCGATTTCCTTGGTGCAAGTGCCAGATTAAAGTGACAGCGAAGGGCGATCATCAGGGCATAGGCAAAAGCGGTCAGCAGGCCAGGAACGATGCCAGCCAGGAAGAGCCGGGCAACAGATTGCTCGGCCAGAATGCCGTAAACGATCAAAGGGATTGATGGTGGTATGAGTGCTGCCAGCGTGCCAGCACAGGCCGTGACAGCTGTCGCTAGCGCCGGGTCATAGCCCGCGCGCAGCATTTGCGGTGTTGCCAATCGGCCAATCGCAACGGTCGTTGCCAGGCTTGAGCCGGATGCTGCCCCGAATGCTGCGCCGGCAAAGTTTGTTGCAATCGCCAACCCGCCGGGCAAGCCGCTCAATAACCGACCAGCGAGCTGAAAGAGCCCTTCGGCCATACCGGCTCGAACAATGACCGCGCCCATGACCAGGAAGAGGGGGACTGCTGCAAACTCCCAACTGGCGGCAAACTCGTAAGGAACCCGCGTCATGAGACTGACCGCTGCCGGCATCGGCAGGAGAACCGCTGCGCCCAGAAAAGCTGACAGCCCGAGTGCCAGACCAACCGGTACACGCAAAAAGATCAGCGTTAGCACCGCAACCAAGACGGCGATGCCCGTTTCCAGCTGCGAAAGCTCCGGCATCACGGGCGCATGGCGCGCACAGCCGCCGACAGTGCAAGAAAGGCAAAGGCAAATGGTAGGATGAGCTTGCCAGGCCAACTCGCCACCGCGAACGTGCCAAGCTCGATACGCTCCCCGATCATCATTGCCCGAAGCGCTTGCTCGCCGGTGTGCCAGGCGAGCCAGAGCGCGGCGACGAGCACCAGCGCCTGCACCAACCGGTCGAGCATTGCATTGATCCGGTCAGGCAAGATGATGCTAACCAGATCGACGCGAATTTCTTCCCGGCGGTCCTGTACGGCGGCAAGAGCGCCGAACACCACAAAGGGCATATAGATCTCCGAAACGATCTCGCTCGTTCCGCGCAGTGGCAGGTCAATCAACGCCTGTAAGGCGACGTCGATGGAAATGTGAGCGACCATCAAGCAAAGGGCGAGGGCGCCCAGAGCCTCGCCGAAACTAAAGATCAATCGAGCCTGTTGCGACGGCTTACTCAAGTCTTGGCCTCAATGATGACAAGCGTGTCAGCTGCACCTGATTGTTCGATCAAGAGACCGCCTTGCACGTCACGCGCCGCAACGCCGACATTGCCGATGGCCGAACGCGCCGCCTGCAGGTCTGGTGTCTCCAAGCGCATGCCAATAAGTCCGGGTGACGGCGCTTCCAATTCAAACTGCCTGGCAAAGCCCTGTGGCGTATGGATTTCTAAATCGACCGTGTTCAGCTTAATGGTGACAGGATCGCGCCCTGATGTCTTGGTTTGCCACATGGTTTCATAGTGAATGGCAGCTTCATCGGGATCATTGTGGACTGCAATCACACCCTTCAGTCGAGTCACGCTGTTGGTATGGTTGGTGAAGTCAGGTCGGACATAATGGTGTGGCGTCTTGTGCTGGCAGTAATTCCAATAAAACGGCGACTGATCGAGATCTGGAATGGCAACCGAGAATGCCGGCGTGATGACTTCGCCGGACGGCAGATGCCAGTCTCGCTGGAGATCAAGGACTGAGCCAAGGCGCATGCCACTGGCCACCAACCTTGCGCGGACGGCACGCGCATCGCTCGCGCAAAGAACGGTGGAAACGGGCCCGAAAGGTCGTGACAGTAAATCTGGCATAGGTGGCGGAGCAGTGTTGGCGTCCGTTAGGCCCATCAGCTCAATATAGTTGCAGACACCGTCACTGGCCGCCGTGTCTGGGAAGCAAACAAGCCGATTTTCAAGGCCCGGCATCGCGCTCAGCGGCGTCACCGTGAAGCCCAGTGCTTCGAACATCTCACCGGCTCTTTGGGCATTGGGCACATTGATCATCAGGTGATCGATGTCGAGAAGTCTGTCGGTCAAGCGGTCTCTGCCTCTTCTATTTGCAGACCAAGGCGACGAACCTGGTCGGCATTGCTCTGGATGTGTGGATCAAGCCTGACCGACAACGCGCCACCTGCACGGGCCCTCACGGTCACTTGAATGTCGTCTTCAACGACTTCCAAAACCGCTAGGCGCGCCGCCTCGCGACGCAAAGCCGGCTTGTCTGGCTTGCCGACCGTCGTCAGCGGCAGGTGTGTGATCACGAACGCGTTCTGAGGACGTGCCACGGGATCAGCAATGGTTGGATTGATTGCTTCTCGCAGTGAATCTGCGTCCAGTTTCCGACCCGCGTGTCCGGCCACAAAGACCACAGGCACTTCGCCGACCCGCGCATGAGGCTTGCCTACGGCTATGGCGGCTGTGACATCTGGATGAGCAAGGTAGGCGGCTTCGATGATTCCGGGATCGATGTTGTGACCACCGCGCAAGATCATGTCTTTCGCTCGCCCGGTGATGGTGAGATATCCGTCTTTGTCGAATGATCCCAAATCGCCGGTATCAAGCCAACGAAACCCGTCCGGCCCGTCCACCAAGCCATCACTGTCTATGCCCAGGTAGCCTGCAAAAACACCGGGAGAACGCGCAAGAATCAAACCGGTTTGCCCGGTTGGAAGGCGTCCGTATGTGCTCTGGTCAACGCTGCAAAGATCGCAAAAGGGCAGGCGTGGGCCAACAGAGCCAACCCTTGTCTCGCCATCTGGCGGCGTGAAGGACATAACCAAGGTTGCTTCCGTCATTCCCCAAGCCTCTTTGACCTCCAGTCCTGTGTGATCGGGGAAGGCCTCATGCTGGACCGTTGGCAGGGCGGCAGCTTACGATACCCAATGTCTGACGCCGCAGAAGTGTGCCGCTTCGGGTGAGCCCAACACGTCGATGGCAATTGTGGGTGGGGCGAA
>JBHJIX010000026.1:0-17692 GCA_050043025.1 Cohaesibacteraceae bacterium
CATCGGCTGATCTCTCCCTACCCGACCGAGTTTGTCGGCTTTGTCTATTACCGCGATCTTCTCTGGCTGGCGTTGATCACGTTGGAACTGTATCGCGACGAGGCCGGCCAGGTGCTCCGCGATGAGGATGGAGAGATCGAATATCCGCGCGTGCGTACGATTACCCGCTCCGATGACTTCCCCCAGTATCGCGGCATGCGCGAATGGTTCCGCTGGCAGTCGGGCGAGGATGCGCGTGTCGTTGTCGCCTCCGACGTTGTTTTCATGAAGGCGCTCACCAACACACTTGTTTTCGTGCTCGTGGTTGCGCCGGCGCAGGGCGGGCTGGCGCTCTGTCTGGCGCTTTTGATCAACCAGCGTCTGCGCGGCATCAACATCTTCCGCACCATCTACTTCATGCCAGTCGTCGTCTCCATCGTCGTCGTCTCGCTCCTCTGGCGTTTCATTTATGATGGCAGTGATGGGCTCTTAAACAACATGCTTGCCGGCCTCACTTTCGGCTTCTTTCAGCCCGTCGACTGGTTGGGTAACCCGGATACGGCGCTTGGGTCCATCATTGCCATGTCTGTCTGGCAGGGTGTCGGATTCCACATGGTCATCTGGCTTTCTGGCCTTCAGACCATCTCGCCCACGCTTTACGAGGCAGCGGAAATCGAGGGTGCCAGCAAGTGGCAGACCTTCCGCTATGTCACCTGGCCAGGCCTGCGCAACACGGCGGTGCTGGTGCTGATTGTCATCACCATGCAGGGCTTCGCGCTCTTCGCGCAGATCGATGTGATGACCAAAGGCGGACCGCTCGATTCCACCCAGACCATTGTTTTCCAGGCGGTCGAACGCGGCTATGGCCGACAGGATATCTCCGGTGGGTCGACAATCTCGGTGATCCTGTTCCTCATTGTGCTGACGATCTCCTTCGTCCAGCGCTGGCTGACGCGGGAGAAGTAAGATGGCGTCTATCACCCAGGACAATCACGGTCTTCGCCTCGGCGTGCGCTATCTGGTGCTAACGCTGATTGCGCTGATCTTCGTCTTCCCGCTGGTTTTCATGGTCATCTCCAGCCTGAAGCCGGACCTTCAGCTTCTCTCCGACACATCGAGCCTTCGGGCCTTCCTGCCGGTCGGCGACATTAGCCTCAACAATTACACCGCTGCCTTTGACCGCGCGCCGGTGGGGCTCTTTGTCTTCAACTCGGTGTTCGTCACCGGGCTGACAGTGATCCTGTCGCTCTTCGTCTGTTCGCTGGCGGCCTTCTCGTTCGTCTTTCTGAGCTGGACCGGGCGCGACGTCGTGCTCGCCATCATCATCGCGACCTTCATCATCCACTTCGAGACTAATGCCATCCCGCTGCTTCTCATCGTTTCCCAGCTTCACTGGATCGGGTTTGAAGGGTTCGAAATCGGCTGGCTCAACTCCTATCAGGTGCAGATCATCCCCTGGATTGCCGATGGGCTGACGGTCTTCCTGTTTGTGCAGTTCTTCCGCGATCTGCCCAAGGACCTTATCGAGGCGAGCCGTGTTGAGGGCGCCAGCTGGTGGCAGATCTATCGCAAGGTCGTCATGCCGCTCTCCGGCCCAGTGATCGCGACCGCCGCGATCCTGAAGTTCCTCATCATGTACAACCAGTACCTTTGGCCGCTGATCGTCGTGCAGCAGGAAGCCTATCGCCCGGTCATGGTTGGCCTTGGCTACTTCTTCCGGCTCAACCCGGCCTGGGGTGAGATCATGGCCTATCTCACACTGATCACCGTTCCGGTGCTCGCCTTCTACCTCGTTTTACAACGCGCCTTCATCGCCTCAATCGCCTCGACCGGGGTGAAGGGCTAGCGCGTTTTCAGCAAAAGTGGACACCGGTTTTGCGTCCGAAAACGCGGCCGACACCAACGGATTGACTTCATGACACTAAGCCTTCCCGACAAATGGATCTGGGACAGCTGGTACGCCCATGACGGGCAGCGCTGGCACGCCTACTTCCTTCAGGCTGACAAGTCGCTCGGCGACCCTGAACTGCGCCATTTCAATGTCAGCCAGTGACATGCCGTCGGCGATGATCTCATCAATTGGGAACATCTAGGCACCTGCCTGAAGCCAACCGATCATGTCGCGTGGGACGATTACACCACCTGGACCGGCAGCGTCGTTCAGGACGATCAGGGCCTCTGGCACCTGTTTTACACCGGGTCGTGCCGCGAAGAGGAAGGCATGTACCAGCGCATCGGGCATGCGACGTCGAGCGATCTCCACAATTGGCAGCGTGTCGGCGATGGGCTCTGCCTCGACCTTAAGGGTCCGAATGCTGAGCACTATGAAGCCGAATGGGTGAAGGGCTTTTGGCATGACCGCGCCATGCGTGACCCATGGGTGATGCGCGATCCGGATGGCGATGGCTGGCTGATGTATTTCACCGCGCGTGTTCCCGGGGAGGAAGAGGCCAACGCCGCTGGCGCGGTGGGCTTCGCCACATCCAAAGACCTGACAAATTGGGAGCTTCAACCGCCGGTGTTCGCTGGCGGCTATGGTCAATTGGAAGTGCCGCAAGTCTTTGAGCATGCGGGACGCTGGTATTGCCTGTTCTGTACCCATGCCGACCATTTCAGCGTTGCCCAGGCAGGTGCCACGCCGGGCGGGCCGGTGACCGGCAACCACTATCTTGTCGGCGACAGCCCAAGAGGTCCGTGGCGCATCGCACCGGGCTTTATGGATGGCGCGCTGCCCGCTCGTCGTTACGCGGCACGCATTTTGAAGACGGAGAATGGCCTCGTCATCATGGGCTTTGCCGATGGCGGCCGGCAGCATTTCCAAGGCTATGTGATGGATCCCGAACCGGTGGACCTTGATAATAAGGGACATCTGTTGGTGCGGGTTCAGGACCAGGCGGCCGAATAGGCTTAAGGAGGACGCGCAATGGCATCTTTGAAACTCACCGATGTGCGCAAAAGTTATGGCCGGGGTGAGGTCATCAAGGGCGGCGATATCGACATTGAGGATGGCGAGTTCGTCGTCTTTGTCGGGCCATCCGGCTGCGGAAAATCAACCCTGCTGCGCATGATTGCAGGGCTCGAGGATATCACCTCAGGAACGTTGGAAATCGATGGTGAGAGGGTCAATGACTTTGAGCCCAAACGCCGCGGCATCGCGATGGTCTTCCAGAGCTACGCCATCTTCCCGCACATGACGGTGCGCGAGAACGTTGCCTTCGGCCTGACGATTAACAAGGCGGGCAAGGCGGAAAAAGACGCCAAGGTCGCTGAGGCCGCCCGCATCCTCCAGATGGAACATCTCCTGGCTCGCCGGCCGAGCCAGCTTTCAGGCGGTCAGCGCCAGCGTGTCGCCATCGGCCGCGCCATTGTGCGCGACCCCAAGGTCTTCCTGTTCGACGAACCGCTCTCCAATCTCGATGCCGCGCTGCGCATGGATATGCGCATGGAGATCGGCAAGCTGCACCAGGACCTCAAGGCATCCATGATCTATGTGACCCATGATCAGGTCGAGGCCATGACGCTGGCCGACAAGATCGTTGTTCTAAAGGATGGCAAGGTGATGCAGATCGGCGCACCGATGGACCTCTACCATGAGCCGGCCAACCTGTTTGTTGCCGGCTTCCTTGGGGCGCCGTCGATGAACTTCCTAAAGGTCAGTGTTGAGAAGATCGAGGGTGACACGATCACGGTGCGCAACCCTTCGCTCGACCCGGTGGCTGTTCCCTCGCGTGGTCGGTCCTTCCAGCAAGGCGAAACGGCGATCCTCGGGGTACGCCCGCAATAGCTTGAGCCTGCCGATGCGGAGACCGCGAGGCTGCACGGCACTGTCATCCTGACCGAACGCCTGGGCAGTGAGACCGTGGTCGACGTGAAGCTCGCCGACGGCAGCAAGCTCATCGCCGCGCTCGGCGAGGATAAGATTTACGCGCCGGGAGACAAGCTCGATCTGACGTTCCCACCGGACATGACGCACCTCTTCCCGCAGGATGAAGAAGCCGCGGATGCGGTGATGGTTCTGGAAGCGGAAAAAGCAGCGTGACGAAGCCAGTTCTGGTGCTCGACGCCCATTGGCGTCGCAATGATGAGTTGTTCTCTGAGGAAACCCTTCGCGCCCTGCAAGACCGCTTTGATGTGGTCTGGGGCAAGGACGAACCAATCCCGAATGACGTTCTCGCCGATGCCTTGCCACAGGCCTTCGCTTATGTCGCGGCGACGCCGCGCGTAACCGCTGACACTTTGGCAATAGCACCCCATCTGAAGCTGGTCGCGGAAATGTCCGGCCAGTTCCCCGACACGATCGACTACGCGGCCTGCAAGGATCGCGGTGTTGAGGTGCTTTCCTGCGCCCCAGGCTTCCGCCAGAGCGTGGCGGAGATGGCGCTCGCCATGATTCTGTCCATGGGCCGCGGCCTGGTGCGTGAACACGAGGCGTTTCGCACAGGCAAGGAGCGCTGGCTGGAGGATTGCGACGGCGAAGACGGCACGCTCTTTGGCGGGTCAGTGGGGTTCGTTGGCTATGGCGCAATCGCCCGCGAGGTCGATCGCCTGATTGCCCCGTTTGCTCCCAAAGTGGCCGCCTACGATCCTTGGCTCGATCCGGCCAAGGTGCCAGATGTTGAGCTTGTCGAGCTGGGCGCGCTGATGGCTCGTTCGCGCATCCTCGTCGTCGCTGCTGCGCCGACGCGGGACAATCACGGTCTCGTCAGCGCCGATCTGTTGGCGCGTCTACCCGATGGTGCCTTGGGCGTGCTCATCAGCCGGGCGCATCTGGTCGACTTCGACGCGCTGTTGAAAGAGGCCGAGTCCGGTAGGCTGTACGCCGCGATAGACGTGTTCCCATCGGAGCCCGTTCCGCAGGACCATCCGATGCGCAAGCTTCCCAATGTGGTGTTCTCGCCGCATCGGGCTGCCGCCGTTCCAGGCGGTCGGCAGCGCATCGGCGATCTGCTTCTAAAGGATCTTGATCTGGTTCTTGATGGCAAGGTGCCGCAGCACCTCAACCGGGCGGCCAATCTCGATGTTGCCGCGCTTGCTGGTGTCGGTGATGCCAGCTCGGTCGCCGCGATGGCCGAGGAACGCGGTTAAAGCCCCATCATCGGCTTGAAGAAATCATCGCGCACATCCTGGATGACGTCCGTGCGCGCCTTGGCGTCTTCGCTGCACAGCCATGCCATGATCGAGGCGGGCACTTTCGGATCAACAAGATCTGACTGAGCGATCTTGGAGATCGGGTTCAGCCCGGCCTGCCGGATCGCGCCCTGCATGTCCGTATCGGTCGGTGGGATGCCGATGAAGGTGTGGCGCACGCCGCTGCCCTCCAGCTCCATGGCAAACATCTGTGTCAGCATCCGCATCGCCGCCTTGGACGCGCAATAAGCCGTCCAGCCTTCCATCGGCGTTGTGGCGGCGCCCGTTCCGGCGTTCACGACCACGCCTTGTGAGGCGGTAAGCAGGGGCAGGGCGGCGCGCGTCATGCGGTGGACGCCGAGCACATTCACCTCAAAGGCTGTGCGCAAACTGTCGGTCGGCAGGTCGGCGGCATGGCCGATGGGGTCGATAACGCCCGCATTGTTCACCAGCACATCCAGCCGCTCGCCGACTGAAGAAATGGCGGCATCCACCTGCGCCTGGATTGTGACGTCCAGGCTGATGGTCTCGGCACCATCGAGCAGGCTGGAGTCCGCAACCTTGCCGTAGACACCGGCAATCACCCGTGCGCCATGATCGACCAAGGTCCGTGCCAAAGTCGCGCCGATACCCCGATCCGCGCCGGTGAGAAGAATGGTGCGACCGGACAGGTCCGGGACATGGATCGGCTTCAGCTGGCTTAGATCAACCATTGGGGTCTTGACCTCTTTTTCGTCTGGTTATTTAATTAGTCTGTCCAATTTGATGGATACAGCGCCATCCGCCCCCTGTCAAAACGGCCCAAGCCGCGACCGGAGGAGCCAAACCAAGGCGCTGATCCAAGGGGGAGGGACTGTATTGATGCGCATCCGCGCCATAGAACCATTTCCCATAGCCTATCCCGACCCGAACGATTTCGGCACCATCCGCCGTACCGTCCTAGTGAAGGTCACCACTGAAGAAGGCGCCATCGGCTGGGGTGAGTGCATCGCCATGTGGCCGGAAGCATGCAAGGCGGTCGCGACCATCATCACCGATGGGCTGGAGCCAATCCTGAAGGGCGAGGATGCGACAGACACGGCCACCCTTTGGGAAAAGATGCGCCGCCACGTCTGGTGGTATGGCGAGGGCGGCATCGCCTCCTTGGCTCTGTCCGGTGTCGACATGGCGCTGTGGGATATTGCCGGTAAGGCGGCCGGCAAACCGCTCTACGAACTGCTTGGTGGCCTCAAGCATGAGCGCCTGCTCGCCAACGCCTCCTCCCATGTGAACAAGAAAGGCGAAGCGGCCTGCGTTGCCGAGGTTGTCGGATTCTTCGATGCTGGTTTTCGGTCCACCAAGCTCGGTTTTGCCAAAAAGGGCGAAAGCAACATTGGCGGCGACCCGGATACCGATGTCAGCTTCATCCGCACCCTACGCGAGGCGCTCGGTGATCAGGCAGAAATTCTGGTCGATATCGGCAACGGTGTGCGCTGGGATGTCGATACCGCCATTTCTGTTGCCAACCGCATGGGCGAATATCGCATTGGTTGGTACGAGGAACCGCTCTATCCGACCGATGATGCCGGCTACAAAAAACTGGCCGCAAACACCTCTGTCCGCATCGCCTCCGGCGAGCGTGAGTTCACCGAGGTTGGCTATCGCCGCCAGATGGAAATGGGCGCGGTTGAGGTCTATGGCGTCGATCCGGCCCGTGTGGAAGGCGTCACCGGGTTCCAGCGCGTCGATGCGCTATGTTCGCAGTACGGCAAGGTTATCAACGCCCATGCCTGGTCGACGGCGATCACCACGGCGGCGAGCCTACATCTCTCGCTCGCTTCGCCAAACGCAGAAATCTTCGAGTACAAGCCTTTCCCTGTCGTCGTTCAGGATGAGCTGGTCGCCGAGAAGCTCTGGCACAAGGACGGTTGGGCCTATCCTATCAATTCGCCTGGCCTTGGCATTGAGGTGCAGGAAGATGTCGTCCAGCGCTTGGCGGCAGCAGCATGACAGACCGGCCAACCCGCTTTGGCATGACGCCGCCGACGGTAGAGGACATCGTCGCTCCAGGCTTTTCCACGCCTTGGGACGCGCCGATGGTGCCGCCCTTTCCCTTCAAGTTCCGCGACTGCCGGATCATGACGCTCTATTGGCGCACCGATCCCGACGCGATCGACTTCCTGCTGCCGCCGCCCTTGAAGCGCACTGGCGACATCGCCTGCGCGCACATCTATCAAATGAATGATCCGGACTGGATCGGCCCCTATGGCGAGATGAACGTCATGGTCGGCGCCGAACTGCCCGGCAAAGCGGCAGGCGGGTACTCGCCCTATCTGGCGCTCTCCTCGGATGGCGGCGTGGTCCATGGCCGCGAAGTCCATGGCCAGCCTAAGAAGCACGGGCACCCCCAAATCGAAGCGCGCGGCGACCTGCTGGTCGGCACTGTGGAACGCAACGGCATCGACGTTCTCACCGGAACCGTGGCCTACAAGCAAAGGGCCGTCGATCCATCGGCCATCAAGCCGCATTTTGACTTTGCGATCAACATCAATCTCAAAGCCATCGACCACATTGATGGCCGTCCGGCGATCCGCCAGCTCACCTCGCGCGCGCTTACCGATGTCACGATCCATGAAGCCTGGGCCGGACCGTGCACGGTGGAACTTCGCCCCAACGCGCAGCTTCCCTTATTCCGCTTGCCGGTGCTGGAGCCGCTCGAAGGCTTCTTCTGGCGCGCCGATTTCTCGCTCGTTCAGGGCACCATCCTGCATGACTATCTGGAGGCGACCTCATGAGTTCCCGCGTGGTCGTCACCGACACCATCTTTCCCAACCTCGTCCAGGAAGAGTTTGCCGCCACCTCTGCCGGTGCGGGCTTTGAGGGCTTCCAATGCAAGAGCGCGGACGATGTCACCGCTGCTGTCAAAGATGCCGACGTTGCCGTCGTTCAGTTCGCACCGTTCAACGCTGAGGCTGCCATGGCAGTGAAACCTGGCGCGACAGTGATCCGTTATGGCGTTGGCTATGACAACATTGATGTCGCTGCTGCCCGCGCCGCCGGGCTGAAGGTTGGCTATGTGCCGGACTATTGCACCGACGAGGTGGCCGCCCACACGGCAGCACTGTCGCTGGCTGCTCTGCGCAAACTGCCCGCGCTCAACGCCTCGGTGCGGGCTGGCGAATGGGCGGCCGTCAAACACTCCAAACCACTCAAGCCGTTTGGCGAGACGGTGTTCGGCTTCTTTGGCATCGGACAGATAGGGTCTGCCGTTCTCACCCGGCTCAAAGGCTTCGGCTTCAGCTTCATCGCTGCTGACCCCGGCATCACCGAGACCGATGCGCAGGCGCTCGGCATTACGCTCGTTGACGCCGATACCCTGCTTGCAGAAGCCGACATCATCACCTGCCACGCGCCGGCGACGGAAGGCACTATTGGCTTCTTCAACGCCGATGCGTTTTCGAGGATGAAGGAGACGGCCTTCCTGATCAACACCGCGCGCGGGCAGCTCATCAACGAGCCTGATCTGGCCCAGGCGCTCCAGGATGGCGCGATTGCCGGGGCCGGCATCGATGTTTTCGAGCGCGAGCCGCTGCCGGAAACCTCGCCCCTGCGGCAGGCGCCCAACATCATCCTGTCGCCCCATGCGGCCTGGTACTCAGATGCCGCCATCGACCGCCTGCAAGGGCTGGTCGCCGAGGACATCACACTTGCTTTGAAAGGAGAGGGGCCGCGCAAGCCGGTCCCTTAAAAGCCATCCCGCGCGCGCCGGGATCAAAGGATCAAGCGCGCACATCAAGAACCAGGAACGCACAAGCGCTCCACACACCCCAAACGGGAGGAAATGATGAAACACCTGACCACAAGCTGCGCCGCTGCGGCGCTTCTGGCTGCCGGCATGTCGGTGGCCGCCCTGCCTGCCTCCGCACAGATGATGTTGGATGGCGGCGAATCCGTCGACATGGTTCTGTTGCCGAAGTTCCTCGGCATTCTCGTGTTTGACCAGGCCCATGAAGGCGCGATGGAAGCCCATGAAGAGCTGGAAAATCCGGGCGAACTTCTGTTCCTCGGCCCGACCCCGGAAAACTCTGTTGCCGGCCAGATTGAGATCATGACCACGGCGGCAACACAGGGCCAGGGCGCGGTGATGCTCTCCAACAATGCTGGTGACCAGATCGTGCCATCGGCCCAATCGGCCATGGACGGTGGAACCCGCGTTGTGACCTGGGACAGCCCGATCCCCTCAGGTGAAGGCGAGGATGTCTTTGTCGCACAGGTGGACTTCGGCTCCATCGGCGTTGTGATGGCCGACATGGCTCACTCGCTCCTTGGCGGTTCTGGCCAGATGGCAGTTCTGTCCGCAACGCCTGATGCGGCCAACCAGAATGCCTGGATCGCCGCCATGGAAGAGGCGCTTGAGGACGACAAATATTCTGGCATCGAGCTGGTCGACATCGTTTATGGCGATGACCAGGCCGAGGTGAGCTACAACCGCGCGCTGGCGCTGGTCGATCAATATCCCGACCTGGGTCTGATCATGTCGCCGACAACGGTTGGTATCCAAGCATCGTCCAAAGCCATGCAGGACGAGGGTCTGTGCGACCAGGTCCGCGTATCGGGCCTGGGGCTTCCGGCGGAAATGGTGTCCTACACGCTCAATGGCTGCGCGCCGGAGTTTGCACTGTGGGATTTCCGCGACCTTGGCTATCTCACCTACTACACCGCCTATGGCCTCGCGACCGGACAGCTGACCGGCGACATTGGTGAAAGCTTCACCGCCGGCCGCATGGGCGAATACACCATTGAGGAAGACCCGGGCCGCGAAGGCGCCCGCCGTATCCTGATGGGTCCGTTCACCGTTTATACGGCTGAGAATGTGGAAGCGGCGGCGCAGTAGAGTTCAGTAAGCGCATCGCATTTCACACCCGGCGCAGTTGCCTCCCTCTGCGCCGGGTTCAACACTCTCGGATCATCTGGATGCCAGCACCGCTTCTCGCTCTCGATCATGTCTCCAAGCGCTTTGGCTCAACCCTGGCGCTCAGCGACATGTCCCTCGATCTGTTCCCGGGCGAGGTCCATGCCATTGTGGGCGAGAACGGCGCTGGCAAATCCACCATGATCAAGGTGATGACCGGCATTCATCAGCCGACGGAAGGCCGGGTGCTGATTGAAGGCATGCCGAAGACCGTCTCCGGGACCCAGGCGGCCCGTGAGCTTGGGATTGCGGCGATCTATCAAGAGCCGATGGTGTTCCCCGATCTTGATGTGGCCGAGAACATCTTCATTTCAGAAGTCGGCGGCGGCTGGTTCCAGAACAAGGCCAAGCAGCGCCGCGATGCCCGCGCCCTGATCGAACGCATCGGCATGGACTTGGATGTCGATCGTGCCGCAAGCGGCCTGACGCTTGCCGAACAGCAGGCAGTCGAGATTGCCCGTGCGCTGAGCCAGGATGTGCGGGTTCTCATCATGGATGAGCCGACAGCATCTCTGTCCGCGCATGAGGCCGAACAGCTGCGCCGCATTGCCCGGCAGTTGGCGGCAGATGGCGTGTCGGTTGTCTACATTTCCCACCGCCTGGAAGAGATTTTTGAGGTCGCCGACCGGGTGACCGTGATCCGCGATGGCGAGCACATCTCAACCCGCCTCATTGGCGAGACCAACACCGAAACCATGATTGCCGAGATGGTGGGCCGTGAGGTTGGCAACTACTTCGCCAAGGCGCAAAGCCATGCACGCGACGAAGTTATCCTGTCGGTCGATGGCCTGTCGCTTGAGGGTGTTTTTGAGAACATTTCCTTCGACCTGAAACGCGGTGAGGTGCTCGCTTTTGCCGGCCTCATCGGCGCGCGGCGCACCGATGTTGCACTGTCGCTGTTCGGCATTGAGCCGGCCTCGACCGGCACTGTGACCTACAAGGGCGAACCCCTCGCCATCACCTCGCCACGCCAAGCAATGGATGCCGGCATCGCCTATGTCTCCGAAGATCGGCGCAAGCTTGGCCTCGCCATGCCGATGGCGATCCGCGCCAACATTTCGCTCGCCACCCTATCCGGCTTTCTTTCAAAACTCGGACTCATTGACCGGCCCAAGGAAGCGGAAGCCGCCCACCGGTTCCGTGAGCGGCTCAACATCCGAACGCCCGATGTTGAGACCGAAGTCGGCATGCTCTCCGGTGGCAACCAGCAGAAAGTGATGCTCGCCAAATGGCTTAACATGAATCCCGATCTGCTGATCTTCGATGAGCCAACGCGCGGCATCGATGTGGGCGCCAAGGCCGAAGTTCATGACCTCATCCGCACCTTCGTGAAGGAGGGCGGGGCGGCCATCGTCATCTCCTCCGACCTGCCGGAGGTGCTGGCCATGGGCGCCCGGATCCTCGTCATGCGCGAGGGTCAGCAAAAGGCCAACCTTGATCATGAGGAGGCGAATCAGGAGCGCATCATGGCGCTCGCGACAGGGCAGGGCGAACAGGAGAAAGCCGCATGATGCGCGCGCTTTCCAATCTCAATCCGCAGACGCTGCGCATTCTCGCTTTGCTCCTCGTTCTGGTGCTGGTCGTGCTGTTTTTCGCCACTCAGATTGATCGCTATCTGACAGGCCGTCTGTTCAACCGGGTGTCGTCATCCGTGGCCATCATGGCGCTCATCGCCACCGCCCAAACCCTTGTGATCCTGACCCGCAACATCGATCTTTCGGTCGGCTCGGTGGTCGGCTTCACGGCCTTCGCCACCGGCAGCCTGATTGCCAACGTGCCGGAGCTTCACCCGCTGCTGTTGGTCAGCTTTTCCATGCTACTCGGGGCCTGTTTCGGGGCGTTCAATGGCTTTTTCGTCGCCTATGCCCGCGTGCCTGACCTCATCGTGACGCTCGCGACCCTTGCGCTTTTCCGATCCTTGCTGGTGGAGTTCGCCGATGGTCGCAGCATCACCTCATCCCAGCTACCGCAATGGCTGACGAGCTTTCCCAACACGCGCCTTTTTGAGATCGGGGACTTTCAGTTCCGCGCAGCGTTCGTGGTGGCCGTGGTCATCGTTCTGGTCGTGCATATCGCACTGCAACGCTTGCGCGTTGCGCGAAAGCTCTATGCCATCGGCTCCAACCCGGAAGCCGCTGAGATGGCCGGCATCAACCAGAAGGCGACGGTGTTCGTCGCCTTCGTCTGCGCCGGTGCGCTGGCCGGGCTTGCCGGTTTCATGTTCCTCGCCCGCTTCGGCAACATCACAGTCGTCGCTGGACTTGGTTTCGAGCTGAAGTCCGTTGCGGCTGCGGTGGTCGGCGGGGTGAACATCTTTGGCGGGTCGGGGACTGTTTTCGGCGCTCTCATCGGCGCTGTGCTCGTTGACCTCATCGAGACAAGCCTTGTGCGCTGGCAGCTTGTCTCCGAGTTTTGGCGCGAAGCAGTGCTCGGCGCGCTGATCCTTACGGCGGTTGCGCTGGACGCCATCGTCATGCGCCGACTGGTGGCGCTGCGGGGGGCCAAGCACCATGAGAAGCGCGAGCGGGAGGTGACGGGTGGCTGAGCGCTCGACGTTCTCAGCTATGTGGGCGCGGGTGCAGACCTGGGAAGGGTTCCTTGTCTGCGCGCTGATCTTCATCGTCCTGATGAACACCGCGCTGTCGCCGCAGTTCCTCACCGTTTCCAACCAGATCAACCTCTTTCAGCTTTCGATTGAGAAGATCATCGTCGCGCTGGTGATGACCTTCGTCATCATCAATGCGGAGATCGATCTCTCCGTCGGTTCCATGATGGGCCTTGCCGCCTGCACCTTCGGTTTCCTCTTTCAGGCCGGCGTTGATCCGGTTCTTGCCATCGCCGTCACCTTGCTCGTCGGGCTGGTGGGTGGGGCGCTCAACGGCGTGTTCATCGCCTATGTCGGCCTGCCATCCCTGGTCGTCACGCTGGCAACCCTCATCGGCTTCCGCGGCCTTGCCCGCGTGCTGGTGGAAGATCGGGGCATCACCGACTTCCCTGAATGGTTCGACAATCTGGGTCAGCAGGGGCTGATCGGCCCGGTGCCCTTCGCGCTGATCGCTTTCTTTGTCCTGTTCGCCATCCTGTGGGTGGTGCTTCAGCGCTCCGGCTTTGGGCGCAAGACCTATGTCATTGGCACCAACCGGGAAGTTGCCGCCTTTGCCGGCATCGACACGGCCAAGCACAAGCTCATCCTGTTCACCGCGTCAGGTCTGGTGTCCGCCTTTGCGGGCCTGCTCTACGCCGCCCGTGTTGGCGCCGTTCGGGGCGATGTGGCACTCGGCTTCGAACTCGACATCATCACCATGGTGCTGCTTGGCGGGGTGAGTATCTTCGGCGGTTCCGGAACGCTGCTTGGCACGCTTCTGGCCATCCTCATCGTGCTCAATTTGCGCACCGGCATGGCCCTTCTCAACATCACCGGCCACATCCAGACCGGCGTCATCGGCATTCTCCTTATCGCCTCCGTGCTCTTGCCGAGGCTCCAACTCAGCTCCCTGTTCGGCGCAAGAAAGCGCCAGGAAGGCAGCGCATGACCAGCTCAGCGCCGAAACTCGATTTCAACGCGACGCTGGAACGTATGCCGGTCGGCGAGATGGTCGCCCGCCGCATCCTCGACATGGTGAAGGCCGGAAGCCTGAAGCCGGGCGATCAGTTGCCGACCGAACGCGATCTTGCCCAGTCGCTCAACGTGTCCCGTCCCTCGGTGCGAGAGGCGATCCGCGGCCTCGCCATTCTGGGCGTGGTGCACACCGTGCAGGGCGGCGGAGCCTACATCTCTGATCTCGACGCCGAGGCCCTACTCGGCCCCATCCAGTTCTTCTTGTCCCTGCAAGACCTCAACGTCACCGAGCTTTATGCTGCCCGCTCTTTGATTGAGAGCGATGTCGCACGCCGCGCCGCCGTCAACATGGATGGCCCGAGCCTCGCCCGTCTCCAAGCGATCCTGGAAACCCAAAAAGACTGCCTTGATGATCCCGATGCCTTCCGCGCTTCGGATTACGCCTTTCACGAGATCATCTGGATTGGCTCGGGCAATGCGTTCCTGAAGCGTAGCGGCGAAAGCCTGAACGTCATCGGCCTTGAGTTTCGCAAGCGCGCCTCGGAGAGCCCGGCCGTGTTGCGCCAGAGCTATGCTGACCACAAAGCGCTGGTGGCCGCGCTGAAGGCACGCGATGCCGACGCCGCCGCCAAGGCCGCCGAACAGCATATGCAGAACGTTTACCGGGTGACCATCGAGCAACCGGACATGAAGAAGGGGGAGGGGTAATGACGGCACGTATCGGATTGGTCGGTGCCGGCTGGTGGGCGACCTTCAACCACCTCCCTGCGGTGCAGGAGGGAGCGGAGGCCGATCTCGTGGCCATCTGCGATCTCGATGAAGCGCGCCTTGCTGAGGTCGGCAGCCGCTTCGGGATCGAAGGCCGCTACACGAACCTGACCGACATGCTGGCAGCGGAAGACCTGGATGGCGTCATCGTCTCCACGCCACATGTCGCCCACCGTGCTCCTGCCGTCGAGGCGCTGGAAGCCGGCTGTCATGTGATGGTGGAAAAACCCATGGCGACCACAGCCGAGGATGGGTGGGCTATCGCCAAAGCCGCCAAGACGGCGGGCAAAGAGGTGCTGGTGCCGCCTGGCATGAACTTCGAGTGGTTCTCCATAAAGGCTGCTGGCTGGGCCCGCAGTGGTCGCATCGGTGAGGTGCGGCACGCCGCCTGCCAGATGGGCTCGGCGCTCTCCGATCTGTTTGCCGGCGAGCCAATGTTGGAAACCGCCGATCACATGTACCGCCCGCCGGCTTCGACCTGGGCCGATCCGGAACGTGCCGGCGGCTATGGCTGGGGCCAGCTTTCCCATGCGCTTGCCTGGCTGCTTTATGTGTCGGGCCTGAAGGGCGAGAGCGTTTATGCGGTTACCGGCAAGTCCAAAACCGGCGTCGACTTCTATGACGCCGCCGTCTGTCAGACCACAAATGGCGCAACCATCAGCCTGTCCGGCGCCTCCACGGTGCCCAAACATGTCGGCATGCATATGGACATCAAGATCTATGGCACCGAGGGACTGATCTATTTCGACAATGCCCTGAACCGGTTGGAACTGCGGCGCGACGACAAGGATGATGAGGTCGTCGAGATGGCACCAGACGATGGTGAGTATGACGGTGCCCTGCCGGTGAAAGTGTTTGCGAAGCTGTGCGCCGGTGAAAGCGTTGAAAACGCGTCCAACGGCGAGAACGGCGCGCGCGTGACCGAAATTCTGCACGGGCTTTACAGATCGGCAGAAGCCGGCGCGCCCCTTAAACTGGGAGGATAAGATGGCCGCTAGCCAGATGAAACTGGGCACCACCTGCTGGACCATGCCCGCCTGTTCGCTGGAAGAGTGCGCCGGGATCGCCAAGGCGCTCGGCATTCCTGCCCTCGACATCGGCTATTTTTATGCCTCGGCGCTCGACAAACAGGCCCTGCTCGCTGACCCGCTGGTTGTAGCGGACAAGGTCAAACAGCTCGGCATTGCCACCCCCAATCTCTACCATCTGTTCGGTGACACGTTGGATGGCCGTAATTTGGCGCTTCCCGGCACGCTGGGCGACAATCTCAAAGACCTGAAGCAGGCGCTCACCTTCGCCGATGCGGCTGACGTCGGGTCCGTGTTCGTGCTGCCAGGCGTCGTGAACCCCGGCCAGTCCCGCATGGATGCGCTGAAGGTGTCTGCGGAAAGCCTGAAAGAAATGAAGGCGTTGGCAGATGATCACGCGGCGAACCTCTGCTTCGAGCCGCATGTCCATTCCTTCGCCGAAAGTCCCGATCTAGCGCTGCGCCTCGTCGAAGCCTCCGGCGTTGGGGTTTGCCTGGACTATGCGCACTTCACTTGCCTGGGTTTCACCCAGGACCAGGTCGATCCGTTGGCTGCCCATGCCGTCCACGTCCATTTGCGGCAGGCCGCGCCGGGTAAGCTTCAGGAGAAGTTCGGCTATGGCACGCTCAATTTCCCGGCCATGTTCGCCACTCTGAAAGAGGCCGGTTACACCGGCCAAATCGCCATCGAGCCGGTGCATCAGGAGTATATGAACACCTGGTTCGACGACAATTTGACCGAGATGGTCGCGCTGCGCGACTGCTTCAACGCCTGGAACGAGGGGTAGGGAAATGGCCGGCTATGCGTGGGTTCTGGAAGTGCGTCCGGGCTATGAGGAAGAGTACAAAAAGCGCCATGATGAGATCTGGCCGGATATGCTCGAGGCGCTGAAAAAAGCGGGCATCTCCAACTACAACATCTTCCGCCACGGGCTTACCCTGTTCGGCTATTTCGAGACCGATGATCTGGAGGCCACCATGGCCGCGCTCGCCGATGATCCAGTCATCGCCATATGGGCTGAGTGGATGTGTCCGATCATGAAGATCGAGATTGATGAACAGACCCAGTTCCCCTTCCTGCTGCCCAAACAGTTTTGTATGGCTTGAGCCAACCCGGCGCCTGACGCGCGTCGGCAAGACTGGGCATCAGGGAGCCATCTAACATGACAGTGCGCTACGGCGTTATTCTGGCCGGCGGCGGCTCGCGGCGCATGGGCGACATCGATAAGGTCGGCACCCAATTGGCCGGAAAGCCACTAATCGAGCACGTCATCGAACGCCTATCACCTCAGGTCGATGAGGTGATGATTGCGGCCTCCCACGATTACGGCACGAGACTGCCGATCATCGCCGATGATCCGGCGTTTAAAGGTCCGGCGGCGGGTATCTTAGGAGCAGCGAACTGGGTGTCACGGGCAGGCGGAAGCGGGTTCATTACCGTCCCCGCCGACGGGCCGGTTCTGCCGCTCGATGTGGCCGAGCGCCTCGCATCGACGCGTGAGGTGAGCGCCATCGCAGCAGATGAGGCGGGGCTTCATCCAACCTTCGCCTACTGGCGAACCGATGACCTCGCCCGCATCCGAGATGACCAACCCGAACCGCCCACGCTGCGCCGGCAGGTCGCACATTCCGGCGCACAAACGATCCGTTGGGACGCCCGCGACGCCTTCTTCAACATCAACACCCTGGAGGAGTTGAAGGCGGCGGAAAAGAAGCTGGACAGCTAGATAAGCGGCTGACGCGTGCAATCGTGCAACACAGCCAACGGATGACAGCTTAAGGCAGATGCGATCGTTGACTCCTCACGGTGCCCCGCTCAACATCTGTGCTTAGGCGTCAAACTAAGCGAAAAGAGCAAGGCAATGTCTCCCAAATTGATGACTGCCGCTGCAGCGCTCGGTGTTTTGGTTGGGTCGGGTTCTGCAAGCGCCGCTGATTATGCAACATTATCAACGCATTATGCTTGGACCGGCTTTTACGGTGGTGTGGTCACGGGGCTAGCCGGCGGCCAATTTGACAACAGCATCCCAGCGAATCCCGGTCCGACAGATGAAGGCGGTGGACTGACTGCTGGTGTACATGTTGGCTACAACCACCAAGTCTCATCGGAATGGGTCTTGGGAATCGAAGCGGATTTCTCAATCATCGACATCGATGCCGATTCATCGACCATAGGATACTTCGAAGAGCGCTGGTTGGGCACGCGGCGTGGGCGGGCAGGGTACGCCTTTGAGCGCTATCTCGCTTATGTGACGGCCGGCGTTGCCTTCACCAATGGTGA
>JBHJIX010000027.1:0-15725 GCA_050043025.1 Cohaesibacteraceae bacterium
AGTCCGGGGCTTGGCGAAACGAAAACTAAGCCCCGGACTTGATCCGGGGCCTCGACCAGCACGAGGCACCCATCATGACCACCATCATCAAAAACGGCACCATTGTCACCGCCGATCTGACCTACAAGGCCGACGTCAAGATCGAAGACGGGAAGATCGCCAAAATCGGGCCAAACCTTTCCGGCGGCACGGAGCTCGATGCCACCGGCTGCTATGTGCTGCCCGGTGGGCTCGACCCGCATGTGCATCTCGAAATGCCGTATATGGGCACCTACTCGTCGGACGATTTCGAGTCTGGGACACGCGCCGGGCTTTCCGGCGGGACGACTATGGTGGTGGATTTCTGCCTGCCCAACCCGGACCAGAGCCTGATGGAGGCGCTGGACCGCTGGGACAACAAGTCCACCCGCGCCAACTGTGATTACTCCTTCCACATGGCGATCACCTGGTGGGGTGAGCAGGTGAGGAACGAGATGGAGACGGTGGTCAAAGCGCGCGGCATCAACACCTTCAAGCACTTCATGGCCTACAAGGGCGCGCTGATGGTGGATGATGATGAGATGTTCTCATCCTTCCAGCGCTGTGCGGCGCTTGGTGCCTTGCCGGTGGTGCACGCCGAGAACGGCGATGTGGTTGCTCAGCTTCAGGCGAAGCTTCTGGCTGAGGGTAACAACGGGCCGGAGGCGCACGCCTATTCCCGCCCCGCCGAGGTGGAAGGCGAGGCGACCAACCGCGCCATCATGATCGCCGATATGGCGGGCGTGCCGGTCTACATCGTGCACACATCCTCCGAGCAGGCGCATGAGGCGATCCGCCGGGCACGTCAGAATGGCATCCGGGCTTATGGTGAGCCGTTGATCCAGCACCTCACCTTGGATGACTCCGAATACAAGCATCCCGATTGGGATCACGCCGCCCGCCGGGTTATGTCGCCGCCGTTCCGTGACAAGAAGCATCAGGACTCCTTGTGGGCCGGACTGGCCGCTGGTTCGCTCCAGGTCGTGGCAACCGATCATTGCGCCTTCACGACCGAGCAGAAGCGCAATGGCGTTGGCAACTTCACGCTGATCCCGAATGGCACCGGCGGTCTGGAAGATCGCATGCCGATGCTGTGGACCTACGGTGTTGAAACCGGGCGTCTGACGATGAACGAGTTCGTCGCCGTCACCTCGACCAACATCGCTAAGATCCTCAACGTGTACCCGAAAAAGGGCGCGATCCTTGAGGGTGCGGATGCCGACATCGTGGTCTGGGACCCGTCGAAGGAAAAGACGATCACCGCCGGCACGCAGCAGTCAGCCATCGACTACAATGTGTTTGAGGGTAAGCCTGTGAAGGGGCTGCCGCGCTTTACGCTGACTCGCGGGCATGTTGCCATCGACGACGGCGCCGTGAAGACGCGGGAAGGTCATGGCAAGTTCGTCGCCCGCGAACCGTTCCAGGCGGTCAACACGGCCTACTCAACGTGGAAGGAAGTCACGGCTCCTCGGAAGGTTGAGCGGACGGGCATTCCTGCAAGCGGCGTCTAGCGTTTGCCGGCGACCATTCGCATCGCGGCTGCGGCCCTGACCAATCGTCAGGGCCAGGTGTTGTTGGTGCGAAAGCGCGGAACCACCGCCTTCATGCAGCCTGGTGGCAAGATCGATGTTGGCGAAACGCCGGACGTTGCTTTGGTGCGGGAATTGGATGAGGAGCTAGGTCTCAAGCTCACACCATCGGCACTTCGATATGAAGGCGCCTTACAGACACGAGCCGCCAATGAGCCAGATGCTAATGTGCATGCTGAGCTGTTTGCTGCATCGGTCGATAGCCCGGTCGCGCCGGGAGCGGAAATCGTCGAGCTGCTCTGGTACCCTGACCAGGATCGGCGCGAAGCCGAACTTGCGCCGCTGACGCGGTGCCGGGTTTTACCAGCGATGGGGTTTTGACATGCGGCTTATGATTGGACTGACAGCGCTTCTTGCGGCCACCTCGGCCATCGCTGCTGAGCTTCCGATTTCAGGCACTTATGGCGATGAACTTGGTTGCGCGCGGCTTGCGCCGTACGAAGGTCCGAGTGAGTTTGGTGGCATCACCGTTTCGGCGTCTGGACTGACCGGCCTGGAGTGGGGCTGCACCTGGGCCGAGATTTGGGAGTACCCGCAAAGCGATGGCAGCGCGTTTGGCTTGCAGGGCCTTTGCGGCGGGGAAGGCATTCCGTTCCTGGAGCAGTACATTGTCGAGATCGGGCAGGACGACCCGACCGAGATGACGGTGTTTGCCGCCAATGGCGATCCGCGTTGGGAGCTGAACTTGTGTGAAGCGGCACCAGAAGGGGGCGGCAAGGGCTAGTCGCCGTGCCATCCACCCGGACAAAGAAAAACCCCGGCGACCTGGGTCGCCGGGGTTTTGTTTTTGAACGCTGCGACAGTCTCTAGAACTTCAC
This sequence comes from Cohaesibacteraceae bacterium, assembly GCA_050043025.1. Taxonomy (GTDB): domain Bacteria; phylum Pseudomonadota; class Alphaproteobacteria; order Rhizobiales; family MH13; genus MH13. The sequence goes on from JBHJIX010000027.1 coordinate 2,426, forward strand.
CCGAACCTCGGCGCGGGCCGTGTGGCTGTGGAAGTCGCTGCGCAGATCGGCATCGTAGGTGAGGTTGGCGGACCAGTCCGGATTGTCGAAGCCCAGACCAAGGCCGAGCAGCGCACCGATATCGTCGGTGTCGGTCCCGGTTGGCTGGTAGGCCGAGCCGCCGCCGGTGAAGGTCGCGGTGCTGACGGCATCATCATCGATGAGATCGAACGCAACGCCCAGCCGCAGTTCCGGGATGAAGACGGTGCCGGAGCGGTCAACACCATCGAAGACAGCATGGATGCGCGCGCCCACGGTACCGGTGAGCTGGTTCACCGTTTCGGAATCGACGCTGGCCGTCAGCGCGCCAGTGCCCGTCTCGGTGTAGTCTTCGGCTTCGTAGTGGTTCCAGGTTAGGCCGGCGTTGGGCGTGATGAAGACGCTGTGACCGACTTCAAATGGCGTGCCCGCCGTTGCTGCCAGCGTGACCTGGCTGGAGCCGTAGTCGCCGACATAAGTGCGATCCAGACCGCCGACATTGACGATGCGGCTCGATTCATTGTCCGCATAGGCATAGGCCGCGAAGGCATCGAGGTAGAAGTTCTGTGTCGCGAAGCCGCCATAGGCACCGATGAGGTAGGTGTTCGACGACACCTCCGATTGGCCGGCGCCTTCGCCCTCAACATAGGAGTGAGTGTAGGAGCCGAAGACACCGACCGTGACATCTTCGGAGAACTGGCCGTCGGCACCCACGGCGAAACCGCCGAAGCCAGCATCGTAGCCAGCGGCGTTGCTGTCACCATCGGCCATGGCGATGCCGCCGAAGCCCTGGATCCAGTAGGATCCGCCCTGCGGGCCGGCATAGTAGTCGCCGCTGGAGAAACCACTGGTGCCATATTGGGATCCGCCGCGGCTTGATGCCAGGCGGTTGCCGGTAATGGTCTGCTGTTGACCGACCGCGTTGAAGGCGACGTTGGATGTGCCGCCTTGCGTGTCACCCTGAACACCAGCCTGCTCGGCCGCGTTTGTGGCTGTGGTTCCACCGGTGTTCAGTGCGGTCGAGAAGGCTGTCAGCGCTTCATCATCATTGCCGGTGTCGGCCGCATCGACGGCAGAACCCAGCGCTGCTGCCTCGTCGGAGGAAACGCCGAGTTCGGCTGCGGTTTCTGCCGAAGTGCGGGCTGCAGCGGTAACAACAATGTTTTGGCCAACAACATCAATCGTGTAGTCTACCAACGCGGTGTCGACAACGGTGAAATCACCGTCCTGGCCGGTTTCGTCGTCGCCCGTGTCGATCAGGGTGAGGGTGCCGTTTGTGAAGTTGGCAGCCAACTGCACCGTCGTGTTTCCGGTCGCACCATGCGTCAAGTCGTTGAAGTTCAATGCGGTGTCATTGGCGCCAATGTTGCTGCCAAGAACAATGGTGCCTTGATCTAGGGTTAGCGTACCATCACCGGTGATTGCCGTTGTGCCCGTTCCGTTGATGGTGATGGTCGAGTTGGCATCATCCATCGTGAAATCGTTGATGGCCGCGCCATCGCCGACGGTGGTGTTGAACGTGACATTTGATGCTGCCGCTATGTCAATATCACCTGGACCATCAAGGTCGGTGATCGAGATGGTGCTCGTAGTGCCGGTGCCACCGCCAACGGTTAGAACGTCGGTGTTGGCATCGCCAATGATCATTGCTCCGGCACCAGTGATGTCGCCTGAGAAGGTACTTGCCGCACCTTGGAGCGTGGTGGTGACATCCGCAGTGGCGGACAGGCTGCCGCCCGTCACATTCTGCTCGAACACCGTATCATCGCCCAACGTAAAGGTGTCGATGGATTCGGTGGTACCCACAACGGCATTGAATGTAACGGCGTTGACATCGGTGGCATCACCAGTCGTTTGGATCGCTGTCGTCGAGCCGGCAGCATCAGCGTTTAGAACAGGTGCGACAGCGACAGCACCATTCACCGTGTCTAGGACCAGCGTGCCGTTGTCGGCGATGGTCGACGCGCCCGTGTTCGCCACAGCGCCCTGAACCGTCAGGCTTGATGCCGTTGTGCCGCCGCCCACTGTGAAGCTGCCGCCTTGGGTTATGCCTTCCAGTACTGACGTGCTGCCTCGTAGAACGGCGGTCCCGGCCACTTCCAACGCGTTGGCATAAACGTTGTTTTGGAAGGTCACAGTGTCGGCATTGTCGATGTCGATTGTGCCGATGCGAATGGCATCGGTACCGACTGTGCCGCTGAACGTGATGTCCTGACCGCCGCCAGCATTGTTGACGAAGATTTCGCCATCACCGTCCACGCCTGCTGTGATAGCGGCCGTGATGGTCTGGTCCGCGGTGCCATTCAATTGGAGCGTAGCGCCGCCGCCATTGTCGGTCAGCGAAATGCCGCCCGTTGCGGTCAGGTCGCCAGCGATCCGCAGTTCTGCTGCGCCACCGGATCCGGGCGTTCCCGCACCATTGTTGGCACCGTCTGAACCGCCTTCAATCGTGATAGTCGTTGCCGTTGTTGTGACGGAGTCGGTTGCTACGATGAGTGTGGCGGTCCCTCCGCCTCCACCGTCATTGCCGGCGGCTGCAGCTTCTCCGCCGTCGCCACCGGTGACTGTAACAGCACCGAGGCTCGCACCGTCGGTGTCGGTCACGGTAAGCTGGGCCGCGCCGCCCGCGCCGCCATTTTCAGCTACTCCGGAGGCACCGCCCGCGCCGCCGGTCAGATTCAGGGTTGTGATTGTGGTGTCGGCGACGATTGCCGACGTTGTATCGCCACCGGCGTGTGCGGCATTCGTCTCACCCGCACCGCCTGTAAACTCAAAGGTGCCGACGGAAAGAGTGTCTGTTTGGGCATTTCCGAATGTCGAGGCGATATTGCCACCATCAACACCACCCGCAGCTGCTCCAGCCGTGGTCCTGATCGTGGTCATGTTTGTGTTGCCCAGGACAGTGAAATCGCTGTCGTCCTGTGCAACGCCATCGCGGACGGAAAGATTCAACGTTCCGCCACTACCGTCAGAGTCACCCTCTAGATCGCCTGTAATGGTTAGATCCGCATCCAGGCCGTCTGCACCAGCGGTATTTTCCGCAAAGATCACCGTCGCGGTTACGCCGGTGTTGATATCGAAGTCATTGGTTACGACGGATGCTTCGCCCCCAACGGCGCTGTCGAAAACGCGGATCGTTTCGCTCTGTGTGAGCGTTATTGACGTTGGATCATTGGTGTCACCATTGGTGTCGATCGCACCAAACTGCCCACCCGTTGCGCCACTGGTAATGACGCCTGTAAGCGCAGTGGCGGCACCGGTCGCGCCAACGATTTCCTGCGCCATTGCGCCAGTTGGCGCGATAACGGCAGCCGAAGCCAGTGCGATCACGGCTATCGAAGCGCCGGCGAGGAGGCGCTGCTTGATGGGCGACGGGGTGGGGGAAGAGGGCCGATAAACCATGAGGTGTGTCCTTGGGGGTTAGGCAGCGGATGCGGGACGCGTTGCATTGGGCCTGCCTGGACACACTCTTTGTGGTTACGGCCCCTGCCTCGATCACCATGATCAGAGGTTGCAAGGGCCAAAAACGCGCCAAAAAAGCGGGGAACAAACAGGAATCAAACTTGGGCGAAACTATTAAGAAAGAGCCTTAACAGGGGCTTAACTGCCGCTCTTGTGAGCGTTGAATGCGTTGCTGCTGTCAGCACTTTTTGTCAGCGCTCTTTGCTTGCGGCATTACTTTGTAAGCCGGCAGATTGACCAAATGGTCAAAAAGGGTTTTCAGCGATGCGGATCGGTGCAATCCTGCATAGCGGCTGGCAACCATCTTGCATGGTTGCATCATGATCTGACCTTGCCGAGAGTGCCCGCGTGACATCACCGCCTGTTATTTCCGCCGCTGATCTCAACCTCATCTTCCAGACCAATGATGGTCCGGTCCATGCACTGTCGAATGTGTCGCTCGATATCGAGAAGGGCGAGTTCGTGTCCTTCATTGGCCCATCGGGCTGCGGCAAGACGACCTTTCTGCGGGTGATCGCCGATCTGGAGGAGCCGACTTCTGGCGTCATCTCGGTGCAAGGCACGAGCCCGCACAATGCGCGGCTCAACCGAGCCTATGGCTATGTGTTCCAGCAGGCTGCGCTTTACCCTTGGCGGACGATTGAAGCGAATATCACGCTGCCGCTTGAGATCATGGGCTTTGCAAAGGCTGAGCAGCGGGAGCGGGCGGACAAAGCGCTGGAGCTTGTCGATCTTGCCGGCTTTGGCAAAAAATTCCCCTGGCAGCTATCGGGCGGCATGCAGCAGCGCGCCTCGATTGCTCGCGCATTGGCCTTCGATGCTGATATCTTGCTCATGGATGAGCCATTTGGCGCGTTGGATGAGATTGTGCGCGATCACTTGAACGAGCAGCTTCTTCAACTGTGGGCGCGGACTAACAAGACAATTTGCTTCGTCACCCACTCGATCCCTGAGGCGGTCTATCTCTCCACCAAGATCGTCGTGATGCGCCCGCGTCCGGGCCGTGTGACGGATGTGATCGAGTCGACGCTGCCCAAGGAACGTCCGCTCGATATTCGCGAGAGCCCGGAGTTCCTGGAAACCGCGCACCGGGTCCGTGAAGGTCTGCGCGCCGGCCACGCCTATGAGGAGGCGGCGGTTTGATCACCCGCTCCATCCTCCCGATCCTCACCGTGCTCGGTATCATTCTGGCTGCCTGGTACGCGGGCGCGGTAGGCATGAACTGGCGGGTGGAGACCGAACGGCTGGAGCGCATGGGCCTCGAGGCAACGACGATGGAGATGGTCGAGCTGACCATGTCCATGGACCGGCCGATCCTGCCGGCGCCGCATCAGCTTTGGGCTGAAATTCAGGATACGGTTTTCGAGCGTTCGCCGACGTCACGGCGGTCGCTCCTTTTCCACGCCTGGATCACGCTGTCCTCCACGCTCGTCGGCTTTGGCATGGGCACGCTTTTGGGCATTGTGTTGGCCGTCGGCATTGTCCATTCCAAGGTGCTTGATAAGTCACTGCTGCCCTGGATCATCGCGTCCCAGACCATTCCAATCTTGGCCATCGCGCCGATGATCATCATCGTGTTCAACACGGTAGGTGTCACGGGGTTGATCCCCAAGGCCTTCATCTCGACCTATCTCGCCTTCTTCCCCGTTGCCATCGGCATGACCAAGGGGCTGCGTTCGCCCGAGACGATGCATCTCGATCTGCTGCACACCTACTCGGCTTCGCAGTCGCAAGTGTTCTGGAAGCTTCGGCTGCCCGCCTCCATGCCCTACCTGTTCGCCTCCATGAAGATCGCGGTGGCGATTGCGCTTGTCGGAGCGATTGTGGGTGAAATGACAACAGGGTCTGTTGCCGGTCTCGGCGCGCGGCTCCTCTCCGGCTCCTATTACGGCCAGACGATCCAAATCTGGGCGGCGCTCTTTATGGCAGCCTTCCTGGCGGCGCTTCTTGTCTATTCCATTGGCTGGATCGGTGCCTGGGTGAACCGACGTATGGGCATGCGCGAGGCGAACCCATGACCATTCGCTACAATCCGCCAGGCGCGTGGCCGCAGCTTGGCCGCGCTTTCAACCACGGGGTGGTCGAACCAGAGGGACGGCGGCTGCACATCACGGGAGAAGTCGGCTGGGATGCCGATGGCAATATCGTTGGGCCGGGTGACTGTGAAGCGCAGATGCGCCAGGCCTTCGCCAATGTGGAAGCGATTCTTGCAACTGCCGGCGGCCGGCTGGAGGATATCGTCTCCATGACGATCTACTTTCTGAACCGCGAGGATTTGCCAACCATCCAGCGCGTACGCGCGGAAAAACTGTCGTCGGAGACAGCGCCGGCCAGCATCCTCGTTCAAGTCCCTGGTCTGGTGGCTCCTGACTTGCTGGTTGAGTTGGTGCCCATCGCGGTCATCCCTCACGAGCGTTTCAAAGACCCGCGGGAGTTGGGCGCCTGATGTTTGGTCTTTCCGGATCCGGCCTGCTTGTTGCGGCGTTTGTTTTCTGGATCGTCGCCTGGGCCGCGAACCAGCGGCTTGCCAAGCTCACCATAGAGACCGGTGCGGTGCGTGCAGGCGTGAACCTTCTGGTCCCCGTCATCTTCGGCGTTACCCTGCTTGTTCTGTGGGAAGGCATCGTTGTTGGCCTCGACGTGCCGCAGGTTGTGATGCCACCGCCTTCCATGGTTTGGGACCGGATTACCGAATCGACCGACATCCTCTGGGCAGACTTCCAGCAGACGTTCCTTCGCGCTGTGATCGTTGGCTACCTGATGGGCTGTTCCATCGGTTTTGCCGTTGCTGTTCTGGTCGATCGTTCGCCGTTCTGGAAGGCAGGCGTGATGCCGGTCGGCAACCTGATGTCCGCGCTGCCGATCATCGGTATCGCGCCGATCATGGTGATGTGGTTCGGCTTTGACTGGCCGTCCAAGGCAGCTGTCGTGGTCGTTATGACGTTCTTCCCCATGTTGGTGAACACCATTGCCGGGCTCAACGCGTCCGGGCAGATGGAACGTGATCTGATGCACACCTATGCCTCGTCCTATTGGCAGACGCTCTTCAAATTGCGTCTTCCGGCGGCGATGCCGTTCATCTTCAACGCGCTGAAGATCAACTCGACATTGGCGCTCATTGGGGCAATCGTTGCGGAATTTTTCGGCACACCCATTGTCGGAATGGGCTTTCGCATTTCCACCGCCGTTGGCAGCCTCAACATCGATCTGGTGTGGGCTGAAATTTTCGTCGCTGCCTTGGCAGGATCGCTCACCTATGGTGCGATAGCGCTGGTGGAACGGCAGGTGACCTTCTGGCACCCGTCGGTGCGGCGGGTTCGGTGACGGACCAACAAGAACAATAAGGGGAATGGCGACCGGCAAAGCCGGCGTTTGACACAGGAAGGAGTTTCTCCATGAAAACGACAACCAAGCTATTGGCAGGCGCTGCGGTGCTGGCGGCCTCGTTCGGGGCAACCGCACCGGCTTTGTCGGCCGACGAGCTGACGCTGCAGCTCAAGTGGGTCACGCAGGCTCAGTTCGCCGGTTACTATGTGGCGCTGCACGAGGGTCTTTACGAAGCTGAAGACCTAGATGTGACCATCAATCCTGGTGGGCCAGACATCGCTCCACCGCAGGTGATTGCTGGTGGTGGTGCTGACGTCATCATCGAGTGGATGCCGGCTGCTCTGGCTGCGCGCGAGCGTGGTGTGCCGCTGGTGAACATCGCGCAGCCGTTTGTGCGTTCGGGCATGATGCTGACTTGCCGCAATGATTCCGGCATCTCTTCGCCGGAAGACTTCCCAGGCAAGACGCTGGGCGTTTGGTTCTTCGGCAATGAGTATCCGTTCCTGTCCTGGATGAGCCAGCTCGGCATTCCAACCGACGGTGGCGATGATGGCGTGACAGTTGTTCGTCAGGGCTTCAACGTTGATCCGATTATTCAGGGCCAGGCCGACTGCGTGTCGACGATGAACTACAATGAGTACTGGCAGGTGATCGATGCTGGCTTCTCGCCGGATGATCTGACGGTGTTCAACTACACCGACCAGGGTGTCGCGACGCTGGAAGACGGTCTCTACGTGCTTGAAGAGTCGCTGGAAGACCCGGCGATGGTCGACAAGCTGACCCGTTTTGTCCGCGCTTCCATGGCAGGTTGGGCCTGGGCGCAGGAGAACCCGGAAGACGCAGCGATGATCGTCCTGGAGTATGATGAGACCGGCGCGCAGACCGAAGCCCACCAGACCCGCATGATGGGTGAGATCAACAACCTCACCGCCGGTTCGACTGGTGTGCTGGATGTTGCCGCCTATGAAACGACGGTGGAATCGCTGCTTCTGGGCGGCGACGATCCGGTCATTACGTCCGCACCGGAAGGTGCGTGGACGTCCGTGGTCACGGGCGGCTTGTAAGCCGTCCGTTGTTTGATCTGGGTCGCTCCGTTCCTTTTGAACGCCCGCTCGCCAGACGCCTGGGTGTTCGATAGCTCCGCCAAGCGGTTGTGCCGGAGGCACAGAGCGAAACGGATGAGCAAACAAGAAGGGTCGGGGAACCGGCCCTTTTTCCCAGGGGCGTGTAGGGTTTGCCACGCATAAGCGTTTGCGCAGATAGGAAACCTCACGGGTGTCGTGGTTTACATCTATTAGGAGACCCCCCGATGCGTTTTTTTGTTTTCCCTCTCGCCGTCATCCTCGCCTGTGCCGCCTTTGTCGGCCTCTCCAACCGCAACGCGGTTGATGTGGCCCAGGCCAGCGTCGATAGCTCGGATGTCGGGCTGGAAGATCTGGGCGAGATGCTGTTCTTCGACGTCAACCTGTCGGCCAATCGAACCCAGTCCTGCTCAAGCTGCCACGATCCGGCGTTTGGCTTTGCCGATCCGCGCGGCATGGCCTCGCCGGGCGATGATGGCGTGTCGCTGGGCGACCGCAACGCACCAACGGCCGCCTATGCAGCGCTGACGCCCCCGTTCCATAGGAACGAGGATGGCGAATGGATGGGCGGTCAGTTTCTGGATGGCCGTGCTTCCACCCTAGAGGATCAGGCAGGCGGCCCGCCGCTCAATCCCGTTGAGATGGGCATGCCAGACGAGGCGGCCGTTATGGCGCGGCTATTGGAAAACGAGGTCTATCAGGAGGCGTTTCCCGCACTCTTTGGCGAGCAGATTTTTGACGATGCCAATGCGGCTTACGAGGCGATGACACAGGCGATTGCCGCCTTTGAGCGCACAGACTTCTTCTCGCCGTTTGATTCCAAATATGATCGCTTCCTGCGCGGTGAGGCGGAGCTGACCAATCAAGAAGAGCTGGGCCGGCTTCTGTTCTTTTCCCAGCAGTTCACCAACTGCAACCAGTGCCATCAAGTGGCGCTTAGCGCGCTCGACCCGCGCGAGACGTTCAGCGACTATCTCTACCATAACATCGGAACGCCCCAGAACACGGCACTTCGTGAGCTGAATGGTGTGCCGCAGAGAACGATTGATGCTGGCCTTGCCAACAACCCGACTGTCGATGGCGCGCCGGAGGCGATGGGCCGGTTCCGTACACCGACGCTGCGCAATGTCGCCGTCACCGGGCCCTATATGCACAATGGCGTGTTCGCCGATCTGCGCACGGTCGTGCTGTTCTACAACACCTACAACACGCAGTCCGATGAGCGCCTGATCAATCCGGAAACGGGTGAAGCGTTTGATCCTCCACCGATCCCCGACACGCTGTCGCTGGAAGAGCTGGAGCATGGTCCGGCACTGGATGATCGGCGGATCGATGCCTTGGTCGCCTTCATGAAGACGTTGACCGACGCACGCTATGAGCATCTGCTCGAAGAGGATGAGACGAGCGGCCTGTCTCAGTAGAAGCGCACGTGCGCCACGCTGACGTCGGCCTCCATCTCACGGCCAATCGCGATGATGCCGATGCGGCGGAGCTTGGAAAGCTCAAGCGGTGCATCGGTGCGATGGGGCGCGAAATCGGTAAACGGGATGCGGTGGGTCTCCCAATCCGGTCCGGCGATGAAGCTTTGGCGGTAGCTCTGCCAGGGGCGTGTGAGGTCGCTGGTGCGCAGGTGGATATTGTAGGTCTCTGAGTTGCCTGTTGCGGAAAACTCAATGCCGGTAAAGTTGCTCGCCTCCAGCACATCGGCGGCCATCTGGATGAAGCCGCCATTGTTCTCCAGGCTCACGGACCCACGCAGCCGCCGGGCCTCTCGACCTTGGACGGTCTCACGGGTGAGCGTGCCGGATGACCGCCCGCCCATGACGGTATCGGTTGTTACTCGTGCGAATATTATCATCTCAAAAATCGCAAAGTCAGATTCCGATGTATTCCCTTACTTTTATATCAATCTTTGATGTTACAAAGCTGTCGACCTTATGCTTCTGCACCCATTTTACGTCCGAGTTTTCTACCTTATCGACATTTCTTTCTTTTCCGTCTAGATAATTAAGTGCATAATATATTCGTTTATACGGCACCGATCCATCCATTCTTTCTCCAATTTTCTTATTAACTTTCGCTGTTATATTGGTTTCTTCCATTACCTCTCTTTCAATGCAGTCCTCTTCGGATTCTTGTCCGACTTTTAGTCTTCCAGCAACAAACTGCCATGTTAAATTATCGATAGGATTCCTGCGTCGCACCATTAATACTTTGTCATTGTGAATGACAATACCTATTACAATTGTCTGCGGTGGAATTGAGTTTTCGGGCGTCTCAAATCCTGGATTGTGTTGATCGCCACGCACATGATGTCGAATCATGCCGCAAAGACTTACGTAAAGATCATCGCTTTTCTTGGTCGGTCTAGATATTTCGTTATGATTTCTATTTATACCGACTGGCAGGCAGTCGCTCACGTCTGGATTGGCACTATAGTGCGGTACTACCATGATGCCCTTTGTTTTCTTTCTCTCATAAAAGGCCTGAGTTTCGATGTTGCTAGATGCAGATTTCTGTCGATACCAGTGGCTTAGCTGTTCAAGATATGCATTGTCGTGCTCTATTTCCTCGATACTATCTGAGGTGCGAACGAAAGGCATAAATCGATTGACATCGTTCAAGATAGTAGCCCACTGGGAGCCCTTATGAGGCGTTGCTATAAATGAAATCGCTTTTGTTTGATTATATATGGATTTTAATCTTTGTGGTGAACTTTCTGATACTCGCATTAACTCTTTGACTACAATTCCCCCTAGACTGTGGCAAATAAAAATAATCGGTCTTTTCCCGATCTCTTTACCATTCAGATAATTTAGAATTCCGATCGATAATCTCGGCAGTTCATCAAATCTTGCATTTTTTCCCCAGTTCGTAATGTATGATGGATATTGTAGTGACCAAACTCCACATTCGGGAAAATCAGCTGCTAGTACAGATGGGAAGTGAGATACAAATTCCTTTTCATTTTCTCCCTTTCCAACTTTGATTTCTGGTGTCCATGTGTCTTTAGCATTGCCGCCCAAGCCATGGACAAATATGAGGTCTGCAGATGGGTCAACAATATTTCGGCTTATCTGCTCCAGACTAAGTTCGCCCATTATTCGGTATCCTGTGTGGCTAAATGGCAAGTTCATTTATTATGTATAACCACTACGAACTTACTTGTCTTCAGCGCGCAACTAAAATGGGATATTGGATAGTGTCAGTTGCATAGGATGAGCTGAGTCTTGCCTGACCCTTGACCAAAATTTGACCAGATGGTCTAGTTTTCCCGAAAGCGGTTGCGCTCGCCAGAAAGCGTACGCTTGCACGAGGGGAACGCGCCGTATGGTCAGCGTTAAAGAAGCCCGGTCATGGGGCGGTTTTTCAGGCGATGACCTCGCCCAGCTTATGTCCCAGGCCACTGGCCTGCGTGCTGCGCATTGGGGTGAGACGGTCACCTACTCCCGCAAGGTTTTTGCGCCGCTCACCACCATGTGCCGCGACACATGCGGCTATTGTACCTTTGTGAAGAAGCCCGGCGAGCCGGGCGCCTATGTGATGACGCCTGAGCAGGTTTTGGCGACGGCATGTAAGGGCGAGGCGACTGGCTGCAAGGAGCTGTTGTTTTCGCTCGGCGAGAAGCCGGAGAGGCGCTACCCCGAAGCGGCCGAGGCGCTCGCCGCCCTCGGATACACCTCCATGATCGACTATCTGGCTGCCATGTGCCGGCTGGTGCTGGAGGAAACCAGCCTGCTTCCACATGTGAACGCCGGCACGCTGACAGACGATGAGATCGACAGGCTGAAGCCGGTCTCGGCCAGCATGGGCAGGATGCTGGAGACGGTCTCCAACCGGCTGATGCAGCCGGGCATGCCGCACCATCAATGCCCCGACAAAACGCCAAAGGCGCGTCTGCGCACGCTGGAGGTCGCCGGCCGCAACAAGGTGCCGTTTACAACAGGGTTGCTCATAGGTTTGGGCGAGACCTGGGCGGAGCGCGTGGAGGCTCTGACGGCGATCAACGCGGCGCATCAGCGCCATGGCCATATCCAGGACGTGACCATCCAGAACTTCCGCGCCAAGCCGGGCAGCGCGATGGAGAACCACCCTGAACCGACTCTAGACGATATGCTTCTGACGCTCGCCACCGCACGGCTGATGCTCGATCCGTCCATCAGCCTTCAGGCGCCGCCGAACCTTTCCGAACGTCATGCGGCCTATCTTGCTGCCGGCATCAATGATTGGGGCGGTATCTCGCCGGTGACCATAGACTTCATCAACCCTGAACGCCGCTGGCCGCAGCTTGATGATCTGTCCGATGCCTGCGCCGCCAAGGGGCTGACCTTGCAGGAGCGGCTGACCGTATACCCCACCTATCTGTCCGATCGCGGATACATGGAAACGCCGGTTCGTCGCCGCGCCAAGGCGATGGCGCGTGCCGATGGGCTCGCTCGTTCTCAGGCTCTGGAGGCCCATCATGCTGCTGCCTAAGCCGGCCTCGGCCTCCATTCGGGCCATTCTCGACCGGGCGCTGGAAGGCCGTGAGGTTTCCGTTGCCGAGGGAGAGGCGCTGTTTCGGGCCCGGGGTGCCGATCTTGATGCCGTTGTCGCGGTGGCCGACCATATCCGTCACCAGCGGGTGGGTGACACAGTCACCTTCGCGGTCAACCGGAACATCAACTTCACCAATGTTTGCTACATGGGTTGCCAGTTCTGCGGCTTTGCCAAGCGGATGGAAGATGCTGGCGCGCAGTGGCTGAGCCTTGCTGCGATCGTCAGCCGGGCATAGGAAGCCTGGAACCGCGGTGGCACGGAAGTCTGCATCCAGGGCGGGCTCCACCCCAAGATGGATGGCACGCACTACCGGGACATCGTTCTTGCCATCAAACAAGCCCTGCCGGATATGCATATCCATGCCTTCTCACCGTTTGAGGTTTGGTACGGCACCAAGAAGCTGGGCGTAAGTGCGCGGGCGTTTTTGGAAGACCTGAAAGACTGTGGTCTTGGCTCCATGCCAGGGACTGCGGCAGAAATTCTGGATACCGAAATCCGCAAGGTGCTGCCCCGCGACAAGCTGAAGGCGCATGAGCGGGTCGAGATCATCTCGACAGCTCACAAGGTCGGCGTGCCGACGACAGCGACCATCATGTACGGCCATGTCGACGGGCCGCAACATTGGGCGGCCCATATCGGGCTGATCCGCGACATTCAGAAAGAGACGGGCGGTTTCACCGAGTTCGTACCCTTGTCCTTCGTGCATGAAGACGCGCCGCTCTATCGCAAGGACCCTTCTGCCGTGCGAGCCGGTCCGGATCAGGCCGAGGTGACGCTGATGCACGCGGTCTCGCGTATTATGCTCGCGGGTCAGATCGACAACATCCAGGTGTCGTGGACCAAGCTCGGGCCGCAGATGGCGCAGGCGATGC
>JBHJIX010000028.1:0-18449 GCA_050043025.1 Cohaesibacteraceae bacterium
TGCTGGAGCCGGCTCGGTGGTCGTCGATTCAGCTGGCTGATCGGTAGCTGCTTGCTCAACAGGTAGCGCGGCTGCTGGCGCATCGGGTGTAGAAGCTGGCGCTGCTGCGGATACAGCAGGAGCGACTTGCTCTTCTGACGCCACCTCGGCTTCAGCAACCTCAACAGGCTGAGGATCGGCGGCGGGCGCCTCTTCAACGGCCGTTTCCGTTACTTGGGTTTCCACTGCTGGGGTCGCCACCGCTGGGGCCTCAGCCGCCGGTGCTTCCGCCACTTCGGCAGGTGCCGTTTCAGTCGGCGTTTCTTCAGTCGCAGGTGCTTCTGTTGCAGCGGCCACCTCAACGCCAGGCATATCGAACGGCACCTCGGCGCGTGCAACAACGTTCGCTGTGCCTGGCTCCAACGCGTCGGCGCGAATGGTCACAGTTCCAGTCGCGGCGCTGAGCGAGCCCTCATAGAGATAGCGGCCTTCATCGCCGGCAAGCGTTTCGCCTAGCAGCGCGTTGTCCTGATAAAGCCGGATAACGGTGCCGGGTTCAGCAGCGCCGGCGATCCAGATATCGAGGCCTTCAAGCTCAATGGCGTCGATGACGACAATCGGCGATGCATCATCAACGCTAACCTCAACCGCCGGCGCTTCCGTTGCGGTTACCGCTTCCTCAGCGACGGTCTCAGCAGGTTCGGATACGGCGGCAACCTCGGTTTCAGAAGCAGCCGGCGTTTCCTCTTGAACAGCGACCTCAACCTCGGTCGTCGGCTCCTCTGCCGGCGCTTCGCGCTCGATGATCTCAACGGGTTCCTCAGGCCGCAGCACGCTGACCAGGAAGCCGTCGGAAGATCCGTCCTCCGGCAACACCACAGCAACCTGTTCTTCGGAAGGCGCGACGACCTCGCCGGCTTCGTCGAGAACCACGACTTCCATCGTGCCCTCGCCCGCCGGGATTGGAGCATCGGGCACCAGCACGAAATCGCCTGCCACGTCCGCCTCGGTGTCGGCGATAAGCCGATCATTGTAGAGGAGGCCGATGCGCGTCCCTTGGCCCGCATTGCCGGCGATGACCGTCTCACCGGTTGGCTCGACTCGGACGATGTCCAAAACAGGCGCTTCGACCGGCGGTTCTTCGGTTGCGGCTGGCTCATTGACCGGAGCCGACGCATCAGGCGCGGCTGCCACCATCGTTTCGGAGCTTTCGGCAGTTTCCGGTTCGGCCGCGACATCAGTGTCTGCCTCGGCACTATCTGGCACTGAAGGTACCAGACCCAAAGGCTGCTCTGTCGCTGCCACTTCCACGTCGTTTTGCGGTGCAAAATAAGTGCCGACCAGCTGCCCACCGGCATAGATGGCGCCAGCCGTGCCTACAAAGACCAAAACGCCCACGAGACCTGGGTTCATCACATTTCCTTCAAACTGGCCGCTTCGCCGGGTGTAGCGCCGTTTTGCAGTGCGAGCAAGAAAGCCCCGGCCACCCGACACTTGACCGCGCTTTGCTTGACGCACGCCGGAGGTAGTGCCACTGGACTCTTATGAGCAGTCTAACATCCGTATGCGTGTATTGCGGGTCTCGCACTGGCGAGAGCCCAGCTTACCAGGAATCAGCCCAACAACTTGGAAACGCCCTTGCAGCCAACGGCTTACGCCTTGTCTATGGCGGCGGCTCGGTGGGTCTGATGGGCATCGTGGCCCGGGCCGTGCTTGATGCCGGCGGGCAGGTGACAGGTGTCATACCGCGCTTCCTGGAGGAGCGCGAGGTTATGTTGCGCCGGGTGGAAAACCTGGTGATTACCGATGATATGCATGAGCGCAAACGCCGCATGTTCGACGAAGCAGATGCATTTGTGGCCCTTCCAGGGGGAATCGGTACGCTGGAAGAGGTGGTCGAAATGATCACCTGGGCACAACTTGGCCGACATAAAAAGCCGGTGGTTCTGGCCGATATTGGCGGGTTCTGGGGACCGCTAACAGAACTTCTGGATCATATGATCGGTGAGGGCTTCATCACCAAGGAGACGATGATCCGGTACCTCATCACATCAGACGTTGGTGAGATCGTTCCGATGCTCCAGAGCGAGGTCGCCAGCCTCAGCGAGGCAGCAATGGAAGGCGACGAAGAGGCCATGGCCCGCCTTTGACCTGTATGGTTTAAGGCAGCCAGAGCTTCTGATCCCGCCACGGGTCGGGGACCATCAGCCGACCGGCAAGGCCGGCCAAAACGCTATCCTGATCTAATAGATCGACGGCCTGCCAGGCACCATCCCATTCGGCCGGCAGATCATAGGGCGGATCAATGGCGTGGTCGCCAAGGAAACCAAAGCGGCCATAGTAGCCCGGGTCGCCTAAAACCAGCACGGTAGAGACGCCTGATTTCTTCAGCCTGTCAAAACCGGCTCGCACCAGCGCCGAGCCAATGCCACGCGCCTGCACGTCGGGATGGACTGCAAGCGGACCAAGGAGGGAGAGACTGACGTTGGCCTCGGTCAGGCCGCAGGGCGAAAAGGCGACATGACCGATTGGCAGGCCATCCTTTTCAGCGGTCAGCGACAGGAAGGGTTCCGGCTTGGCGAGCAGCACCTTCAATATGTGGGTGAGTTCTTCTTCTGGGAAGGCCGCTTGATAAACGGCTTCTAGGGCGTCCCAATCGTCAGTCCTCGATGCGCGAATGGCGACATCTGTCATCGTGTTACTCGGCCGCCGGAGCGAGCATGAGCCCCTCGGCGCGCATCAGCTTGGTGACGATGGAATCCGTCAGTGCCTGAAAGCTGGCATCGACGATGTTCTCCGACACACCCACGGTGTACCAACGATCGCCGGTGGTGGTGTCTTCGCTTTCTATAAGAACTCTGGTGATAGCCGCCGTCCCGGCGTTTAGAATGCGCACCTTGAAGTCGACAAGTTCCAGATCGGCAATGGTGGCCTGATAGCGTCCGAGGTCCTTGCGCAACGACTTGTCTAGCGCGTTGACCGGGCCGTTCCCTTCGGCGACCGACATGAGAATTTCGCCGTCGACGTTGATCTTCACCACAGCCTCGGAGACGGTGATCTCCTTGCCGATGGCGTTGAAGCGTCGTTCAACGCCAACCTTGTAGCTCTCCACCTTGAAGTAGTCGGGGATCGTCCCGCGCCTTCCCATGGCGAGCAGGGCAAGTGAGGCATCTGCACCTTCATAGCTGTAGCCGGCTGCTTCGCGCTCTTTCAGTTCGGCCAAGAGATCATCAAGGCGTGGATCTTTGGGGTCCACCACGATGCCGAGGCGGCCAAGTTCGGCCAGAAGGTTGGACTTGCCGGCCTGATCGGATACCAGAACCCGGCGTGTGTTGCCAACGGTGGCTGGCGGAACATGCTCATAAGTTTCCGGCTCTTTGAGAAGCGCGGAGGCATGGATCCCTGCCTTGGTTGCGAAGGCCGCCGCCCCGACATAGGGCGCGTGGCGGTTGGGCGCGCGGTTCAACACCTCATCGAAAGCCCGGCTGGTATTGGTAAGCTTAGCGAGCTGATCGGAGGACACACCGATCTCAAACTGGCTGGCATAGGGCTCTTTGAGCATCAGCGTTGGGATCAGCGACGTCAGATTGGCGTTGCCGCAGCGTTCGCCAATGCCGTTGAGCGTGCCCTGGATCTGGCGCACACCGGCGCGAACCGCAGCGAGCGCGTTGGCCACCGCCTGATCGGTATCGTTATGTGGATGGATGCCGAGATGATCGCCGGGCACCTTCTCCTGCACCGTCTTCACAATGTTTTCGACCTCGCTGGGCATTGTGCCGCCATTGGTGTCACACAGGACAACCCAGCGCGCGCCTGATTGATAGGCGATCTCAGCGCAGGCGAGGGCATAGGTAGGGTTTGCCTTGTAGCCATCGAAGAAGTGTTCCAGGTCGACCAGCGGTTCCTTACCGACGCCAAGCGTCGCCATCACGCTGTCCTGAATACAGGCCAGATTTTCTTCCAGCGTCGTCTTCAGCGCGACATCGACATGATAGTCCCAGCTTTTGGCAACGAAGCAGATAGCGTCACCGGCAGCGTCCAGAAGGGCCTTCAGGCCCGGATCGTTGGACGTCGAAATGCCTGGACGGCGGGTCATGCCAAAGCCGGTAAACGTCGCGTTCTGGGTGCGCATGGTCTCAAAGAAGGCCGTGTCGGTGGGGTTTGCCCCCGGATAGCCGCCCTCTACATAGTCGACGCCCAGATCATCAAGCATGCGCGCGATGGTGATCTTGTCATCGAGCGAGAAATCGATGCCGGTCGTCTGCTGGCCGTCGCGAAGCGTCGTATCGAACAGAAAGAGACGTTCTTTTTTGGCAGGCTTGTCAGGCATGGGCATACGCTCCACGCGTCTGTGTCGTGGTCGGGATGCTGATGGTTGGTTGAGGCAATGACCGGTGAGAGGTCGTCTTGGCCGATCTCCGCCGAGGGTAGCTCCGCCAGGTTTTGGAAGAAGGGCACGCGGCTCGCCCTGCCGTCGTTCTGCACCGGTGGCAACCGCGATGGATCATCCAGGCTACCAAGCGTGAAGGCCATGCCATCCTCGGAGACGGGATCGTAGAAAAGCGGCGTGCCGCAATTGGCACAAAAACCGCGCCTCACAGGGTCTGAGGAGTGAAACCAAGCCGGCTCGCCGCGAGTGATGGCGAGTATGTCGCCGGGTGCCCAGGCGAGTGGCAGAAAGTAGTTGCCAGATGCCTTCTGGCACATACGGCTATGACACAGATGCGGGGTCTCAGGCGCTCCGGTAACGCGGTAGCGCACCGCGCCACACTGGCATCCGCCGGTGTAGGAGGCCGTCATCGCTTGACCTCCCACTTCGTCTTCCGCTCGCCCGTGTCTGGGTCCTTGTAATCCTGAAGCTGAATGCCCTGCTCCAGAAGCTCGTCGCGAATGCGGTCAGCTTCGGCCCAATTTTTGTCAGCGATTAGGGTGAGGCGTTCTTGAATCCTCGCGTTGATAGACGGCTCGCTTTCGTCACCAGGCGTAAGGATCATCATACCGAATGGGTCAAACTCGAATTCTACACCAGCGGCGTCCAGCTTGGCGATTTCGACCGAGGCGGATGCTAGGTTGCCGTTCGCATAAGCGCTCTGCACTAGGCCTACAGTCGGAATGAGCTCAGCAATAAAATCTCCCGCTACCAAACCAAGCGTAGCGGCAATTTTGTTCGGCGTGATCAAGCCTAGTGCTTCTAAATCGAGAGCCAGATCGGTTCGATCCTCTGCTGTACCGTTCGACACACGGTCCGAGAACACTTTAATTAGCGCGCTGAAATCCAAGTCGTCTTCAAACAAATCGATTGCTTGCTGCGAGATCACACCACCGTCTTGCCACACCTCGGTCAGAGGTTTGCCCTCGACGTCGACACTTAGCAACGAGGGACCATGCATCACGAATGAAGCCCAACGTTGCCAAAGGTTCTCCGCTTCCTCCAACCGCTTTACGGAAAAATCCAGCGGTTCGCCGTAGTGGGTCATCAGCAGGGCGAGGCGCACGACTTCGCCCGGCCATGTGCGGCCACCCACTTTGTCGGTGTGGAGCACATCATGAATTGTGACGAAGTTGCCTTCCGACTTGGACATCTTGCGTCCTTCCACCTGCACGAAGCCATTGTGCATCCACACATTGGCCATGCGCTGGGTGCCGTGGGCGCAGCAGCTTTGGGCAATCTCGTTTTCATGGTGCGGAAAGATGAGGTCGAGCCCACCGCCATGAATGTCGAAGGTCGTGCCCAGATGGTGGGCGCTCATCACCGAGCATTCAATGTGCCAGCCCGGGCGTCCCCTGCCCCAGGGGCTTTCCCAGCCGGGTTCGTCGGGGGCTGAAAGCTTCCATAGTACGAAGTCGCCAGGATTTTTCTTGTGCTCGTCGACGGCGATACGCGCACCAGCTTTCTGCTCGTCCAGCTTGCGTTTGGACAGTTCGCCATAGGCTGCCATGGACGCCGTATTGAACAGCACCTCGCGGCCCTCTTGGCCATCGGCCACGTAGGCGTGACCCTTTTCGATGAGTGTTTCAATCATCGCCACCATGCCAGCGATGTGCTGGGTTGCGCGGGGCTCGTGGCTGGGCTCCAAGCAACCCAGTGCAGCCAGGTCGGCATGGTATTGGTCGGCGGTCTTCGCCGTCACTTTGGCGATTGCCTCATTCAACGGCAGATCAGGGAAGTCACGCTTGGCCCGGGCGTTGATCTTGTCATCGACGTCGGTGATGTTGCGCACATAGGTGACGTGCTTCGCGCCATAGACGTGTCGCAGCAGGCGGAAAAGCACATCGAAGACGACCGCCGGCCGAGCATTGCCGATATGGGCAAAGTCATAGACGGTTGGCCCGCACACATACATGCGCACATTCGTGTCATCGACCGGCGCAAACGGCTCTTTTTGCCGCGTCAGCGTGTTGTAGAGCTGGATGGTCATTTCAATCCCCCGAACCGCAGGCATCCCAACCTGCAGTGCATCGAGCGTCCCGTCCGCTGGCGGGGCTGTTCGTTAGGACTTGAAGGAAAGACGAACGGGGCCGAGCCAGCGAAGAGTGCGCTAGCTGCAAATCTCAATAATGTCGATGCACGCAATTGTGGCGACGTCATCAACACTTTGGTTGTCATAAGGCCCAAACATAGCCTTTTCCCTGCCGCGTTTTGGGCAAACTCGTCAAGCCTTAATCCCTTGTTGCGTGCAGACGTGCCAAGCTGAACCTCCAGGCGAGGGCATTGTCGAAGGTGTGATGTCAGACACAGCGATGCCCGCACCCATGTGGTGCAGTTCGCCAACATAGAAGTAGTCGGCTGAGCCCATGAAGAGGCGATCCGGCTGCGCAGGGAGACTGACCAATGGGCCTGACACAAGAGCAATGCAGCTTGTGTACCACCCTATGGCTGAGCACGGCTGACAACACTGTTCCGCTTGCAGAGGACGCAGCAGCGGTTTCTTCCGATATCGTTGGCCATCAGCCCCGGGTGAGCGTTGCAAAGGAGCTTGGCACCCTGCCATGCGCGCGCGCTCTGCCGGCTCCATCAACCTATGATGCACCTGCCCGCACTCGCCCAGATCAACCACATTCAGCTTGGGTTCATTAAACCTGCGCTATCGTGATCATGCTGGTTCAGTCTATCCTGGGTGAGCTGGCTTTGGATCAAGTACGGGTGGACCTTGTGGCGCTGCCAAATCGGACGACCAGGCTGACCTTCGCACTCGGGCGCAACATTAAGCGCCAGATGCTGACCGTCGGCTGCGCGGTTGCTGGTCTCACCCTCGCCTTCTCCAGTGCTGCCCAAGCCCAAGACCGGTGCGCGCGCATTCATTCTGCGCTCGCCAGCCTGCACCGCGCAGGTGCCGCCGGCGGCGGTCGCAGCGCTCAGCTTCAAGACGCCATTGCTCAGCAGATGAGCGAACTGTCACGGGCGCAGAACGCCTATGACCGCTTCCAGTGTGCCTTCGGCGTATCGCCGCAATGCGGTTCCATCGCCGGCGCGATTGACCAGATGCAAAGCAACGTTTCTCAGATGCAGCGGCAGCTGGCCCGATCCGGTGGCGGCGCTGGCCGTGGCCAGATGGCCCGCATCCAAGAGCTGGAGCGCGTGTTCGCCACGCAATGCGCCGGTCGGCAGCGTGCGCCGCAGCCGGTGCAACAGGCCGTTGCGCCGGGCAATCTTTTGGAAGCTATTTTTGGTGGTCGTTCGCGCCCACAAGTGTCGCGTCGTGTTATCGACCCGTCCGGCATCGTTCTTCCCGACCAGCCACGCGGCTTCTATCGCCCTGGCGACGTGATCCGCGAGCCTGGGTTCGGCGCCTACGGCGACACCTATCGCACCATGTGCGTGCGAACCTCCGATGGATTTTATTGGCCGATCAGCTTCTCAACGACCCGTGACCGGTTCGACGAGGACCAGGCGTCTTGTGCCGCCATGTGCCCCGGCCATGGGGTGGAGCTTTTCGCTTACCGCAATCCGGGCCAGCAGATCGACGCGATGATTTCGACGCGCACCACTGAGCCCTATACCGCGCAGAGCTACGCTTTTGCCTACCGCGAGAGCTTTGACCCCAACAATCGCTGTCAGCCCAACAGCGCGGCCCTAGCCGATCTTCGTCTGGCTGGCGATCCGACCCTCAATGTCGCGATGGGGCCGCGCGTGCCGCAACCAAGCCCGCGCCCTGATATGGAAAGCGATCCGGAAAGCCGTGCCATGGATGATGGCGGCCTTTCCTTTGCCGATCTGTCAGCCATGACGGTAAGCGAAGATCGCAACCTCACCGCCGTCCGCGTTGTCGGGCCAACCTACGGCTACTTTGCCGACTAGCGGGGTCTAAGCACCGGAAGCGGCGCGAAGACGAGCCTCCACCTTTTCTCGTCCAAGCAACATCAGAATCGGACCCATTTCCGGTCCGCGTTCCAGCCCGGTGAGCGCCTTGCGCAACGGCATGAACAGCGCCTTACCCTTGCGACCGGTCTCGGCTTTCAGCTCACCCGCCCAGTTCGACCAACTTTCCTCATTGAGTGGGTCTGCGGGCAAGTGGGCAAGCGCGGTCTGGACGTAGGCGGCGTCATCGTCTTCCAACGCAGCGTCGACGGAAGAACTCGTCAGCATCGCCCACCAGCGCTCGGCATCCTGCGGGCTCTCACAGTTCTTGCGCACGGCCAACCAGAAGCTCTCCTGGACATCCGACGGGACACCAATGGCGGTCAGGGTTTCGGCGACGGCTGCCGTCTCCAATCCATGGGTGATTTGGGCGGAGAAGTCTGCGATCTGTTTCGGCTCGAACCGCGCCGGACCGGATGAAACACGAGCAAGGTCAAAGTCGTTAGCCAGATCCGCCATGCTTTCATGCAAGGTGACCGGCATTGCGGTACCAACCAGGGTCGCAACGCTGGCAACTGCCATGGGCTGTGTGCCGGCCTCGCGCATTGCATTGAGCGACAGCGAGCCCTTGCGCTTGGAAAGCGTCGATCCGTCGGAGGCCATCAATAGATTGTGGTGGCCCCACTCCGGTGCTGTGGCGCCCAGCGCTTCAAAAATCTCGATCTGTGTGCCGGTGTTCGACACATGGTCTTCACCGCGGATGACATGGGTGATGCCAAAGTCGATGTCATCGATGATCGAGGGCAGTGTGTAGAGATAGGTTCCGTCCTCACGGATCAGAACCGGGTCAGACTGTGACGTCGTGTCGATGGTCTGCTCGCCTTTGCAAAGGTCGGTCCAGCCGACACGTTTGCCGATTAGCTTGAAACGCCAATGCGGCTTGCGGCATTCGGCTTCCAGCTCCTTGCGTTCCTCGTCGGTGAGGTTGAGACCCATGCGGTCATAGACCGGCGGCTTGCCGAGCGCCATCTGCCGCTTGCGCTTGTATTCCAGCTCGTCAGGCGTCTCGTAGCAGGCGTAGAGAAGTCCCTGACGCTTCAGATCATCGCGTACGGCATCGTAACGCGCCATGCGCTCCGACTGTTTTTCAAGCCGGTCAGCGGTGATGCCCAGCCAGCCCATATCGGCGATGATCGCATCGGCGAACTCCTTTGTGGAGCGGGCCGTGTCCGTGTCATCGAGGCGCAGCACGAACTGGCCGCCGGTTTTGAGCGCGAACAGCGCGTTGAACAAGGCCGTGCGGGCGTTGCCGACATGCAGGAAGCCCGTTGGGGACGGGGCGAAGCGTACGGTGGTCATTCTCAGGTCCTAGGCGTCCGGGTCGTTCTGGCCGGCCCGGTCGCGGAAACGGTTGGTGATCGGATAGCGGCGGTCACGGCCAAAGGCGCGGCTTGTCAGCTTCACGCCCGGCGCGGCCTGCCGGCGTTTGTACTCGGCGATGTAGAGCAGATGCTCGATCCGCGCCACTGTTGCCTTATCGTAGCCCTTGGCGACAATGTCGGAAACTGAGTCTTCCTCCTCCACCAGCCCGCGGAGGATACCGTCCAGAACGTCATAGGGCGGCAAGGAATCCTGGTCGGTCTGGTCAGGGCGAAGCTCGGCTGAGGGCGCTTTGGTGATGATACGCTCGGGGATGACCTCACCGGCAGGTCCTTTAAGACCGGTCGGATGGCTGACGTTGCGCCAACTCGCCATGCGGTAGACGTCTGTCTTGTAGACGTCTTTGATCGGATTGACGCCGCCATTCATGTCGCCGTAGAGCGTGGCGTAGCCGACCGACATCTCCGACTTGTTGCCGGTTGTGACGACCATGGTGCCAAACTTGTTCGAGAGAGCCATCAGGATCGTGCCGCGCGTGCGGGACTGGAGGTTTTCTTCCGTCACGCCCGGGTCTGTGCCCTCAAACAGCGGTCCGATGGCAGATAGAAAACCCTCGACTGGCTTATGGATTTCAACCACGTCGTAACGCACGCCGAGCGCCTTGGCGCAGGCTTCTGCATCCTCAAGCGAGTGTTGGGCGGTGTATTCGTAGGGCATCATGACGCAATGAACGCGATCCGGCCCAAGTGCATCGACAGCCATCGCAGCGCAAATCGCAGAGTCGATGCCGCCAGACAAACCAAGGACGACGCCTGGAAACCCATTCTTGTTCACATAGTCGGACAGCCCCATGACGCAGGCACGCCAGTCGGCTTCTAGATCGCTCGGCAATTCGGCGATGTCACCGCGCTCAAAAGTCCAGCCTTCTGTTCGACGGACCGCCTTGAGAAGATCAATACCGGCCTCGAACTGCGGCATGTGCATGGCAAGCTTTCGGTCGCGATCAAGGGCAAACGACCCGCCATCGAAGACCAGTTCATCCTGGCCGCCAAGCTGGTTGACGTAGACCAGCGGCAGGTCGGTCTCGACCACGCGTGAGACCATGATCTGGATGCGCTGCTCATCCTTCTGATCGTGCCAGGGTGAGCCGTTTGGCACGATCAGGAATTCGGCGCCCGTCTCCATCAGGCATTCAGGCACTTCTTCCGACCACGCATCCTCACAAACCGGGATGCCGATCCGCACACCGCGAAATTCAACCGGTCCGGGCATTGGGCCCGCATCGAAAACGCGTTTTTCGTCGAACACCGAGTAGTTGGGCAGGTCCACCTTGGGGCGGACCGCCGCCACCTTGCCATCGTCCATGACAACCGCAGCGTTGTAACGCTTGCCGTCGTCGGTCAGCCATGGTGAGCCCATGATGACGCCTGGACCACCATCGGCTGTCTCCAGCGCCAGCTCCTCGCAGACTGCGCGGCACGCCTGCATGAAGGCGTCTTTGTCGATCAGATCTTCGGGCGGATAGCCACAGATAAAAAGCTCGGAGAAGACGATGAGATCGGCGCCCTGGAGCTTGGCCTCCATCCGCGCATCGCGGGCCAGCAACAGGTTTGCTTGCAGGTCACCCATCACGGGATTGAGCTGCGCAACGGCGATGGAAAGATGATCAGGCGCTTTGGTCATAAGGCCGGTCTAGCGCCGGCTGAAGCGCCTTGCAATCAGCTTTTTCTCATCCTGAGCAAATCTGTCTGGTTTTCTTGTTACGCGGCATGGAAGGCCCAGCTGTCCCAAGCGAAGAAGCCAAACTGTCGTGACGCGTGGAGATGATCGGCCCTCCACGTCCCGCCCGCCGCACCGAGGGCAAAGAACAGCGGCATCAAATGTTCATCGGTCGGATGATTGTCGGCGACAAAGGGCGCGCGTTCCGTCCAAGCCTTCAGCGCTTCGGCATCACCTTTGTCGATCTGTTCTGAAATCCACGCGATGAACGCATCGACTTTGTCGGCCATCTCGGGATCGGTCGGCAGGTCAGAGCGCATCGCGCTGAAAACCGCCCGCAGATTGTGGGTGATGTGACCGCTGCCGATGATCAGAACCCCGTCATCGCGCAAAGCCGCGAGCGCTTCGCCCACCCGCCAGTGCCACGCAGCATCCCCGCCGGGGTCAATCGACACCTGTACGACCGGGACGTCCGCGTCGGGCCATCCCAGGAAAAGCGGGTTCCAAGTGCCGTGATCATAGCCGCGCTTGGCAATGGCCTGCGGCTCAAGGCCAGCGTCTTCCAAAAGGGAAAGGACCTTGGCTGCAAGCTCAGGATCACCTGGAGCCTGGTACTTAATCTCGCGAAGCTCCGGCGCAAAGCCGCCGAAATCGTAGAGCGTTTCTGGGGCCGGGTCGGTCACAACAGCAACACCGTCGGTCTCAAAATGCGCAGACATGATGAGGATCGCGCTTGGCGCCGGAACGTGGTCGGCGAGGCCCTTCAGAAAGTCGCGAGCCTCCGACGGATCGATGACGACATTGGGTCCGCCATGAGAGACGAATAGGCTGGGAATAGGTGTATTGGGCACAGTGATGATCCTGACCGGCCGCCGCTGATCAATGCAACCGTCTTCTGGGCATCATAATGGGTGCTCCAGGGGGAACAAAAAAGACGAACACTGCACGACACAGTGTCCGCCTTTTTAGAACGATGGACCGCCGTCTTAGACTGCCTGTGGCAATTCCACAGGCGTTTCCTTACGGCCTTTTTTAAGTCGCTCAGCAACCAGGAAAGCCAGTTCAAGCGCCTGGTCGGCGTTGAGACGTGGATCGCAATGGGTGTGGTAGCGATCCTGAAGATCCTCAGCCGTAATGGCGCGGGCACCGCCCATGCACTCGGTCACATTCTTGCCGGTCATCTCCACATGGATGCCGCCGGGGTAAGTGCCTTCGGCATGATGGACATCGAAGAAGGCCTCGACCTCGCCCAGAATCCGCTCAAAAGGCCGCGTCTTGTAGTTGTTGGCGGTGATCGTGTTGCCATGCATTGGATCACAGGACCAGACGACCGACTTCCCTTCCCGTTCGACGGCGCGAACGAGCCGAGGCAGGTGCTCTTCCACCTTGTCATGGCCGAAACGAGCGATCAGGGTCAGACGGCCGGGATCGTTTTCAGGGTTTAGCCGGTCGATGAGGCGCAGCATGTCGTCGGTGTCGAGTGACGGGCCGCACTTCATGCCGATTGGGTTGCGGATACCACGCGCGAACTCAACATGGGCATGATCAAGCTGTCGGGTTCGATCGCCAATCCAGATCATATGACCGGAAGTCGTATACCAGGCATCGGGATCAACCGAGGTTGAATCCTTGCGGGTCATCGCCTCTTCATAGCCAAGAAGCAGAGCCTCGTGGCTGGTGTAGAAGTCGGTTTCCCGCAAGCGGGCGTACTGATCGGAGGTGATGCCGATAGCTCGCATGAATTCCATGGTTTCGGAGATGCGGTCGGCAACCTCCTGATAGCGCTCGCCCTGCGGACTGTCGGAAATGAAGCCGAGCATCCATTCATGGACATTTTCAAGATTGGCGAAACCGCCCTGCGCGAAGGCGCGGATCAGGTTCAGTGTCGCGGCCGACTGGCGATACGCCATGATCTGGCGTTCTGGATCGGGAATGCGAGCTTCGGGCGTGAAGTCGATGCCGTTGATGACGTCGCCGCGATAGGATGGCAGTTCTTCACCTTCACGCTTCTCAATATCAGAAGAGCGCGGCTTGGCGAACTGGCCTGCAATGCGGCCAACCTTCACAACCGGGCGCGCGGTGCCATAGGTCAGAACGACCGACATTTGCAGAAAGACGCGGAAAAAGTCGCGGATATTGTCAGCGCCATGCTCGGCAAAGCTCTCAGCGCAATCGCCACCTTGAAGCAGGAACGCCTCGCCTTTGGCCACGCGCGCCAGTTCGGCGCGCAGCGAGCGGGCTTCACCTGCAAAAACCAAGGGTGGATAGCTTGCAAGCCGGGCTTCCACCGTCTCAACCGCCTGCTGGTCGGGATAGGTGGGAACCTGAAGGATCGGCTTGGCGCGCCATGAGCGCGGATTCCACTCGGTCTGGTTCATGCTGGACATTACTCTTTCTCCCACTGGCCGCGGGCAGACCTGCCAAATGGCGTTGATCTCCCAACGGACTGGCGGTTCCTAAGGTATCAGCGAGTGCATTTCAATGCATTGGAGGCAACACTAGCGGGCTGATTGATCGTCCAACTCCTTGCTTGCCGGCACGTGCGGCCTGATTGGCCTTGATGGGACGCAAGGCACGGCAAACCTGATCGTCTATCATCACGGCCTGATCGGGAGAACGCCATGGCTGCCAGAACCAACCACTCGCATACGCCGAGGGGGATCGCCGCGCGCCTGCGTGACGGGCAGAAGGCGAGCTATCTTCAGGACTGGGTCTATGGCGGGATCGATGGCGCTGTGACGACCTTTGCGATTGTCGCCGGCAGCCTCGGCGCGTCGCTATCTGCCAAGATCATTCTCATCCTGGGCTTTGCCAATCTGCTCGCCGATGGGCTTTCCATGGCCGCTGGCAACTATCTGGGCACCAAGGCCGACAACGATGACACAGAACGCCTGCGCGCTGTGGAGAGTGACCATATCGACCGCTTTCCCGAAGGCGAGCGCGAGGAAATCCGTCAGATCTTTGCTGCCAAAGGCTTCGCCGGCCAGGTGCTCGACGATGCTGTTGATGTCATCACGACGAACCGCAAGGTGTGGATCGAAACCATGCTGACCGAAGAGTATGGCATTGCCGGTGCCCGCAGGGTTCCGCTACGCGCAGCTCTGGCAACGTTTGGCGGCTTTGTTGTTTGCGGTCTGGTGCCCCTCATCCCTTTTGTATCGAGCCTACCCAACGCCAGTTGGCTGGCTTTGGGCGGGACGGCAATCACGTTTGTAGGCATCGGGTTCGGCAAAAGCCTTTGGTCAGTGCGGCCATGGTGGAAGTCCAGCCTTGAAACGCTCGCCATTGGTCTGGGGGCAGCTATGGTTGCCTATGCGATCGGGCACCTTTTAAATGGGCTTTTCGCCTGAGGTTGCCTGCCTATGTTGCGTACTCCCTCCTTCACGCTTGGCATGGAAGAAGAGTATCTGCTCATCGATCGCGAAACACGCGATCTGGCCGCTGATCCGCCTGAGGAGGCGTTTGAAGCCTGCCGGGCGGTTTTAGGCGACCAGGTCACACACGAATTTCTGCGCTGTCAGATCGAAGTCGGCACGCCGATCTGCCAAAGTGTGGGCGAGGCTCGTGACCAGCTGGCCCATATGCGTCGTTGCCTGAAGTCGGCCAGCGCGCCTTATGGCCTCGCACTGATGGCAGCATCCACGCACCCGTTCGCCGAGTGGGATCGCCTGATCCACACCAACAAGGAGCGCTACAACGCGCTTGCCGACGATCTGAAGATGGTTGTGGCGCGGCTCGTCATTTGCGGGATGCATGTGCATGTCGGCGTTGAGGATGATGATCTGCGCATCGATCTCATGCAGCAACTGACCTACTTCGTGCCGCACCTTCTGGCGCTCACAACCTCCTCGCCTTTCTGGCGCGGTAACGTGACGGGCCTTAAATCCTACCGGCTGTCGGTTTTCGATGAGCTGCCTAGGACGGGTCTACCCGAGCAGTTTTCAAGCTACTCGGAGTATCGCCGGACCATTTCCACACTGGTCAAAGCTGGGCTGTTGGAAGATGCGACCAAGGTTTGGTGGGATCTACGGCCGTCAGACAAGTTCCCCACACTTGAACTGCGCATCTGCGATGTGTGCACCAACCTGGAAGATGCAGCGACGGTGGCTGCGATGTTCCAGTCGCTTGCGCGCATGCTTTGGCGATTGCGCCGGGACAACCAGAAATGGCGCAGCTACTCACGGTTCCTGATTGAGGAGAACCGATGGCTGGCACAGCGGCATGGGCTCACGGGGTCGCTGGTTGATTTCGGTCGCGGTGAGAAGGTTCTGGTCGACGACCTGATCGAGGAGTTGATTGATCTCCTGCGTGAGGATGCTGAAGCGCTCGGATGCCTGGCGGAGCTTGAGCATGCCCGCACCATCAAAACACGTGGCACGTCGGCGGATCGGCAGCTGTCGCTTTACCGCGACAAACTGGAAAGCGGCCATTCGGCTGAAGACGCGCTTCGCGATGTGGTCGATTTTCTGGTCGACGAGACGGTGGCGCTCGAAAACACGCCCGCCGCCGACGTAAGCTAGCTAGCTGGACGTGATCCGCTCGCCCGTTACACGCTCGATCTCGCGCAGGAGTTCATTGGTGATCTGACCGTTTGGCTCTAGCGCGCGGCGCAGTTGGAAGCGTCGGATTGCCTCTTCGGTGCTCGGCCCGATGACTCCGTCAATCGACCCGGGCTGATAGCCAAGTTGCGATAGGATCGTCTGAACGGCCTGGACCATGGGCTGTGCAGAACGTGTTGCAACCGGCTGACCCGGAAATGGTTGCCCGGGCAGTGGTTGAGGCGTTGCCTGCACCGCCGGATTGCCAACCACCGGCGCAAGCAGCGCACCGATTGGATCATCAACAGCAATGGTTGAAACGGGCACCGGACGCGGCTGCACAACGCGCAGCGGCAGGTTTGCCGTGGTTGCCGTCGGTACCGGCAGGCTTGGCCGCACCACGAGCGCTTGTGGGCGCGGCACGGGAGCTGGCGCAATGTAAGGTGTGCGAACATCAACACCAATGGAGGCTGTTGTCTCAGTCCCCGCCAATCGCCGTGGCGGAAGGCTGGGCGCTGGTGTGGCCGCAATTCGGTCCTGCAGGTCAGCAATGCTCGTGTCGCGCCCTGTCGTTGGAACCGGCTGGGCCGGTGCTTCAGCCCGTGTTGCCAATATCGGTGCAGGATGCGCACCAGGCTGCCGGTAAGCGGCATTGACGGCAACAATCCCGAAGGCGGCAATTGCCACCACCGTCATCGCCAAGTGGCCTGGCGCTGCCAGAACACGGTCCATGAGGCCCCAGGATCGCCCATCCCAGTCTTCTTCATCCATCGCATGGTCGTCGGCAGGATGACGCCCGGGCTTGCGACGATAGACATTTGGCTTAGCGTAATCGCCATCGTCATCCAGAAACGGTTCGTGTCTAGCCATGTGCCCGTTTCCTTTCCTGAAGCTGGTTATCAGCCTCGCCTGCGTTTTCATCATTGATGACATCATCGACAGAACGCCCCGAAGCGCGTTCCTTTTCCAGTTTGGCGAACACCACCGTGTTTGCCTTTTCTGCCGGCGCGCCGTCGGCGGCGTCCACGCTTGGAGCTTTGGGCCCGCTCAGCGGGAGATAGACGGCAACCGTGGTTCCCTCCCCTTGGACACTGGAAATTGTTAGGCGACCGTCATGGAGTTCGCACAGACCTTTAACGACAGACAGCCCAAGGCCGGTGCCTTGATGATTGCGGTCGTAGGCGGAGTTGGCCTGGAAGAAGGGTTCGCCCAGCCGCTTCACATCCTGCGGCGCAATGCCGATGCCATCATCGATAACCGATATGATCATCTGGTCGCGATCCTGACGCACGCGCAGCGTGCTCGTACCTAAGGCCTCTGTGAACTTGCAGGCGTTGGACAACAGATTGATGAGAATCTGACGCACAGCCCGTTGATCGCCGACCAGCTCTGGCAGACGCTCGGGAACATCGAGCTTGAGTGTCAGTTCTGCCTTGTCAATCTGGCCCTGCAACAGTTTTGCGCAGCGGTCGACAACCGTCCGCAAGGTGAAGGGCTCCGCAACGATCTGGAAATGGCCGGCATCAAGCTTAGACATATCCAGCAGGTCGTTGACGAGCTGGAGGAGATGTCCGCCTGACTCGCGAATGAGCCCGACATATTCGCGCTGCTGCTCATTGGCGAGTGCGCCGAAAACCTCTTCTTCCAGAATGTCCGCAAAGCCAATGATGGCGTTGAGTGGCGTGCGCAGTTCATGGCTCATGCTTGCCAGGAAACGTCCCTTGGCCGCATCGGACGCCTCTGCCTTTTCGCGGGCAAGGGTTAGCTCAGCTTCATGATCTTTGGTGCGATGGATGTCGCGCACCAGGGCGTAGATTTCCGTTGCACCCTCGGCGTTCGTAACGGCCGAAAGGTCGATCTCGGTCCAAAGGAACTGTTGCGGGCCGTCACACGGGCCGACCCGCATCCGCGCTTCAACCGTGTCGCGCGTGCCCATTGCCTCAACATCGTCAAGCCTTGAGAGCACAAGCGGGCGGTCGGCGATATGCAAACGGTTTAAAAAGCCATCACCCGACAGATCGGTCGATGGGCAGCCCAGGATAGCTTCGACCGCTCCAAACACTTGCCGACCGCCCCCGTCGCGCCCGACGATCATGAACATGTCATGCGTGATGTCGTGGAACTGATCGATCGCACGATGTGTCGCGCGGGCCTGCACATCGCGCAGTGTGCTCGCACGCACGGCTCGCAGTGCCAGCAGAACGCCATAAAAGCAGCCTCCAGCGAGGAGCATAAACATGGTGCCCTCGGAAACAGGAACAAATGTTTCCACGGCGAAACTGCCCACAGCACCGGCAAGGAGGCCAGCAAGCGTTAGCAGGTATGTGCGACGTGCTGTGACGGTATCATGCGTCAGCGACGCCTCAATGGGCGCAATCACAAACAATAAGATGAAGGGCGAGAGCATTCCGCCCGTCTGAGCGGTCATCCACGCCAGATGCACCGTCAAAGCGGCTGTCGCGACCAAGGCTGCGTTGGCAAACTGCCCCCGAAGGGCCAGCCAATAGCAGGTAAGCCCAAATAAGAGGACGCAT
>JBHJIX010000029.1:0-20355 GCA_050043025.1 Cohaesibacteraceae bacterium
GCCAAGGCATCCAGAAATTCAGAAAGAAAGGGTTCAGCCTTGGGGCGGGCGGTGGCCGGCAGCACGATCGCCTCGGTTTCCACCCGACCGCGCGCAAGCTGTCGCGCCCGCGCCGAGGGCCTATAATTGTGCTCTTCGGCAAGCTTTAAAATGCGCTCACGGGTGGCATCAGCGATATCGGCATAGCCATTGAGCGCGCGCGACACCGTTGCCGGCGCGACACCTGCCTTCTCGGCAATATCATTGATGTTAAACGTACCAGCAGCCCGGCGGCGGCGCTTGGCCCGTGTCGACCTGACAGCGCCCAGAGCGCCTGAACTGCGCTTTTGTGTGCTCACGTTTCCTGCCCATCCTTACCGTCTTCATCGCTGCCGCTTTGCGGTTCAGCGTTCGCACTTTTGAGCGAAAGCGGTTTCGACAACCCTGCACCACCCAAGTGATCTATGGCAAGTGATCTATGACCATCTGCCGCCCGACGACGAAGAAAAGCCACCTAAACAGTAGGTGCCAGGGGCGGCAATCCCTTTCGAGACAGGTAGATAAATCGGATGGCCATCACCGTCATGGAAAACAGGCTCGCTACCAGAATCGCCTGGAAGAGGCCAATTGTTCCATTGTCCAAGGTGATGGCAAAAAGCCATCCCAGCGGGATCATGATCAGCCAGTAGCTGACGGCATGGAACGAGGTGGGCACCCAACTGTCACCGCGCCCACGGCAAGCATGGTTGAGCACGGTCTGCCCACCATCGGCAAGAAGAGCGGCCACCATCCAGATCATGCCCGGCAGGTCGGCGGCTAGGACCGCCTGATCGGTGGTCAGAAGACCGAGGAAGAAGCGCGGGAATGCCAACACGACAGCGCAGATAATCAAGGTGAGAACAAGCGACAGGGCAAAGCCAACCCAGCCGGCAACCTCCATGCCATGGGCATCGCCACGCCCCCAGGCATTGCCAACCCGCACCTGTGTCGCCCCGGCGATGCCGAAGGAAACCATGAAGGAAAGCGCCAGGATCTGGAACAGAACACCCCTTCTG
This sequence comes from Cohaesibacteraceae bacterium, assembly GCA_050043025.1. Taxonomy (GTDB): domain Bacteria; phylum Pseudomonadota; class Alphaproteobacteria; order Rhizobiales; family MH13; genus MH13. The sequence goes on from JBHJIX010000029.1 coordinate 1,035, forward strand.
GCGCGCCCCAGAACGCAAACAAGTCCGGCAATCATGGTCAGCACGGTGAACGAGCCAGCTTCAAGCCCGTAAGATGCGCCGGCAGCAAAGCCGAGCTTGCGTTGCTCACGGCCATCCATCGGGGAATCGACCGTCCGTCCGAGACCGTAGCGAGCCCGATCCTTCAGGGCGAAACGGACATAAAGCGCAAGCCCCACGCCAAGCAGGAAAGACGTCATCACCGTCGCGAGCGCACAGCCCCAAGCGCCCAGGGCAGGAATAGGGCCAACGCCAAAGACCAGCGCCACGCTGAAGCCAAAATTGACCAGTGTCGCAATGGCCACCGCAATGGTGCCGATGATGGGCCGCTCCAACGCTTCAAGGAACATGGCCGATACGAGGTACAGCCCCATGAAGGGGATTGCGAAACCAATCATCGACGTCACAGCGCCGCCGCCAGCGGCAAGCGTCGGTTCATGCCCCATCGCCGCAAACACCTGACTTGCCGGCTGCATGATCAACGCCAGCAACAGGCCGACAATGAGCGCGAAGATAAGCCCACGCCGCCAGATGGCAGCCGCCTGTTCTGCACGCCCCTCACCAAGAGTGCGCGCCGTCAGGATAGGCACACCAAGTTGCAGGCCGGCCATGACCGCGATCAGGCTGTCCACGATGGCGTAGCCCAGAACGTAATAGGCCAGTTCATCAGCGCCCGCCCGGCCAAGCACAACGACATCGGTCGTCGTCATGGCAATCAAGCCAACACGCGACAGGATCAACGGACCGGCGAGCACAAGCGTCCGGCGCAGATGCCATTGCAGGGTCTGGCGCGGCGGTGCTGGCGGTGGATCAGACGGCGGAGCGTTGAGCGACGTGCTCATCGCCGCCGCCGCCCAACATGCCGCCGACAGACATGCCGGTCAGGGATGCTCAGGAGTTTTTGGCAAGCCACCGCTCATAGTCCGAAACAAGCAGGTGGTTGGGCGCGACATCTTCTTCGATATCGGTGAAGCGGGGGATGTCCTCGCGAAAAATGTTGTCCGTCTCATCATCATTGACGGTGGACACCTCGCCGATCAGCACATCATCGCCCTCGCCCCAAAAGGCGTGCCAGACGCCGGGCAGAAGGGTCACGCTCTCACCTGGATCAAGCTTTAATAGGCCACCGGCATCGACGGTGCGTATCTCGCCATCCACCGGCACGCTCACCGGGTTGGTCGGATGGCAGGACCCGTCCTCGGCGGGTGCGAAAAGCTCCAACACCAGCTTGCCACCGCCGCGATTGATGATGTCTTCGGCCTTGATGACGTGCTTGTGCATCGGCGCGAGCTGGTCCTTCTTGGAGATCATGATCTTCTCCGCATAGACCATGCCGCCGCCAGCCTGCAGGTCCGTCAGAAGTCCGTTGCGCACGGTGAAGAGGAACAGGCCCATGCTGGCAAAATCGCCTTTGCCATAGTCCGTGACATCCCAGCCCATGCGACGTTCCACGATCATCGAACGCCCCTTGGCCACCAGCTCCTCCGGCGTCCAATAGGCAAAGGGCGGCAGCGTGTAGGAGAAGGATTTGAAGAAGGCATCGGCCTCTTCGACGATGGCATTGATCTCAGAACGCTGCATGGCGGACTCTGCTTGCTGGCAAAAAAAGCGGTCGCATCATGCGCCGCCCATCCCGCCTGTTTAGCGGTCCGGGCAGCGGGGTCAATCAGTGTCTACACGCTGCTGACAAGATCGCGGCGGTTCTGCTGACGGTAGGCCTTGGGCGTCATGCCATAGGTCTCTTTGAAAAGCCGGTAGAAATGGCTGAGATTGTTGAGCCCGACTTCAGCGGCGATTTCCGCAATGGCGGCATCGGTCGTTGTCAGGTGTCCGGCGGCAAGCCGCAACCGCGCCTCCCGCACAAGGTCGGAGGGAGTTTTACCCGTCCAGCGCCGGGTCACGCGGGACACATGCTCCGGCGCGCAGCCTGAGAGCGCAACGAAACCACGAACGCCCAGACGTGCCCGCTCCGGCCGATGCAACGAACGGCAAGCTTCCACCAGCCAGGCCGGCCCGTCCTCAACGCCAAGGGGTAAAGGCTCATCGCTTGTTAAAAGCCCGAAGACGGCAAGCAGGAAGGCATCCAGCACCAACTGTCCACGGCCGGCCCGCTCCAGCCGCACACTCCAAGCCGCGAGTGAGCGCAGGTCGGCCGACCCAAGTGAAACCTTCGCGGGATCGGGAGCCACCGACCAGAACGCCTGGCCACTTAGAACACTGCCATAGCGCGAGGCGAGGAAGTCCACCGTCGCGGCAGGGAGGGCGATGTTGATGATGGAGCAGTCACCGCCCCGCGCCCTCAGACAATGCGCATCATCAGGCCGGATGAAAACCAGAGTCCCCGTCGGCAAGACTTCGTCGCGCTGCTTGCCGGAACTCTGGTCGGCCAGCGTGTGCACACAGGTGCCCTGCTCGACCCAGAAGAGCTCGTAGAAATCGTGACAATGCGGGGCCCGCCTTTGCCCCGGCACGAGCCGCGAGCGAAGCCAAAGGAAGACCTCATTGTCTTCCAGATAGTCGACCAAGCGCAGTCTCGGGATCACCATAGATCAAAATGCCACAAGAAAAACGTACCAAATGACAGTGAAAGATCATGCAGTGTCTCTCACCATGGTGCAAACAGGAAACCGGGAGACCTTTCATCATGTTGCAGACCTTCAAGGATCTGTCCTTCAAACCCGTGGTCAACAACGCGCCCAAAACGCTAACGCCGGCACAGATCGACCAGTACAACCGGGATGGCTATGTCACCGGCTTCAACGCCTTCTCTGCCGACGAAGCCGACGCCAATCGCCGCTACTTCGACAGCCTGATCGCCCAGGCCGGGCCGGATGGCGGCTACGCCGTCAACTGCTTCCAGGCGCGTCTGCGCGGCGTGTGGGATCTGTGCACCAACCCGACCATCCTCGATCATGTGGAAGACCTGATCGGCCCCAACATCGTCTGCTGGGCGTCGCACTTCTTCGCCAAGCTACCCGGCGACCCTAAGGCTGTGCCATGGCATCAGGATGCAAGCTTCTGGCATCTCGCGCCGGCACGCACGGTCACCGTGTGGCTCGCCATCGACGACACCGATGAAGAAAACGCCGCCATGCGCTTCATCCCTGGCACGCACGACAAGGGCGCGCTGGAGTGGCAGGCAGCGGAAGGCGAAAGTGTGCTTGACCGTGAGATGGTGGGCGCCGATGCAATGGGCGAGCCAGTCTCCAACAATCTCAAAGCAGGTCAGTTCTCGCTCCACGCGGACATGCTGGCGCATGGGTCGCTGCCCAACACCTCCGACCGCCGACGCTGCGGCCTCACGATCCGCTATATTCCGCCGGAAGTCGTCGCGACGCACGAGACCTGGAAGAAGGGCATCGAACCCATCATCTGCCGTGGTGGGGACCCAACCGGCGAATGGAAGCACCATCCGCGCCCGGAAAGCGATGCGTTCAACCGCAACAATGGCCCACGCAGCGTGGGTGGGAACTAGTTCTTAGCTAAAGCCGGGAAAGCACCAGCACGCCGAGCACCATGACAACGGCCAGGATGCGCGTGATGGAGATATCACGCGCCTCCAGCCCGAACGCGCCGATGGCATCCATCACCAGCGCTGCCATCAATTGACCGAACACGGCGGCAGCAACCATGGTCAACATACCAACCTTCGGCACGCTCCACAGCGCGGCAAGCACATAAACCGTCCCTAGTACGCCGCCGATCCACACCCAGGCCGGCATGCCGCCAAGATTAGAGAGGTCCGGCCCGATACTGCGCATCGGCAGGCTGATGCCCCACGCAACAAGCAGCGCAACAAACCCAACAAAGAAGGAGATGCAAGCGGTGAGGATCGGGTCGACAATGCCTCGGTTGAGCGTGGCGTTGATCGGCGCTTGCACCGAGATGGCAATGCCGCCTGCTATCATGGCCAGTATAGCAACGATCAAAAGCACGGGGGATGGATCCGACGACATGGCGCACTCCTCAATGGATGACAGCGCCCTTACCATGCCAAATGAGCGGCCAGCCATGCGCTTTTTGACCTAACGGAAAACGAAGACTTGCATACGAATTCAGGATGCGCGAACGATTGCCCGCATCAAAATCCGGGGTTCCATCATCATGCAACTGAAATGGTATGGCCATGCGGCCTTCCGCATCACCGCCCAAAATGCTCCTAAGGCCGGCCTGTCGATCATCACCGACCCCTACACACCAGATGGCGTGGGCTACCGCACGATCAATGAGACAGCCGACCTCGTAATCATTTCATCCGACGATGATGATGCCCATTGCCGCGCTGATCTCATTCCCGGCGAACCGGCTGTCATCAACGCGCTGGACACGGCGCTTGCTGCCGGCTCACCCGAGGCCGCAGGCGTGACCGTCAAGGCGGGTGAGGCAGCCGAATGGGAACATCATCCACGTGGTGTGCCCGGTCAAAACGGCATGTACCGCTTTGAGGTCGATGGCCTGAAGATCGCCCATATGGGCGATGTCGGAAACCCGCTCACAGACGATCAGATGGCCTTCTTTGAGGATGTGGATGTGCTGCTCGCGCTTGCCGGCGGATATCTGACGATTGAACTACCGGACCTTGTCGCGCTCATCCGCAAAATGAAGCCGAAGATCGTCGTGCCGATGCATTTCCGCACGCTGACCTATCGGCCGCGCAACACCATGTGGATCGAAAGCTTCCTTTCCTATTACGACAATGCGGATGTGGACTTCGCCTTTGACCATACCGTGACGCTCAACCGTGCCGACATCCCTGACGCAACGCGGGTTCTCGTGATGGACTATGTGCGCTAAAGGCGCAGGGCTCATGTCACGACAAGCCACGTCGCCACGATGGACGTCATCTTCTCTTTCCTGCTCGCTGCCCTCGCCCTAACTGGCAGCCCCGGCCCCAACACCCTCAGCGTCGCTGCCGTCGGCGCCTCCTTCGGGCGGGTGAAGGGTCTGGAATACATGATGGGCCTCAACATCGGCATGGTTGGCGTCATAGCCATTGTTGGCTCAGGCATGGCCGGAATGGTTCTCGCGCTGCCCGGCCTTGCCCCCATCGTCACCATCCTGGCGGCTGCCTACTTTCTCTACCTTGCCTATCGCATCGCCACCGCACCGCCGCTGGCCGCTGGCGGCAACGATGGCAGCATCGAACAGACTTCCGCACCACGCTGGTACGAAGGCGTTGGCCTGTCGCTCATCAATCCAAAGGCTTACGCTGCCATGGCGGCCCTGTTTTCAGGCTATGTGATTGCCGATGGACAGCCCGCTCTTGATGCCCTTTGGAAGGCCGGACTCGTGCTTGCAACAATCACAACGGTAAACCTCATCTGGCTTTCCGTTGGTGCGGCGATGACAGGCTTTTTGTCCAATCCGAAAACCGCGCGAACCATCAACATTGCCTTTGCCATTTTGCTTTTGGCATCCGTGACTTACGCGATTCTTGGGTGATCACCCTTCTCGGCAAGCAACGGTAAAGGTGACGCGCGGCAAACTTGACGCAGCGAAAAGCCCAAAATTCAGTCACTATTGCATTCGTATTCAATATCGACTTATGGTGACCGGAAAATAGCTTCAATAAGGCTCTGCGGACGCCCATGAGGGGCCGCGACATCCAGGGAGGATAGGATGACTCAATTGAAAGCCAGCCTGCTGGCCGGAACCGCGTTTGCTGTGGCGCTGACCGGTGCCGTCGCAGCTCAAGACGTTCCGCGCGAAGACACGGTGATCTTCGATATCGACCGCACGATCCGCGATCCGGAGAACTTCAACCCCTTCACGCCGGGCGTGAAACGCCAGCATGGCGCCCACCAGACCATGTGGGAACCGCTTTTCATCCTGAATTACGAGTCAGGCGAGATCGAGCCTTGGCTGGCCACCAGCTTTGAGTCCAACGATGCCCAGGACGAATGGACCGTCACCCTGCGTGATGGCGTCACCTGGTCGGATGGCGAAACCTTCGATGCCGACGATGTTATCTTCAGCATCAACATGGCGCTGGAGAATGAAGGGCTATCCGAGCGCGAGCCGGCCACCATCCGCGCGCAGGTGGCAAGCGTTGAAAAGGTTGATGACCTGACGGTCACCTTCTCGCTGAACTCCTCCAATCCTCGCTTCATACTTGAGAACTTCGCCAACCGCATCTTCGGCTCCTTCCTCATCATGCCCGAGCATGTGTGGAGCGAAGCAGGCGATCCGGCGACGTTTGCCTTCAACCCGCCCATTGGCACCGGCCCCTACACAATGACCTCCATGGCGACCAACCGCGCCATTTGGGACCGCAACGATGATTGGTGGGGCGCTGCCTCAGGCTTCATGGACCTGCCGGAGCCGATGCGGGTGATCTTCCTGGAGTCGGGCGGCGAGGAAAACCGCGCCCAGCTTCTGGTCTCCAACCAGATGGACGCGGCTCAAGCCGTGACCCTGGGCACCTTTGAGGCGATGGGCTTCCAGAACCCCAACGTCATCGCCTGGTTCAATGATCTGCCTTACGCCTGGCCGGACCCTTGTGCCCGCCAGATGGAGTTCAACACCACCGTTGCGCCGTGGGACAATGCGGAAATGCGCCGCGCGGTCGCCATGCTGATCGACCGCAACCAGATCGTGAACGTCGCCTATGAGGGCACGACCCAGCCATCGCGGACCATGTTCGTGCAGTATGGCGCCATGGACCCGTTCATCGACGCGGTCGACTCCGCCGGCCATGCCTTCAGCGCATCAGCTGATGTGGAAGCTGCCCAGGCACTCATCGAAGGCATGGGCTACACAATGGGGTCCGATGGCATTTACGAGCTGAACGGCGAAGAGCTGACGGCCAACATCCACGTGAACTCCGCCTCCTCTGAATACACCCGCACCATCGATGTCATCGTTGAGCAGCTCAACCGTGCTGGTGTGAACGCGCGCGCGGTGCCGGTCGAGAACTCGGTCTTCTGGGGTGAGGTACTCCCACTAGGTGGCTATGAGATGAGCTATTCCTGGCTCTCCTGCGGCTCGGTCAACGAGCCTTGGGCGTCCATGAACCGCTACACCAACGCCTCCGTCGCGCCGATCGGCGAGCGGGCGCCAGGCTTCAACAACACCGGCCGCTGGGACACCGACGCGACTGCCGCCTACACCGCCATCGTCCAGGATATGGGCACCATGGCGGTCGGCGATCCAGCCATCCCGGCCATGGTTGCCGAAGCCCATGGCTACCTGTCAGCCGAGGTACCGTTCGTACCGCTGGTACAGGCCGCCAAGCTGCTACCGTTCAACACGACCTATTGGACGGGCTGGCCAACAGCTGAAAACAACTACAACCACCCGGCCTTCTGGTGGGGATCTGCACACCAGATCATCCACAATCTGGAAAAAGCCGAGTAACGGCAAATCCTATCGGGCGGCGCGCTTATGGCGTGCCGCCCATTTTCGTTCCAACCTCCCGTAAGAAGAGAGGGGGGACGGGCTTAAGGGGAAGCACACAATGGGCGGCATACCCAGTTCCTACATCGTAAACCGCCTGATCACGCTGGTGCTGACGGTCTGGATCGCAGCGACGCTGATCTGGATCATCCCGCGCCTATCGCCGGTCGACCCAGCCGAGGTGATGCTCGGCCGCATGGCCGCCGGCGGCGCCTTTGTGGAAGGCTCGGACCTCATCCTGGAACAGCTTCGTGAGCGCTTCGGCCTCAACGAGCCGCGCTGGGTCCAGTATCTCCTCTATCTGCGCTCCATCATCACCTTTGACTTCGGCCTCTCGGCTGCAAGCTTCCCGACACCTGTCTCCTCGCTCATCGCCCAGGCCCTGCCCTGGACCATCGGCCTGATGCTCCTGTCGGTGATCATCACTTTCATCATCGGCAATGCGCTGGGCGCCTTCATGGTCTGGGAGCGAACGCCCCGGGTCTGGAAGGTGGTGATCCCAAGCCTGATGATCTTCACGGCCATCCCACCGATCCTGTCCGGCCTGCTCCTCATGTACGGCTTTGCCGTGCAGCTACGAGCGCGTCCGCTCACGGGGGCCTATGGCCTAACGGTTGAGCCCGGATGGACGATGGAGTTTGCACTGTCGGTGGTCGAGCATGGCACGCTACCGGCGCTCTCCATCATCCTCGTCACCTTCGGGTTCTGGACGCTCGGCATGCGCGGCCTGATGATCACTGTGCAGGGCGAGGACTATGTGAACCTTGCCAAAGCCAAGGGGCTGAAACCGCGCTACATTCTCTACAAATACATGGTGCGAAACGCGATCCTGCCGCAGGTCACGGCCTTCGCGCTCAAGATCGGCCTGCTCGTCTCCGGCCAGATCCTGGTGGAGCGCATCTTTTCCTACAACGGCATGGGTAAACTGCTCTACGACGCGATCCTCGATCAGGACTTCGCGGTCATTCAGGGGGTCAGTTTCATCATCATTTTGATGACGGCGATAAGAGTCTTCATCGTTGATCTCATCTACCCTTTGATCGACCCGCGCATCCGTCAGGCAACCGAGAGGACAGCGTGATGGCAGACACCACTCAGTCCTCAACGCAAGCCGGCCAGCCGCAGGCCACGCAAAGCCAACTGGTTCCAACCACGGACTCCGAAGCTGCCGGCGTTGTCGACACCTCGACCGCCTCAGGCCGCTTCAACCGTTTCGACAATCCCTGGCTCAACCCCAAGCTGATCTGGGGCATGGGCATCCTCATCTTCATCGTCCTGATGGGCCTTCTTGGCCAATGGATCTGGAACACCGAACTCGTCTTCACCGGATCAACGCCGCTGCGCCTGCCGCCGCTCGGGTTTGAAAACTTGCGCGGCACGCCCGGCGTTTCGGAGTTCCCGCTTGGCACCGATGGTGCTGGACGCGATCTTCTGGCGCTCCTCATCGTGGGGACGCCCAACACGCTGATGATCGGCGCCATCGCCTCCCTCATCGGCATGTCGACCGGCATCTTTCTCGGCTTCACCGCCGGCTTTGTTGGTGGCCGCGTTGATGACATTATCCGCATCCTCTCGGACGTGATGATCACCATCCCACCGCTGCTCATCCTGGTGGTGTTCCAGTCGGCCTTTGGCGATGTCTCGCTCATCATGATGGCGGTGCTGATCGCCGGCTTCATGTGGCAGTCACCGACACGCCTCATCCGCGCGCAGGTGCTCTCTATGCGCGAGTCAGGCTATGTGAAGCTGGCCCAGCTCTCCGGCGCGTCGACCATGCACATCATGTTCCGCGAGAAGATGCCGAACCTCATCCCCTATCTGTTCGGCTCGTTAATCGCGAACGTGACCACCGCAATTGTGACCGCGGTTGGCATGGAGGTTCTCGGCCTTGGCCCGCAAAGGGTTCCGACCTTGGGCCGCGTCATCTACGACGCCATCAACTCAGGCGCGCTCATCCAGAACTTGTGGTGGTGGTGGGGACTGCCGACGGCATTGCTGGCGATCATGTTCATCGCGCTGCTGCTGGTGAACCTTGGCCTCGATGAGGTCTCCAACCCGCGCCTGCGGAAGATGTGAGGGGCCAAAGATGACAGACACAATCCAACACCCCGTCGACACATCCGGCAAAGTCGTCCTGACCTTGAAGGACGTTTCCATCGACTTCCCAACCACGCGCGGCCTTGTCCATGCGGTCCGCTCGCTCTCGCTCTCCATTCGCGAGGGCAAACGCATCGGTTTCATCGGCGAGTCCGGCTCGGGCAAGACGACAACGGCGCTTGCCGTCATGCAGAAGCTGGCCGCGCCCGGCTATGTGTCAAGCGGAGAAATCCTGCTCGGCGATACGCCGATTTTGGGCCTGTCGGACGAAGAGATGCGCAAGACCCGCCTGTCGCGCGTCAGCTACATCCCGCAAGGGGCGATGAATTCGCTCAACCCAATCATGCGGATCGAAAACCAGATCTGGGATGCGATCATCGCCCATGAGGGCAAGATTTCAGCGCAGGAACTCAAACGACGCTCAGACGCCTGCCTTGAAAGCGTAGACCTTCCGGCACGCACCGGCCGGCTCTACCCACACGAACTGTCCGGCGGTATGAAGCACCGCGTCTGCATCGCGCTTGGCGTGTCGCTGAAGCCCGAACTGATCATTGCCGACGAGCCAACCTCAGCGCTCGATGTCGTCACCCAGCGCCATGTAATGCACACGCTGAAGGATGTGCAGGCCAAGATCGGTTCCGGTCTCATCCTGATCGGCCACGATATGGGCCTCATGGCGCAGTCCGTGGACGAGCTTGCGGTTCTGAAAGATGGAGAACTGGTCGAGCACGGACCGGTGAAGGCGATCATCGAAACGCCGCAACACCCCTACACCCAGCAGCTTATCTCCTCCGTGCCACTGGTCGGGGGCAAGAGCTTCCTCGATGAGGGCATCGGCGCGCCGCCCGTCAACCGCGCCGCCAGCGACAAGCCGCTTCTGGAGTTCGCTTCCGTCTCCAAGGTCTATGATGGCGTGCCGGCTGTGCACCCCATGTCGTTCACGCTGAACGGCGAGGTGCCGAAGCTCATCTCCATCGTTGGACAGTCAGGTTCCGGCAAGTCGACCATGGGCGGCATGATGCTCGGCTTCACCCCGCCATCCTCCGGTAAGGTTCTGTTTGAGGGCGAGGACGTCTACCGCATGGGCCCTGCCCGCTCGCTGGAGTTTCGCAAGAACGTTCAGGCCGTGTTTCAGGACCCCTATGCCTGCTTCAACCCCTTCTACCGGGTCGATCATGCGCTGAAATTCCCGTTCCAACGGTTTGGCCTGTCGCAGTCGGAAAGCCATACCGAAGAGAAGATGCATGAGGCCTGCACGGCGGTCGGCCTCGCCCCGATACAGGTTCTGAAGCGTTATCCGCACCAGCTATCGGGCGGCCAGCGTCAGCGGCTGATCGTGGCGCGCGCGATGCTGCTTTCGACCAAGCTGCTGATCGCTGATGAGCCAGTCTCGAAGGTCGAAGCGTCCCTGCGCGCCACGCTCCTGAAGAACATCTACGATCTGAAGGACCAGTACGGCATCTCGATCCTCTACATCACGCACGATCTGGCGACCGCCTATCATGTGTCGGATTATGTGATAGTGCTCTATCACGGGCGCATCGCTGAGGCAGGACCGCCCAAAGAGGTCATTGGCGATCCGCAGCACCCCTACACCCAGCTTCTGATCGACTCGATCCCGTGGCCGGACCTGAACCGCTCCTGGGGGACATCAGAGTCCGCAGAAGCCGATGTTGAAAAACTGCAGGAACTCGCCACCCACACCGAGACGATTTTCCGCGGTGAGGTGCCAGGCTTCTCGCTATCGGTCCCCGGCGCGCAAGCGGCAGCCGCCTAAAACGAAAGACATCCACGCCAGAAACCAAGCCGCCTATACAAGTCAAAACGGGCATGATTAGAGTTTCTCTGATCAACACTCAGCATGCGGTCCGGCACACCCGGACCGCATCTTTTTTGTAAACAGAACAGTGACCTATATACCGCCGCGCCGGCCATCCTCATGAAACACAGCGTCTATTGGACGGTCGAAAAGATCGCCGCCCGCCTCGCGCTCATCGAACCGCTCACCTATCGCAAGCGCCAGCTCATCACACCGTTCCGCTACAAGGCGCTGGAGGGTCCGCTAACCGAACCGCCCATCGGCCCTGAGGCGGACAGCGACGACTGGGAGCCCATTCCGTTCGACAGCTACTGGGGCACCTGGGCAACAGACTTCGTGCTGCGGACCCAGATCACCGTTCCACCGGGCTGGGGTCACAATGGCGATGGCGGCAGACCGCTCGCCCTCCATCTGCCGTTGGGTGTGGCCGGCGATATCTTCACCCACCCGGAAGCACTCGCCTACATTGATGGCGTTGCCGAAGCGTCCGTCGACCGCCACCATCATGAGCTCTTCCTGCCGCAGCACATCAATGATGGCGAGGAGCACACGGTCGCACTGCATGGTTGGACCGGGCTTTCCGGCTGGCCGCCCGACCCGAAAGCCAAGAACAAGCTTTACATGCGCGAATGCGCGCTGGTGGAAATCTGCCCGGACACGCGGGCTTTCTATCGCCTGGCCAAGACCGCCCTCGATGTCGTCAGCCAGCAGCCGGAGACATCAACGGCCCGCAACGAAATCCTGAAAAGCCTGGACGCGGCCTTCAAAACCCTCGACACCCGCGATCCCATCGGCGGGTCACGCTTTTACGACAGCGTTCCGAAAGCGCTGGAAACCTTGAAAGGCGGGTTGGCGGCTGGTGGCCAGCCACTGGACGTGGACGTCATTGCCGTCGGCCACGCCCATCTCGACCTTGCCTATCTGTGGACCATCGACCAGTCGCGCCGCAAATGCGGGCGCACCTTCGCCAACGTCCTCAAAATGATGGACGCCTATCCGGGCTACCACTTCTCCCAGTCCCAGCCGCTGCAGTACCAGTTCACCAGGGAAGACTATCCGGAAATCCATGACGGCATCCGCGCCCGCATCAAGGAGGGTCGCTGGGAAGTGCTGGGCGGCATGTGGGTGGAGCCGGATTGTGTGATCACAGGCGCAGAAGCCCTCGCCCGCCAGATCGTTTATGGCCGCCTCTACTTCCGCAACGAGTTTGGGCCGGCAGCTGAGACCCCTGTTCTGTGGCTGCCCGACACCTTCGGCTTCACCTGGTCCCTGCCGCAGCTGATGAAAGAGGCGGGCCTCAAATGGTTCGTCACCAACAAGCTCAACTGGAACCAGTACAACCAGATGCCCTACCAGCTTTTCTGGTGGCAGGGGCTGGATGGTTCCAAGGTCATGGCGCACTTCCTGACGACGCCGCGCAAGGTGCAGTACCTGCCGCACGCCACGACCTACAAGGCGGAGCTTTCGGCAGACGAGGTATTCGGAACCTGGGAGAATTTCCGCCAGAAACCCTCTCACAATGAGCTGATCGTCGCCTATGGCTATGGCGATGGCGGCGGCGGCCCGACCCGCGAACTCATCGAGACCATGCAGGCCTATGACGATATGCCGGGCGCGCCGCGCTTGCGTCCGGGCACGGTGCGTGAGTTCTTCGAGAACGCGGAAAACGATCCTGCGGTGGCCGAAATCCCAACCTGGAACCAGGAGCTCTATCTGGAGCTTCACAGAGGCACGCTCACCAGCCAAGCACGCGCCAAATGGCACAACCGCAAATGCGAGGTGCTGCTGCACCAGGCTGAGTTCATCGGTGCACTTGCCCACCAGTCGACCGGCCATCCCTATCCAGCCAAGGCACTGCGCGAGGCCTGGGAATTGGTGCTCCTCAACCAGTTCCACGACATTCTTCCCGGCTCGTCGATCACCGAAGTCTATGAAGACACGATGGCCGACTACGCCAAGGTGCGCCACGAGGTGACCGCCGCGCGCGACGCCGCCATCGACGCGCTCGCCGCCTCCATGCCGGCGCAAACCGAGCTCCTGATGGTCAACGCCCAGCCCTTTGGCGGGGGGCGGCTCGGGTTCGTGGCGCAGGATGTCGATCACGGCCTGATGGATTTGCGCGATGAACGCTCGCTACTCACCCAAAAGGTCGAGGGCGGCACACTGATCGAAACGCCGATCATCGAGCCCTATTCGGTGATCGCATTGGGCTCCACGGCAACACCGGCCAACCCGCGCACGGGTCTCGATGCCAAGCTGACCGAAGACGGTGCGGTGCTGGAGAACTTTGATCTCAAGGTCACCTTCGACCTCAACGGTGAAATCGCCTCCATCTTCGACAAGCGCGCCAAGCGCGAAGTGCTGGAAGAGGGCAAGACCGGCAACCGTCTTCTTGCCTTCGAAGACCGACCCGTGGTCTGGGACGCTTGGGACATCGATATCTACTTCGAAGACCGCTGCGATGTGATCGGTGACTTGGACAGCATGGAGGTCGTCGAGACCGGTCCGCTGCGCGCAACGATTGAGGTCAAACGCTCCTTCCGCGCTTCCAAAGTCACGCAGCGTGTCTCGCTCGACCACCGCTCCAAGCGCGTCACCTTCGATACGCTGATCGACTGGAACGAGACCCACACGCTGCTCAAGGTCGCCTTCCCGGTCGCGATCCTCTCGCCGACAGCCACCTACGACATCCAGTGGGGCAACATGGAGCGCACCACCCACCGCAACACCAGCTGGGACTATGCACACTTTGAATCAGCCGCGCAGAAATGGGCTGACCTGTCGGAGGGTAATTACGGCGTCGCGCTCTTGAACGACTGCAAATATGGCTATGACATCCACCACAACGTCATGCGGCTATCGCTTCTCAAAAGCGCCACCATGCCGGACCCCATTGCCGATCAGGGCGAGCTCCGTATGGTCTATGCCTTGCTGCCGCATGAGGGGGACTGGCGGCGTGATGTGCCACGCGCGGCCTATGATCTGAACAACCCACTGATCGTCAAGCCAGTAACCAATGCCGGCGGCCGCATGCCATGGCGGCACTTCGCCATGCCGCACCAGTCCAATCTGATCATTGAAACCATCAAGCAGGCCGAAGATGGCAACGGCGTCATCATGCGGCTTTATGAGAACGCGCGCGAACGTGGTCCGGTGACGCTTCAGTTCGGATTCGACGTCGCCGCCGTGCAGCGCTGCAACTTGCTGGAAGACACGCTGGAGCCAATTCCAGTGCGCCACAACCACATCGAACTCGATGTGCGGCCCTATCAGATCATCACATTGCGGGTCATTCCTGCGCTGTCGGGTGGCGGTGTGCCGTTGGAGCTCCTAACCGAGAACGCAGCCGACCTGTAGGCGATGCTCGGCATGAGCCGAATCGAACCGGTTTGATAAAGTTCCTCGCCGTCATTTACGTTGCAACACTGCCACCTGAACCGACGCCGCTTGGGTGCAAAACTAACTAAGTTGCACGCCTGGATAGAAATTGAATTTTTCTTTAGCGATCAAGTGGTTGAATAGCGGGATGTTTGCCGCATCGCGCCCTTTCCTTTACCCAATGTTTCCCCTGCCCATCTCACAAAATTACGCACTATTACGTAACGCGAGAGATCGGCTCTGTTTCGGTGGGGCGAGGGAAAACAATTCATGCTTGGTGGCACGACATCCAACCTGAAACAGATGCAGCTGATGACACTTGAGAGTGTTCGCTCTTGCGTCATGATCGCCGACAATGACCGCAACATCCTGTACATCAACGAGGCGTTGGTCGATTATCTCAGCCGCAATGAGGAGCATATCCAAAAGGACCTGCCCCACTTCAAGGTCAGCGGTCTGATCGGCCAGAACATCGACGTTTTCCATAAGCATCCACCGCATCAGAAAAAGGTGATCGCGGAGATGCAGGGCTCCTTCCTGACGACCATTCAGGTCGGGGGTAGCAACTTCGATCTAAGTGCGCTTCCGCTGGTTGATAAGAAGGGCCGCCGCCTCGGAACGCTGGTCGAATGGGTCGATGCCGAGTTGCGCATGCAGAACGACCTCTACAAGGCGCAGAGCAACGCCATCGATCGGTCTAGCGCCGTGATTTCCTTCCGCCCGGACGGAGAGATCGTGGAAGCCAACGCTAACTTTCTGGCGGCCACCGGCTACACGCTCGAAGAGATCACCGGCCAACACCACCGCATCTTCATGGCACCGGATGACGTTAACACAGACGACTACAGCACCTTCTGGGACCGACAGGCAGCCGGCGAGCAATTCAGCGGTGAGTTCCGCCGCGTCACGAAAACCGGCAAAGACCTTTGGCTTCAAGCCACTTACCATCCCATCACCGATGAGAACGGCACCGTATTCAAGATCGTGAAGTTCGCTGCGGACATTACCGAGGACGTGAAACTTCGCTCCCAGGTCGCCCAAACCCAGAATGAAATTGTCACCGGCTTGGATCAGATATCCAATCAGATTTCGGTCACCATCAACCGTTCAAACGACATCTCTGGAGCGTCGAAATCGGCCTCTCAACAGGTTCAATCCGTCGCATCGGCCACCGAGGAATTAGCCACGTCCTTTGCTGAGGTCAATCAACAGATCACATCGGCAAGCGATATCTCCAACCGCGCCGTTGAAGAGGCCCGCGATACGTCGTCGATCATGACGGAGCTCGCCGACGCGGCCGCCGAGATCGAAAATGTCGTCAAGCTGATCTCCGATATCGCCGAGCAGACCAACCTGTTGGCCCTTAATGCGACTATCGAGGCTGCCCGTGCAGGAGAAGCCGGCAAGGGGTTTGCGGTTGTTGCATCAGAAGTGAAAACGCTGGCCAGCCAAACGGCCAAAGCGACCGAAGAAATCGGCCAGCGGAGCAGCAATGTCCAGCAATCGACCGGTCAGGCTGTTTCAGCGATCGAGACCATCCAGAAGACGATCGTGCAGGCCAATGAGTTCACAGCCTCCATATCAGCAGCCGTCGAAGAACAATCGGTGACAACCAACACCATGTCCTCGACCATGCAGGAAGCGGCTGAAAACGTGCTATCGATCAATGACGGCGTTCAAGAGATTGCCGACGCAGCAGTCTCCATCGATCGATCAACCAAAGCGCTTCAGCAGGCGTCCAGCATGCTGACGAACGCCCGCAGCGCGGCTTAGGCGGGCAGGTCCTCCCGGGCGGATTGGCTAACTGCCATCCGCTCGGCGACCTTCTCTGTCAAATACTCTCCAATGGGCAGCGACGACGTGGCAGCCGGCGACGGCGCATTGCACACATGCAGCGTGCGCGCCGTTTCACGGATCAGAAAATCGTGCATCAATGACCCGTCACGCATCACAGCCTGGGCCCTGATGCCAGCCGGATAGGGTTGCAGATCATTGAGCTCCAGTGACGGGCAGTACTTCCGACAAAGCTCAAGATAACGGCGCTTGGAAAGCGAGTTGCGAAACTCGGTGATGCCGCTCTTCAGGTTCGCGCCCATCACCTTCCAGAACCACGGAAATGACAACAACGACCCGACAACACGCAGGCAAAGCGACGCCTTCGGATAGCCCTCGCGGGCAAACCCCAGAACCGCGTTCGGTCCCACCGTCACTGACCCATCGATCATGCGCGTCAGGTGGACGCCCAGAAACGGCAGATCGGGATCGGGGATCGGATAGATCAGATGCTTGATGATCGCGTTATGGCGCGGGTGCAGCCGGTAGTACTCGCCGCGAAACGGCACAATCTGGAAATCAACATCGATCCCCGCCATGGCCGCCAACCGGTCCGCCTGAAGCCCCCCGCACACAACAAGCTGGTCGGCTTCAAAGACACCCTTGTTGGTGCCGACGCGCACACCACCCGCATGCTCGTCGATGGAGGTCACGGCGGTCGACAGATGAACCGACCCGCCTGCTTCCTCCAGGTCGCGCGCCATGGCCCGGGCCATCGCCGGGTAATCGACAATGCCGGTGACACGGACAAACAGCGCTCCAAGGCCAGTGATGTTGGGCTCACGTGCTTTCAGCGCGTTGGCGTCCAAGCGCTCGGGATCAAGGCCGTTAGCGCGGCAGCGTTCTTCAAGAGCGTCCATGCGCTCAAGCTCAATCGGCGTGGTCGCAACCAGCAACTTGCCACACTGCTCAAAGGGGATCTGATGGCGGGTGCAAAAGGCGATGGTCGCCTCAACGCCCGCCCGGCAAAACCGCGCCTTCAGGCTGCCAGGCGCATAATAGACGCCAGCATGGATGACGCCGGAGTTGTGCCCCGTCTGGTGCACCGCCAGCCGATCTTCCTTTTCGACGACGCTAACGGTCGCCTGCGGAAAGCGCTGGGCAAGCTGCATGGCGGTGGACAGTCCAACGATGCCACCGCCAATGACAAGAAAGTCGCTCGTCACCATTCGCCGGTGTTGGCCATGGAGGCCCAGGGTTCCTGCGGCGGCAGCGGATCGCCGTTTTGCAGAAGTTCGATGGAGATGTTGTCCGGCGAACGCACGAAGGCCATGTTACCATCGCGCGGCGGACGATTGATGGGCACACCGCCATCCTGAAGCTTTTGGCAAAGCGCGTAGATGTCATCGACGACGTAAGCCAAGTGCCCGAAATTGCGGCCGCCTGTGTAGGCTTCGCCTTGTCCGTTCGCGTCCGGCCAATTGTAAGTCAGCTCCACCATCGGTGCCTTGTTGGCAAGCGCCGCTTCCTTGTCTTGAGGTGCGGCCAGGAACACCAGCGTAAACCGTCCGCCTTCGCTCTCGCGGCGGCGAATCTCTTCCATGCCCAAAAGGTTGCAGTAGAAGTGGAGGCTGGCATCGAGATCTTCGACGCGCACCATGGTGTGCAAATAACGCTTAAAAGGCTCTTTCCTTTGGGTCAGTCTGTGCCGACATAGAGTAATCCTGCGACCTGACCAAGGCCTCCCGATGCCCATCACGACACATGAGCCCCGCAACTCACAGCCCAAAAACGAGTTGGAGCGCGCCGCCTATCCTCCTTTCACCGAGGCCCATATCGCCATCCTGGACAGCTTCGGTGAGCGCCGGACCTATAACCCGGGCGACGTGGTGTTCGAGGTTGGGCAGGATAGCTACGATCTCTGCTACATCGTCTCAGGTGGGATCAGCATCATCGACCGCACCGACGGCCACACCGTCGTGACCCTGTCGGCAGGCAATTCGGTTGGCGAGCTTGGCATGCTGATGGGCCAGCGCACCTTCTTTGCCGGCGTTGCCGCCGAAGAGAGCGAACTGATCGTGGTGCCGAGTTCCGCGCTTCAGGAGCTCATTTCAACCCAGCCGGGACTGGGCGACCTGATCGTCAGCGCCTTTGCCGCCCGTCGACGCCTCATCATGGAGTGGGGTGAAGGCCGCCTGACGATTATCGGCGATCCGACCAATCGAAAAACGTTGCAACTTCTGGAGTTCGCGACCCGCGCGCACGTGCCGCATCGTTTTGTCGATCGCACGCAAGATGGCTGGGAAGCGGCCCTAGGCCTCCATTGCGGCATCCCCGAAGGTCAGTGCATTGCTCTGATTGGTCGCGACGACATGCTGGTAGACCCTTCGACCCGCGATGTTGCCTCAGCCCTCGGCCTCGATTTGGAAGCCAAGGCAGATGCGCTGTTCGATGTGCTGGTGGTGGGTGCCGGCCCAGCAGGCCTTGCAGCCTCCGTCTACTCAGCATCTGAGGGCCTTAATGTGCTGACCGTTGAGGACACCGCTATCGGCGGCCAGGCCGGCACGTCTTCACGCATTGAAAACTATCTCGGCTTCCCGCGTGGCATATCCGGCGCCGACCTGGCCTATCTAGGCGAAGTCCAGGCGGTGAAGTTCGGCGCACGCTTCACGGTACCGCGCCGGGCGACCAAGCTTTACTGCAAGGAGACACATTACGAGGTCGAGTTGGATGATCAGCGCTGCGTGCGCACGCGCGCGATCATTCTCGCCAACGGTGTCCAGTATCGCCGCCAGCCGCTCGACAATCTGGAGAAGCTGGAAGGCCACGGCGTCTACTACG
>JBHJIX010000030.1:0-49460 GCA_050043025.1 Cohaesibacteraceae bacterium
TGCAGAAGATAGTCCGGTCGAAGGCGGAGGCATTGGCGATCTCATAGGCCAGTCCTCGGCGCAACTTTTTGTCTCCTCGGTGGGCGATGAGGATACATCGGAAACGCTAGTCTTCTTGATCGACACAACCGAACAAAAAGCGCTGGAGCAGCAATTCACGCAGACGCAGAAGATGATGGCTTTCGGCCAGCTCGCCGGCGGTGTCGCGCACGACTTCAACAACATGCTCCAGGCGATCATGGGCAATGTCGACCTGATGATGCTCAATCATTCGGCGACCGACCCGTCCTATCGGTACCTGTCTGCCATCCGGCAGAACTGCAACCGGGCGGCTGCCTTGGTGCGACACCTGCTTGCCTTCTCGCGTAAGCAGACACTTCGCCCGCAAGTTATGCGCATGGATGAAGTGCTGTCTGATCTTTCCATGACGGTGGATCGTTTGGTCGGCGAAACCGTTAAGCTTGAGGTCGATATTGCCGGGGACGTCTGGCCGGTCATGGCGGACCTTACACAGCTTGAAAATGTGCTGATCAACTTGGCCGTCAATGCACGCGATGCCATGCCGCGCGGTGGCTCACTGAAGATGACCACACGCAACGTGATGGAAGAGGAATGTGCTTCTTTTGGCCTGAAGGGCTTTGTTCCGGCCGACTATGTGCTTGCCGCCGTGACCGACACCGGCACCGGCATTCCGCCAGAAATCCTCGACAAGATTTTCGAGCCGTTCTTCACCACCAAGGATGTCGGCAAGGGCACCGGGCTTGGCCTTTCAACCGTCTACGGCACGATCAAACAGACCGGCGGCTTCATCTATCCTGATAGCACTGTGGGTGAGGGGACGACCTTTTCGATATTCCTGCCGCGCTACCAGGGCGCGGAGGCCGCGGTCACCGAGGCTGCGCAAATCCAGAACCAGCCGCAGGAAGACCTCACAGGTGCGGCGAGCGTGCTTTTGGTGGAGGACGATGAGAGCGTGCGCATGGTCAATGCCACGCTGTTGCGCTCAGGCGGCTACACAGTGTTTGAGGCGGACAGTGGTGTGGAAGCGCTCGACGTGCTGGAAGAGGAAGCTGATACGATCCAGCTGATTGTGTCGGATGTAGTGATGCCGGAGATGGATGGACCGACCCTCCTACAGGAAGTGCGCACGCGCTACCCTGATATGAAGTTTATCTTCGTGTCAGGGTACGCCGAGGACGCTTTTGCCAAGAATCTACCAGAAGACCAGCCGTTCACCTTCCTCGCTAAGCCCTTCACGATGAAAGATTTTGCGGAAACCGTGAAGCGGGTTTTGGCGGGAGAAACCGGCTCTGGGCCGCCTCTTTAAACAATCAAATGTTCTGCACTTGTTCATGTAGAACAAAAATGGTACATATCCCCTGATTGATGGAGCAGATCCCGCCGTTGCGGGAATCGCACCCACGTGAAATGAAGGGGATCACAGCTATGGCGCAATCGGCACTTCGCTTGGTGGAAGGCAACGGCATGGATAAGAACAAGGCGCTGGATGCAGCGCTGTCGCAAATCGAGCGTTCGTTCGGCAAGGGCTCGATCATGAAGCTGGGCGCCGGTGAGGCACTTGAGATAGAGGCCGTATCCACCGGCTCACTAGGCCTTGATATTGCGCTGGGCATTGGCGGTTTGCCACGCGGCCGAGTGATTGAGATTTATGGTCCGGAGTCATCGGGTAAGACGACGCTGGCGCTCCACACTGTGGCTGAGGCCCAAAAGAAGGGCGGCATCTGCGCCTTTGTCGATGCTGCGCATGCGCTTGATCCAATCTACGCTCGCAAGCTTGGCGTGAATGTCGATGATTTACTTGTCTCTCAGCCTGATGCTGGTGAGCAGGCGTTGGAGATTGCCGATACACTTGTTCGCTCCGGTGCTGTTGATGTGCTGGTGATTGATTCGGTGGCCGCGCTGACGCCGCGTGCCGAGCTGGAAGGCGAAATGGGCGATAGCCTGCCTGGCCTTCAGGCGCGCCTGATGAGCCAGGCGCTGCGCAAGCTGACCGCGTCGATTTCCCGATCGAACTGCATGGTTGTCTTCATCAATCAGATCCGCCTGAAGATCGGTGTGATGTTCGGTAATCCGGAAACGACAACCGGTGGTAACGCCCTGAAGTTCTATTCGTCCGTGCGGCTCGATATCCGCCGGATTGGCGCCATTAAGGATCGTGATGAGGTCGTGGGTAACCAGACCCGCGTGAAGGTGGTGAAGAACAAGGTGGCGCCGCCTTTCCGCCAGGTTGAGTTCGACATCATGTATGGCGAAGGCGTCTCCAAGATGGGTGAGTTGATCGATCTTGGGGTGAAGGCCGGCATTGTTGAAAAGTCCGGCGCTTGGTTTTCCTATGACAGCCAGCGCTTGGGGCAGGGGCGGGAGAATGCCAAGCAGTTCTTGCGTGACAATCCCGATTTGTCCGATGAAATCGAAGCTGCCATTCGCCAGAATGCTGGATTGATCGCCGAACAAATTCTTGAGGGCGAGGCGGATGAAGAAGATGATGCCGCGGTCACGGACAAGAGCGCCTGACACGTTTTCGGCTCCTGAGGCTGGATGAATGACGTGAAGGCACCAGCTACCTCCGATTGATTGGAGATTTGGCGCTTCGCGGTAGTCCGAGCCGGCTTTGCTGGACAGGCTGCATGGCGGGCGATAGATAGCCTAAAGCAACGGTCGATCGCGCATTGCGGTCGACCGTTTTTTCTAGGATTGTCGCGACCGCGATGGCCTGAGAGTGTGTGGCAATCGATCAAAGTACCGCACGTTTTAGCCAGGTTTTCTGTTGGTCGGACTCGTGATCGGTCGCGGCGGTATGGTTGGGTTTGGTGATGAGCAGCGGCAACGACATTCGCGCAGCATTTCTTTCGTATTTTGAGAAGGCAGGACACGCAGTTTTGCCGTCGTCTCCCTTGGTGCCGCGCAACGATCCGACGCTGATGTTCGCGAACTCCGGTATGGTGCAGTTCACGAACGTGTTCACCGGGCTTGAAACCCGTGATCCGCCGCGTGCCACGCCCTCCCAGAAGTGTGTTCGGGCCGGTGGCAAGCACAATGATCTTGACAATGTGGGTTACACGGCGCGCCACCACACCTTTTTTGAAATGCTGGGGAATTTTTCCTTCGGCGACTACTTCAAGGAAGAAGCGATCCATCACGCCTGGACGCTGGTTACCAAGGATTTTGGGATCGACGCGTCACGGCTTTTGGTCACCGTCTATGTCGATGACGCCGAGGCGTTCAATCTATGGAGCAAGATTGCCGGACTCCCCGATGAACGGATCATCCGTATTGCGACGTCGGACAATTTTTGGGCCATGGGCGATACCGGCCCGTGCGGACCTTGTTCTGAAATCTTCTATGATCATGGCGACCATATTCCAGGTGGTCCTCCCGGTTCGCCAGATGAAGATGGCGACCGGTTCATCGAGATCTGGAACCTCGTCTTCATGCAGTTCGAGCAGGTGGATGCCCAAACGCGTGTGGACCTGCCCAAACCATCCATCGACACCGGTATGGGGTTGGAGCGGGTCGCGGCACTTCTGCAAGGTCAGCACGACAATTACGATACCGATCTCTTCAAAGCGCTGATTGCTGCTTCGGTTGAACTGACTGGTGTGCCGGCCGAAGGCGATACGCAGGCAAGCCACCGCGTAATCGCTGACCATCTGCGTGCGACCAGTTTTCTAATTGCCGAAGGGGTTCTGCCATCGAACGAAGGTCGCGGCTATGTGCTGCGCCGGATCATGCGCCGCGCCATGCGCCATGCGCATCTGTTGGGCGCGAAGGACCCTGTGATGCACCGGCTCGTGCCGTCGCTGGTACGTGAGATGGGTGAGGCATACCCCGAGCTCAATCGGGCCAAAGCGCTTATCACCGAAACGCTGGAACTGGAAGAGAACCGCTTCCGGTCCATGCTTGGCCGCGGGTTGGGCCTTTTGGACGATGCGTCTAACTCGCTCGCCGCCGGAGATACACTGGATGGCGAGGTCGCCTTCAAGCTCTATGACACTTACGGGTTTCCGCTCGATCTCACCCAGGATGCGCTGCGCGCTCGCGAGATCGGCGTTGATACCGATGGGTTTGATGCTGCCATGGAGCGCCAGCGGGCCGAGGCGCGAGCCGCCTGGTCAGGTTCCGGC
Organism: Cohaesibacteraceae bacterium; assembly: GCA_050043025.1. Lineage (GTDB taxonomy): Bacteria > Pseudomonadota > Alphaproteobacteria > Rhizobiales > MH13 > MH13. The sequence continues at coordinate 4,146 of JBHJIX010000030.1, forward strand.
GAGGCAGGAACGGACGCTGTCTGGTTCACCGTGCGCGATGCACATGGTACGACGGAATTTTTGGGCTACGACACGTTGGTGGCCGAGGGAGTCGTGCTTGCGGCTGTTCGGGACAGCGAGATTGTCGACAGCCTTCAACCTGGAGAAGAAGGCGCGCTGATCGTCAACCAGACGCCGTTTTACGCGGAGTCGGGTGGGCAGATCGGCGACCAGGGAACAGTTCGACAGGGCGATGCGGTTTTCACCGTGACCGATACGGTCAAACGGGCCGATGGCGTTTTCGTGCATATGGGTAAGGCTGAGGGCGCTTCCATTACCGTTGGCGAACCTGCCGATCTTGAGGTCGACGGCGCACGGCGGCAGTCGATCCGTTCCAACCACTCCGCGACACACCTCCTGCACGAGGCATTGCGCGAAACGCTTGGCGACCATGTGGCGCAGAAAGGCTCGCTGGTTGCTCCTGACCGGTTGCGCTTCGACTTCTCTCACCCCAAGCCCATTGAGGCTGATGAGTTGGCACGGATCGAAAACCGTTCCAACGCCATGGTGCTTCAGGACAGCCCTGTTGAGACCCGTTTGATGGATGTCGACAGTGCTATCCAATCCGGTGCGCGCGCGCTCTTCGGCGAGAAGTACGGTGAAGAGGTTCGTGTCGTCTCCATGGGTGAGAAAGACGACGGGAAAACCTTTTCCGTTGAACTCTGCGGTGGCACCCATGTCGGCCGGACCGGCGAGATTGGCCTTGTCCGCGTGGTCTCCGAAGGGGCCGTGGCAGCTGGCGTGCGTCGTGTCGAGGCGCTGACGGGCGAGGCCGCGCGGCATTACCTTTCTGAGCAGGATGCCCGGGTAAAAGCCATTGCCTCGCGTCTCAAAGTTACCCCTGATCTTGCCCTCGAGCGGGTTGAAGCTCTGATGGATGAGCGTCGCAAGCTGGAACGCGATGTTGCCGATCTGCGCAAGCAAGCGGCACTTACCGGCGGTGGGGCTGGTGCGGCTCCGGCGAAGGAAGAGGTAGCAGGTGTTGGCTTTGCCGGCCGCGTTCTTGATGGCGTGAGCCCGAAAGAACTGAAGGGCATTGCCGATGAGATGAAGCGCGAGCTTGGTTCCGGCGTTGTGGCGCTGGTTGCGACAAACGATGATAAGGCAGCAATTGTGGTCGGCGTGACTGATGATCTAACCGGCGATCACAGCGCGGTTGATCTGGTGCGCGCCGGGTCGGCAGCACTGGGCGGCAAGGGCGGCGGCGGCAGGCCGGACATGGCGCAGGCCGGAGGTCCGGATGCGGCCAAGGCGGCGGATGCTTTGGATGCCGTAAGGGCGGCGATTGCAGGCTGAGGGCTGGCCAGCCGAAGGCAGCAAGATTTGTCCGTTTGGTGCGGGCGTGTGTGGCATTGCCGCGCGGGGCTAGAGCGTTTGCGCTCTTCTCGACGGTGTCCCACTCTCAGCACCCATCGGATGCCCTATGACACATCATCAAGACCACAATGCAGCCGATTTCGGCTTCACCCAGATGCCTGGCAATTGGTCGGCCTATGAGGATCGTATCAACCGGGTAACCGACTACATCCATGAGCATATGGATGAGCCGCTCGACCTTGATAGGTTGGCGGAGGTTGCTTGCCTGTCACGCTTCCACTGGCACCGCATCTATCGGGCGATCCAAGGTGAAACGGTGGCGCAGACCTTGAAGCGGGTTCGCATGACGCGTGCTGGCTTTGATCTGGCCGATGGCAAGGGGACACTTGAGGCCATCGCGCGGCGCTGCGGTTTCCCCAATCTGCGATCCTTTTCCCGTGCATTCTCCGATATTTACGGTGTTTCACCTGGAAGCTATCGCGCTTCGGGGGGCCTTGGCCAACCACACCCGTCCCCAAAAGAAGTGAGTGACGCCATGTATCCTGTTGCTATTGAAACTCGGCCTTCCCTGAAAACGGCTGGCCTGCTTCACAAAGGTTCTTACCGGCAAATTGGCGAGAGTTTTGAGAAGCTTGTCGGGCTCGTTGCGACACGCGGACTGATGCCGCATGTCAGCGGTATGGTCGGTATCTATTATGATGACCCAATGGCCACGCCGGAGGAGGAGCTAAGGTCGCGTGCGGCGCTCGTCATCCAGGATGAGAGCGTGGTCGATGCGCCTCTTGAAACCGATACGCTGGCCGGCGGCACTTATGCCGTGCTGACCTTGAAAGGTCCGTACTCGGAGTTACCGGCGGCTTATGACTGGCTCTATTCGAAATGGTTGAAAGAGCACGATCACGCCCTGCGGGCCGAGCCTTGCTATGAGGATTACATCAACAATCCGCGCGAAGTTGCCGCCAGTGAATTGGTGACGAAGATCTGCGTGCCTGTCGCTGCATAAGGGCTCAGGGACCCTACCAAAAGAAGGCCCGCCATAGAGATATGGCGGGCTTTTGGTGTTTTTGGCTACGCTCTGTTCCTTCGGAACAACCGCTTTAGCCATTTTTCTTTGGGTTTGCTCTGGGCCTACGGCCCAACCGCTCTAGTCCACTCTTGTCTGGCTACGCTCTGGGCCTCTGGCCCAACCGCTTTAACCTATGGCCTTCTGCAAATTCTCGTCGATTTTGGCGAGGAAGCTTTGCGTTGTGTGCCAGTTCTGATCCGGGCCTATCAGGATCGCCAGATCCTTGGTCATGTCGCCAGCTTCCACCGTCTCAATGCAAACGCGCTCAAGCGTGTTGGCGAAGTCAATCAGTGCCTGATTGTCGTCCAGCTTGCCACGATGGGCGAGGCCACGCGTCCAGGCGAAGATAGACGCGATCGGGTTGGTTGACGTCTCTTTACCTTCCTGATGCATGCGATAGTGGCGGGTGACGGTGCCATGTGCGGCTTCAGCTTCCGCCGTCTTGCCATCAGGCGACATCAGCACCGAGGTCATCAGGCCGAGTGAGCCGAAGCCTTGGGCGACCGTGTCGGACTGCACATCGCCATCATAGTTCTTACAGGCCCAGACATAGCCGCCGGACCATTTCATCGCGGCTGCGACCATGTCGTCGATTAGGCGGTGCTCATAGGTGATGCCGGCTTCTTTGAACTTGTCGGCGAACTCGGTGTCAAAGATCTCCTGGAAGATATCTTTGAAGCGGCCATCATATCTTTTCATGATGGTGTTCTTGGTCGATAGGTACACCGGGTAGCCGCGGTTGAGGCCATAGTTCATGGAGGCGCGGGCAAAGTCCTTGATGGACTCATCCAAATTGTACATCCCCATCGCGACGCCGGCTTCAGGGAACTTGAAGATTTCCTCTTCGATCACCGTGCCATCATCACCGACAATCTTCATTGTGAGCGTGCCTTTGCCGGGCACGATAATGGCTGTGGCGCGGGACTGATCGCCGAAAGCATGGCGGCCAATCACGATCGGCTGCGTCCAGCCGGGTACCAGACGCGGCACGTTTTGCATGATGATCGGCTCGCGGAAAACGACGCCGCCCAGAATGTTGCGGATCGTGCCGTTTGGTGAGCGATACATGCGTTTCAGGTTGAATTCTTCAACACGCGCTTCGTCAGGCGTGATGGTGGCGCATTTGACGCCGACGCCATGCTCTTTGATGGCATTGGCCGCATCGACGGTGATCTGGTCATCAGTGCGATCACGCTCCTCGATGCCGAGATCATAATAGTGCAGGTCGATATCAAGGTAGGGGTGGATCAGCTTGTCCTTGATGAACTGCCAGATGATGCGCGTCATCTCGTCGCCGTCGAGCTCGACGACTGGGTTGGCTACCTTGATCTTGGCCATGAACTATCCTCGCTGGAGTGGGAGAAGCGCTGCTGGAGAATCCGCGCAAGCGCCTGGAATGCAAACTTGGCGCGGCTATAGCAAAGGCTGCACGCGCCTTCAAACCGGTCGAAGGGTGAAGGTCAGGGGCTGGGCAAGGGGTTGCAGATGGCGGCCGAGAACGGCATGAGCAGCCCGCAAAGGAGCTGCCCGTGACCCGAGTGGGACCTGAGCTAGAAGATGCTGTCGAGCATCCCGGCCTTCCGCGCGCACCGGGCGTTGTTCTCGTCGAACCGCTATTGGGTGAAAATATCGGCATGGTGGCCCGTGCCATGGGCAATTTTGGTTGGCGACGGCTCCGGCGCGTCAAGCCGCGTGATGGTTGGCCGAATGCAAAGGCTGGGGCTGCGGCATCCGGCGCCGTTCATGTGGTTGAAGGCGCTGAGCTGTTTGACAGTTTGGAAGCAGCGCTGGCGGATCTCTCCCTGGTCTTCGTGACCTCTGCGCGTAAGCACGATCTTGCCAAGTCGGTTGTTGGCCCGGTTGATGCAGCGCGGCGCTCGGTGACCTTTGAGACGGCAGGCGAGGGACGTGTTGGTTATGTGTTCGGCCGGGAAGCCTGGGGCCTCACCAATGATGAGGTGACTCTGTGCGACGATATTCTCACCCTGCCGGTCGATCCCACCTATGCCTCCCTCAACATCGCGCAGGCGGTCCTTCTGTGCGCCTATGAGTGGCGCGAGGCGGCGTTGCTCAGGCAGGGGCATCAGGATGAGCTGACGCGTCTTCCTATTGCCACGGCGGAACGCTCGCCGTTGGCTGACAAGCGTGCGATGCAAGGCCTTTTCGATCATCTAGAGGGCCTGCTCGACACCTCAGGTTTCTTCCGTCCACCAGAAAAGAGGGAAGGTATGATCCGCAATCTGCGCACGCTGTTTCAGCGGGCACGTCTTAACGAGCAAGAAGTGCGGACGTTGCGCGGCGTATTCTCCTCTCTCGACCGAGCCCATGAACGACCCAAGACGGGCTAGAACCTAAGATTCAAACCACACCGTTGGGTTGAGCCATCCGCCTTAGCGCGTTATCGCAGCGCAGGGGCGGCGTTACAGGACACATTCAATGACAGATGCGGTTTGGTACTATGCCGACGGCGGCGAACAAAAAGGCCCGGTCAGCGATGAGGAGATCGCTAACCTGATCGCGAGCGGCACCGTTCGCGCCGATACGCTGGTGTGGCGAGAGGGCATGGAAAACTGGGCGGCAGCCAAAGCCTCTTTGCCTGGCGCCCTTGTTCCGCAAAGCTGGGTGGATGCCTTGCCGCCCATGCCGCATGCCGGCACCGCACAGCAGGCAGGCTATGGGGATGCAGGTGGTTACTACAATCCAATTGCCTTTGCCGATGTCATCAAGACTGTTTTTGGCCGCTATGTGCAGTTCCAGGGCCGGGCACGACGTTCGGAGTATTGGTATTGGGTGCTGTTCATCGTGCTGGTCAGCATCGGTCTTGCCTTTGTCGCCGGCGCGATCTTCGGTTTTGATGAAACTGACCTTGCCATTTTTGGACCGATTTTCAGTCTGGCGACTTTTGTGCCCTCGCTGGCGGTCGGTTTCCGGCGCATGCATGATATCGGGCGCACGGCTTGGTGGTTGCTTATCGGCCTGATCCCGCTCATTGGGACGATCGTCATTATCTACTGGTTCGTGCAGCCTGGTCAGCCGAGCGATAACCAGTATGGGCCGGCCTGAACGGGCGGATTTGATTGACAGCCAGGCAGTTTCGGCTTAGCAAGCCGCTCTGTTGATGGGGGCGTTCGCGCCCCCATTACCATTCCCGTGTCCCGTGGATTGTGTAGTGGCGAAATCGCTGGCGTCACAATCCTGTCGTTCGGCCCGTTTGGGCTGAAAGAGGAGGGCGCGTGTACCCTCAACGTTACTAAGGATACCGCGATGTCAAAACGCGACAGTGTGAAATACAAAATTGATCGCCGCATGGGCGAGAACATTTGGGGCCGCCCCAAAAGCCCTGTGAACCGGCGCGAATACGGCCCCGGTCAGCACGGCCAGGGCCGCCGTAGCAAACTTTCGGATTTCGGCATTCAGCTGCGCGCCAAGCAGAAGCTGAAAGGCTATTACGGTTCCATTATGGAGAAGCAGTTTCGTCGCATCTATGACGAAGCCTCTCGCATGAAGGGCGATACGTCCGAAAATCTGATCGGCCTGTTGGAGCGTCGTCTGGACACCGTTGTTTACCGCGCGAAGTTTGTGCCGACCGTCTTCGCTGCCCGTCAGTTCGTCAACCATGGCCACGTGATGGTGAATGGTCGCCGCGTGAACATTCCTTCTTACCGCCTGAAGCTGGGCGATGTGGTGGAAATCCGCGAGCGCTCCAAACAGCTTACCATCGTTCTTGAGGCTGTTGGCATCGATGAGCGTGATGTGCCCGACTACATCACCGCTGACCACGGCAAGCTGACTGCGAGCCTGACTCGTGTTCCCACGCTTTCCGACGTGCCCTATCCGGTGGCGATGGAACCGAACCTGGTGGTCGAGTTCTACTCCCGCTAAGCTCGTTTCTGCGACAAACCATCAAAAAGGCCGCCTTTGGGCGGCCTTTTTTCTTTTTGAGCCCTTGAAGCCATTTGCGACGGCCTTATCTGCCGGAAAAAGCAAAGTGAAAGGTTCTTACATGTCGGATGGTGATCACAAAGGCACGGTTTTCCTGACCGGTGCTTCCGGCTTCATTGCGAAACATATTGTGCTCCAGCTGTTAAACGCTGGATACAAGGTTCGTGGTTCTGTCCGGTCGCTGTCGCGCGCTGATGAGGTTCGCGATGCTGTTAAGCCGCATCTCAACGACGGCGCCGGTCTTGATGAGCGACTGACTTTCACAGAGCTCGATCTTGGCAAAGATGAAGGATGGCAAGGCGTTATGGAGGGATGCTCTGCCCTTCTGCATACGGCCTCGCCGTTCCCAATTGTCCAACCCAAGACGGATGAAGAGATCATTCGCCCGGCTGTTGATGGCACCTTGAGAGCACTGCGGGAAGCCAATCGCGCAGGCATCGATCGGGTGGTCCTCACAGCATCGGCTGTCGCCGTCATGTATGGCGATCTGCCAGCCGGACGCACCGTTTATGACGAACGTGATTGGTCGCAGGACGATCACCCCACCCAGAATGCCTATGGGCGTTCAAAGACCCATGCTGAGCGGGCCGCTTGGGACTTCGTGGCCAATGAAGCGCCAGACATGAAGTTGACCACCATCAATCCGGTGCTTGTGACCGGACCGTCACTCGACAAAAACATCGGTACGTCGCTTGAGGTCGTCGAGCGCGTTCTGAAGAGTTCAGATCCCATGCTGCCGCGCTTCGGCATTCCGTTGGCGGATGTGCGCGATGTAGCGGCCATGCACGTGAATGCGCTCTCGACGCCGGAAAGCGCCGGTCAGCGGGTACTGGCGGCAGAGGGCTTTTTGTGGATGGCGGAGATGGCGACCATCATGCAGGAGCGTTACCCGGAGCGGAAAATCAAGAACGCTGTGGCGCCAGACTTCATGCTGCGGTTCTTGTCGCTGTTTGATCCGTCCATCAAGACGATTCTCCCGCAGCTTGGCATCGTGAAGGATGTTTCCAACGAAAGGGCCAAATCCTTGCTGGGCATCGATTTCATTCCGGCGCGTGAGAGCCTGCTGGCTGCGACCGACAGTTTGATCGAGCACCGGGGTCTCTAGCCTAGACCATTAGATCTGGGCGGCTCGAAGATCCTCTAGTGTTGTGCGCTGGTTGCCGACATCATCAAAGTTGGCTGGATTAAGCCAACCCTCAATGGCCGCCTTGCGGGACGGCCATTCGCTATCCAGCATGGAGTACCAGGCCGTGTCTCGGTTTTCGCCATGGGTCACCATATCCTGGCGAAAGGTGCCTTCGAAGGTGAAGCCCAGGCGCAAAGCGGCGCGATGGGATGGCTGATTAGCATTATTCAACTTCCACTCGTAGCGACGGTAGCCGAGGTCATCGAAGATGTGTTTGGCCAAGAGGTAGTGTGTCTCGGTGGCCATGGGCGAGCGGGCCATCGCATGTCCGTGGGCGACGGCGCCAACCTCAACTGACCCGTACTCAGGCCGCATGCGCATATAGGTCGCCATGCCACGGGGTATGCCCCACTGTGCATCGCAGATGACCATCGTGTGCCAGTCTTTCTGGCGAGCAGCGTAACCTTCAGCAAAGTGCGAGGCATCGCGGTAAGGCGCGTCGGGGAAGTAGCGAATGAGCGTGTTTGCGCCTTGATTGCCACCCAGCGCGCTCCATAACTCTTCGCCATGCTTGTCGGCATCAAACGCGTGAAGGGTCACCGTGCGACCCTCCAGCAATTGCGGCGCTGGTCGAGCACAGCCCTTCCATTGAGACAGATCGGTCATTGGGGCAGCGAGCGTTCCTGAGGGCTTCTTCCTCGCGGACGGGATCGATCGCAGCCCAGCCAAATTCTAGAAACGGGAGTGTCTGGTGGGTGAGGGCGATCATGTCGTCGGCAATTGATGGTGTCGTCAGCACAGCATTGTCGATCTCACGCACGAAGTGGAAGTTCTTAAGACGGATGATGGACTGCAAGCGCTCGTCCTCGATCTTTTCAAAGCCACGCGGGTTGCGCTTTAGACCTTCAGAAAAATCGAACTCCAGCCCGTCATCCTTCAGGCGATCGAGCAGCGGCAAAAGTTGTTTGCTCTTGTCCGTGATGGCGTGCCTGAAGGCCGCAAGTTCGGCGCTGCCCAGCCCATAGAAGCCTGTAGCGATGAAGGAGCGTTCATTGGACATATGCACGTAGCAAAAGCCCTGGTCCTTTTTCGTGCCAGACCTGGTGAGCATGGCGCTGGCGTGCGTGTTGTAGGGATGCTTTTCCTTGGCAAAGCGTATGTCGCGATTGACCCGATAGAGCGAGGTTTTCCGTGCCCCACGAAGGGGCAGGCCCTCGGCCTCCATGCGGGCGGAGACATGCTCCACTAGATCGCCGAGCGGGTGCTTTACGTGGCTTTCGTAAAGCGCCGTGTTCTCGTGAAACCAGTCGCGTGATTGATGGAATCCAAGCGCTTTGAGGAAGGGCAAGGCCTTTTGGCCCATCCCCTCAAAGGCTGGCACATCCGCCATGGATCAGGCGCTTTCGGCGCTCTTCGTCGCGATGCCTTTTTCCGACATCATCTGCTGCAGTTCGCCTGCCTGGAACATTTCGCGCACGATGTCGCAGCCACCGACAAACTCGCCTTTGACGTAGAGCTGCGGGATGGTCGGCCAGTTGGAATAGGTCTTGATGCCTTCGCGCAGATCCATGTCCTCCAGCACATTCACATCCTGATAGTCAGCGCCGACATAGTCCAGGATCTGCACAACCTGGCCTGAAAAGCCGCATTGTGGGAATTGTTTGGTGCCCTTCATGAAGAGCACGACGTCGTTGCCTTTGACCGTCTGATCAATGAGGGCGTTGGCGTCTGACATGGCATTGTCCTTTCTCGTCTGTGGTCAAGGCCCAGCAGCGGGAACATCGTTTGAATGAGATAATTCAGTTAGAACTGTTTTAGGAAGGACGGCGGCCCTAGACAAGGCAAGACTGATCAACGTGCGTGCTGGACACCCAGGTCTCAATCGTCCGGATTGCTTGTTACGCCGGAATAGGCTGAGGGTATGTCAAACACCTCTGCCACCTTGCCATCGACGAAACGCCAGACCAGAGCCACATCAATCACAGTGATCTGACCATCCCATTTCAATGTGTTTTGCGTCTGGACGACGACAAGTTCGTCGCCGACTGGCCAAGCGTTGATCGGCCGAACGGAGAATGTTCCATCGGTCACCGTATCCAGCGTTGCGAAGAACTGCTTGATCCCGTCGATTCCAGTGTAATCACCCTGAAGTTCCAGCGCCTTCGGATTGAAGTAGTGGAAGACAGCGTCCTTAGCGAAGGCGTCAGCGCAGGAATCCAGGTTGCGGATATCGATTGTGTTGAGCAGGGCGATGTTGGGGTGCAGGTCCTGCTGCTCTGGGGCGCCGCTCATTGCGGTGCGGACGTCTGAAGCGCGAGGGCGTGAAGCACGCCTCCCATTTTCCCCTGCAGGGCGTCGTAGACCATTTTATGCTGCTGAACGCGGCTCTTGCCTCGGAATGTTTCCGACACGACAACAGCCGCATAATGGTCGCCGTCCCCGGCCAGATCGCGAATTTCGACCTTGGCGTCGGGCAGGGCCTCCACAATCATTTTCTCAATGTCAGCGGCATTCATGGGCATCGGCGCGCGATTCTCCGTTGATTTCTGTGTCTGCTTGAACGCGCCGCCAAGTGGCTCAGCCATGCATGAAGGTTGGGAACCAGCTTTGATGGGCGTTTTTTAATGCTTCTAAAGATATGGCGCGAGCAGCGCCAAGTTTCAATTCATTCCCGCCAGTATGCCCAATTGAAACGGCCGATACGCCAGCGGCCCTTGCCTGTTCGACAACACGTTCAGCCACCTGAGTGGTAAGGATATAACGGGCCTGATCCTCGCCGAAGAAGCTTGCAATCGCTCCGTTTTCTGGCGGTTCGCCGATCTGCGCGCCTATGCCTGACGCCATAGCCATCTCGGCCAGCGCTATGGCCAATCCACCGTCTGAAACGTCGTGCACTGACGTCGCCGCGCCGTCCTGGATCAATCCTCGTACCAGATCGCCGGAACGCATTTCGTGTTCCAAATCGACAGGTGGTGGTGCGCCCTCTTCACGGCCCTCAACGTCTCGCAAATAGGCGGATTGTCCCAGATGCGTGCCCCAACTTTCGGGCGCGCCAATGAGCATAATGGTTTGGCCTTCGGCGGCAAAGGCCGCGCTTGCTCGCTTTGCCCCAGCTTCAATAAGGCCGACCCCCGCAATGGCGGGTGTTGGCAAGATGCCGACACCTTTGGTCTCGTTGTAGAGCGATACGTTGCCGGACACGATGGGGAAATCAAGCGCCCGGCAGGCTTCACCAAGTCCGCGTATCGCAGCCACAAAGCCACCCATGATCTCTGGGCGTTCGGGATTACCGAAGTTCAAATTGTCAGTCGCGGCCAAGGGCAGTGCGCCAACGGCCGTGAGATTGCGCCAACATTCAGCGACGGCCTGCTTGGCGCCTTCGTAAGGATCAGCTTCGACATAGCGCGGCGTGACATCGGCAGAGAATGCCAGGGATTTGCCATCATCGCCGACCCGCACAAGTCCAGCGTCGCCGCCTGGCGTTGCCAGCGTGTGGCCGCGCACCAAGGTGTCGTACTGCTCATACACCCACCGACGGGATGAGCCGTTCGGGCTTGCGAGCATGGTGAGCAGTGCGCCGGCAACGTCGCCGTCAAAGCTGTTGTCCGGCAAAGGCTTTGGAGCAGCGGGTGCGACCCATGGTCGGTCGTATTCCGGGGCTTCGTCGCCCAGTTCCTTGATGGGTAGGTCGGCAACTTGCTGGCCTTCGTGTGAAATCACGAAGCGAAGCGTGTCAGTCGTTTCGCCGACCACGGCAAAATCGAGGCCCCATTTGACGAAGACTGCCTCGGCCTCGGCGTGCTTGGCTGGGTCCAACACCATGAGCATGCGCTCCTGGCTTTCCGACAGCATCATCTCATAGGCCGACATGTTGGTCTCGCGCGTCGGCACCTTGTCGAGGTCCAGATGGATGCCGAGGTCGCCCTTGGCGCCCATTTCGACGGCGGAACAGGTAAGGCCTGCGGCCCCCATGTCCTGAATGGCGATCACCGCGCCGGTGGCCATCAATTCCAGACATGCTTCCAGCAGGCATTTCTCGGTGAAGGGGTCGCCGACTTGGACGGTTGGTCGCTTTTCCTCAATGGAATCATCGAATTCAGCTGATGCCATGGTCGCGCCACCGACCCCGTCGCGCCCCGTTTTGGCCCCAAGATAGACGATTGGGAGCCCAACCCCTTCCGCCCGCGAGGTGAAAGTAGCATCGGTGCTGACGATGCCTGCGGCGAAAGCATTCACCAGACAGTTGCCGTTGTAGCGGGCGTGGAATTCGACCTCCCCGCCGACCGTCGGCACGCCGAACGCGTTGCCATAGCCGCCAACACCTGCCACCACGCCGGAGACCAGGTGCCGGGTTTTGGGGTGGTCTGGCTCGCCGAAGCGCAGAGCATTCATCGCGGCCACGGGCCGAGCGCCCATAGTAAAAACGTCGCGTAGGATGCCGCCAACGCCGGTCGCTGCGCCCTGGTAAGGTTCGATGTAGGAAGGGTGGTTGTGGCTCTCCATCTTGAAGACCACGGCCTGACCGTCGCCGATATCGACAACACCGGCGTTCTCGCCCGGACCTTCAATGACCCTTGGGCCGTCGGTCGGCAGGGTTTTGAGCCACTTCTTGGAGCTCTTGTAAGAGCAGTGCTCGTTCCACATGGCCGAGACGATTCCCAGCTCTGTGAAAGTCGGCTCACGACCATCAATAAGGGACTTGAAATGATCGTACTCGTCCGGCGTCAGCCCATGGGCCTCGACCATCTCGTCTGTGATGACGACATCGGGATTGAGGCTCACGCTGATCCCTCGCAAGCGCGGCTACCGCGCGCCCAACGGGAAACGTCTGCGTTGATGCGATCAACCAGCGGAGTCTGGGTAAGCGGGCCAAAGGCCGAGACCACCGTTCCCGCGCCGCGTACCGATTGAAGTGAGACAACGAGCTGCGGCAGGCCCCCACGATCATCCCGGTCAACAAGGATGATGCGTGGCTGGCCTGACAGGGACGAGATTTCTGTCTCCTGGCGATAGGGAGCGAAGGCTTCATCACTGGATTCGAACCAACAGGTCTGCATTCGATCTGCGAGACGCTCCGAAACCGGACCCAGTCCGCCGCGTGCGGCAAAGGATCCTTCGGGCAAGTCGACCGTCATGCAGGCGGCCAGGCCAAGTACGGCGGCTGATACGCCGACTAATCTAAGCAGCATGGCTGAGCAGGCTTTCAAACATGCGGGCACCGATCTGGCTGGGCTGGTGCGGGAGCGTGAAGTTCTCAGGATGTGGCATCATGCCAAGCACATTGCCGGCCCTGTTGGTGATGCCGGCAATGTCGGCGACCGAACCATTGGGATTGCTTTCATTGGCGTAGCTGAGGGCGATGCGTCCCTCGTCCTGCAGTTCTTTCAGCGCGTCCTCGCCACAGACATAGTTTCCGTCGCCGTGCGCGACCGGGCAGGTCCATGTGTCTCCGACGGCGAACGTTCCCAGGAAAGGCGAGCTGTTGGACTGAACCGTGAGGTCTACGGTCTTGCAAACGAACTGCAGCGAGGCGTTGCGCATCAGAGCGCCGGGCAAAAGGCCGGCCTCGATCAATATCTGGAAGCCGTTGCAGACGCCAAGGACTGGCATGCCATCATTCGCCGCCTTGATGACGTCGGTCATGACCGGTGCACGTGCCGCGATCGCGCCGCAGCGCAGATAGTCGCCATAGGAAAACCCGCCCGGCAGAACCACGGCGCTTGTGCTTGCCGGCAGCGCTGTGTCGGCATGCCAAACGGTGTTCGGGGCGCGCCTGGTGACGTGCGCAACCGCATCGATCATATCTTGATCACGGTTGGACCCTGGGAAGAGGACAACCGCTACTGTCATGCGCTCGCTGTCTCCATTTGATCGACGGTCTTGATCTCGTAGTTTTCGATGACCGTGTTGGCGAGCAGCTTTTCGCACATAGCAGTAAGGTCGGCGCGTGCCCCGGTTTCGTCGGCGGCGGATAGAACCACATCCATCACCTTGCCCTGCCGGACCGATTGGACCGATCCGAATCCGAGACCCTTCAAGGCACCCGTGCTTGCTTGCCCTTGCGGGTCGAGCACACCGTTCTTCAGCGTTATGATGAGACGGGCGGAAAAGTGCTGCATCAGCCTTTGACCAGTCTTGGGCCGCCAGTCGGCGCAGTTTCGTTTTCGTTCATCACGCCAAGCCGTCGCGCGACTTCCTGATAGGCTTCAAGCAAACCGCCCATATCGCGGCGAAAGCGATCCTTGTCCATCTTGTCGCCGCTGTTGATGTCCCAGAGACGACAGGAGTCGGGGGAAATTTCGTCAGCCACAACAATGCGCATCAGATCGTTTTCCCAGAGCCGGCCAAGCTCGATCTTGAAGTCCACAAGTTTGATGCTGGCACCAAGGAAAAGGCCGGAGAGGAAGTCGTTCACGCGGATGGCGATGGCCATCATCTCGTCGATCTCCTGCGGATTGGCCCAACCGAACGCGGTGATGTGTTCGTCGGAGACCATCGGATCCCCCAACGCGTCGCTCTTGTAATAAAACTCAACAATCGAACGCGGCAGAGCGGTGCCTTCGTCAAGGCCAAGCCGCTTGGCGAGCGTGCCAGCAGCGACATTGCGCACCACCACCTCAACCGGAATGATCTCCACTTCGCGGATCAGCTGTTCGCGCATGTTCATCCGGCGGATGAAGTGCGTGCCGATGCCCAACCCGTTCAACTGATCGAAGATGTATTCAGAGATCCGGTTGTTGATGACGCCCTTGCCGTCGATGACTTCGTGCTTCTCGGCGTTTCCGGCGGTCGTGTCATCCTTGAAGTGCTGGACCAGGGTTCCAGGCTCCGGTCCTTCATAGATGACCTTGGCCTTGCCTTCGTAAATGCGGCGCCGGCGGTTCATGCGGGAACACCTTCCATCAATGTCAGGGAGACAGAATCTTTTGCAATTTCGCAAAGCGTAAAGCACGGATTGCTTTGTAAGCAAACCATGGACTTTGTGTGTCGTGGCCTGCCCGGCCGGTAAGGGTTGGCGCAGCCGAAAGCCGCAGCGACAGGTCATTGATCTGGCAGGCCGGCGCAGGTAATCCCTTTTGAAGAGCACGGGTGAGCCGATCGCCCCTTTGGCCATGGAGAAAGTAAAGAATGTCGACGTTTGACAAACGCCAAGAAGGTTTTGAGAACAAGTTTGCCCATGATGAGGAGCTGCGCTTCAAAGCGAATGCGCGGCGCAACAAAATGCTTGGTGCCTGGGCAGCGGAAAAGCTTGGTCTGTCAGGCGATGCGGCTGAGGCATACGCAAAGAGCGTTTTGTTGGCCGACTTTGAAGAACCTGGCGATGAGGACGTCTACCGCAAGGTGAAGGCTGATTTTGATGAAGCCAAGGTTGACGTCTCCGAGCATCAGCTTCGCCGCGAAATGGCCGATCTAATGGAAAAAGCCATCGACGAGATGCAGAACAAGGGCTGATCGATTTGGCGTCGAACGCAAATCGGCTCGCTGATGGCATCGCTTTTGCTGACGCTATGCGAGCTGGCGAGCCAATTGCGACCGGCTGGAGTGCCATCCCGGCTCCCATGAACGCCAGTGCCATGGCGCGCGGTGGTTTTCGCGCCGTGTGCGTGGACGTGCAGCATGGGTATCACAGCGAAGACAGCATGATGTCTGCCCTTCAGGGTGTGCATCAAGCAGACGGATCGCCTGGTCTGCGCATTCCGGTGGGCCGCTTTGATCTTGCCTCGCGTGCGCTGGATGCTGGGGCGCAATTTGTCATCGCGCCGATGATCAACACGGTCGAGGATGCCAAGGCCCTGGTAGAGGCGACCAAGTATCCGCCTGTTGGTGGCCGTTCCTGGGGTCCTTCTGTGGCGCTCGACATGTGGGGCGCCGACATGCCTACCTATTTGGCTGAGGCCAATCGGCTGACGCTGTCGATTGCCATGATCGAGACGGTGACGGCCCAATCCAACCTGGAAGACATTCTGGCTGTGGATGGCCTGGACGGCGTTTTCGTTGGGCCGTCGGACCTTTCCATCACGTTGTCGAGGGGGTCGCGGATTGAAGCTGGCGCAGCGCATGTGCTGGACGCTGCCAAGGCTATAGGCCAGGCGGCGCGGGATGCCGGCAAGATCGCCGGGGTTTATGCCTTCGATGTCGACAAGGCATGTGCCTTTGTCGATATGGGTTTTTCCTTCGTGGCGGTCGGATCGGACCTTATTGCGCTGAAGGCTGCTGCCGCGAAAGGGCATGCCATCGGCTAAAATGGCTCCAGAAACGCCAAACGGGCGACCTCTGCTTGGAGGTGCCGCCCGTTCGGTTATCGGTTGGCGCAAACGCCTAACGTTGTTGGCGTTATTTGCGGATGATGATGCCCAAAGACAAAAGCGTGCCCTGCATAATGCGCTCCCATGGTGGTCGGCAAAAAAGCAGGCGATCCTGACGGATCGCCCGATTGGAGGTCTTCATGTGAGAACTGTCTGACCAGTTCGAGATAGACCTTACCTATGGGAAGCTTCGGTCATCCTTCGCAGACCGCTCAAATTGTAACGAAGTGACGTTTTTGACTTTCAGGTCATCTGGCGCGCTTCAGCAGCACGCCAAAACGCAGCAGACCTTCTGGCCAAGGGCCGTGGCCCGAGTCGGGGTTGATGTGCCCGGCATCCCCCGCATCGACAAGCTCAGACCCCCAGGCGAGGGCACAGCGCTCAGAAAAACCAAAGCTTGAATAGGGGTCGGTTCGGCTCGCCACCAAGAAAGACGGAACCGGCAGTGGCTCGTTCGGCAGTGGCTGGAAGCCGGTGAGGAGATGGGCGATTGTCGAGCCGTCTTCCAGATCCGGTGGCGCCACCAAAAAGGCCGCAATTACCGGAAGCTTGGCGATGCGCGATGCCATATGGGCAATGGTTATCGCGCCGAGAGAATGCCCGACGAGCGCGACCGGGCGGGTGCTGAGGAGAATTTGCTTCTCCGTCTCGGCGACCCAATCGGCGAGTTTCGGCGTCTCGAAATCGGCCTGTTCAATCCGGCGCGCATTGGGAAGCTTGTCGATCCAGCCACCATACCAATAGCTTTCATCCCCGCCCTTCCAGCCAGGCAGCACCAGCACGTCGATGTCAGAGATGGCCATTATCGATGTCCTTGAGAATTGAGCTTACGCTTTGAAAACGCGTGCGAATATCGTGTCCACATGTTTGGTGTGATAGGCAAGGTCAAACAGCTGCTCGAGGTGTTCGGTCGTCAGGCTGGACATAACGTCAGCGTCGCTTTTCAACTCCGCCAGAAAGTCGGCGCCTTCGTTCCAAACCTTCATCGCGTTGCGCTGGACCAGTGTATAGGCGCCGGCTCGTGACACGCCGGCTTGCGTCAGCGCCAGGAGAACGCGCTGGGAATGCATGAGGCCGCCAAGGCGAGCCATATTTGCCTGCATGCGATCAGGGTAGACCACCAGCTTCTCAACCACGCTGGTCAATCGTGCCAATGCGAAGTCGAGCGTGATGGTCGCATCGGGACCGATCATTCGCTCCACTGAGGAGTGGGAGATGTCTCGCTCATGCCAAAGCGCGACGTTCTCCATGGCCGGCATCGCGTAGCTTCGTACCATGCGAGCTAGACCGGTGAGATTCTCCGTCAGCACGGGGTTGCGCTTATGCGGCATGGCCGAGGAGCCTTTCTGGCCGGGTGAGAAGTACTCCTCAACTTCAAGCACTTCAGTGCGCTGCAAATGACGGATTTCCGTCGCCAATCTCTCAACGGAGGATGCAATCACGCCAAGGGTCGCAAAGAACATCGCGTGGCGATCACGTGGGATCACCTGCGTGGAGACTGGCTCCGGCGTCAGGCCTAGTTTCTCAGCGACATGGGCCTCGACGGAGGGATCGATGTTGGCAAACGTGCCGACAGCGCCGGAAAGGGCGCAGGTTGCGATGTCGGTGCGAGCCGCCACAAGGCGCTCTCGCGCCCTGTCGAACTCGGCATAGGCGGATGCCAGCTTGAGGCCGAAGGTGACAGGCTCGGCATGGATGCCGTGGGATCGACCGATGCACACCGTCATTTTGTGCTCCGCGGCCCGTTTTTTCAGCGCAGCGCGCAGCCCATCCAGATCAGCCAGCAATAGGTCTGCTGCTTTGGTGAGTTGGACGGCAAGGCAGGTGTCGAGCACGTCTGATGACATCATGCCTTGGTGGACCATGCGCGCTTCCGGTCCGACGATCTCCGCCAGATGGGTGAGGAAGGCGATGACGTCGTGCTTGGTCTCGCGCTCAATCGCGTCGATGCGCTCAATGTCGAAGGTGGCGTTGCCGCCGCGCGCCCAGACGGCCTCGGCCGCTTCTTTGGGAATGACGCCAAGCTCTGCTTGGGCATCGCAGGCATGGGCTTCGATCTCAAACCAGATGCGAAACTTGGTTTCAGGCGACCAGATGGCCACCATCGCGTCGCGCGCGTAGCGGGGGATCATATGACGTGGGTCCTTCTAGGCGGCAGCTGATGTGGCGGTGGTGCGGATTGCTTCAATGGCCGTGGCGTAACCAGCTGGATTGTCTGCCGAGCCTTTTTTGAAGACCGAAGACCCCGCGACCAGGACGTTCGCACCGGCTTGGGCAACGAGGCCGGCATTTCCCGGTCCGATCCCTCCATCAACCTCCAAAAAGATGTCACGGCCTTCGGTCATGGCCTTTAGCTCGGCGATCTTGGCGATCTGCGATGTAAGGAAGCTTTGCCCGCCAAAACCGGGGTTTACGGTCATCACGAGGATGAGATCGACAAGGTCGAGCACGGGCGCAACGGCACTCGCAGGCGTGCCGGGATTGAGAGCGACGCCGACTTTTTTGCCGAGTTCGCGAATAGCCATGAGGGATCGGTGAAGGTGCGGGCCAGCTTCGGCGTGAATGGTGATGATGTCTGCACCAGCGTTGGCAAACGCCTCCAGATAGGGATCAACGGGCGCGATCATTAGATGGACATCAAAGGTCTTGGCGGTGTGCGGACGCATGGCCGCGATGACGTCCGGCCCAAAGGAGATGTTGGGGACGAAATGTCCGTCCATCACATCCAGATGCACCCAATCGCACCCGGCCTCGTCGATGGCGCGAACCTCATCGGCGAAGCGTGCAAAGTCGCTCGCGAGTATGGATGGAGCAATCAGAATGGAGGCTGAACTGGCAAGGGAACTGGTCATGGCTTCGCTGTGGCGCATGGGCCGTTGGCGGTCAAGTCAGGTGGTTAGGCTGGCGGGTTTTCCGGCGCGTTGCGCACAGCGCGAATGCGCTCCACGATCCAGGGCATCATAAAGATCGGAAACTGGCCGACGGCGAACCAAAGCCAGGTTGTGTCTGGGATTGCCATGCCGAGCGCCGCGACCATGAGGCCCATATTGCGCAATCCCGTCGCCATGGCGATGGAGGTCGCCTTGGCTCCATCTATGAACCAAAGCGCGGCCCGCATCAGCACCATCTGACCAAGGGCCAGTAAGAAGGTCGCCACCAATAGGCCGAGGACCAAGCCGGGCGTGCTTATCAAGGCAGGCCCGAAGCCATCCATGACCGCAACAGCGAAGACGAACATGGCGATGACATTGAGCCCGTCCAAGGGTGCGCGCCAGGTGTTGAGGCATTGCATGCCAACGAGACGCTGAATGACGGCCGCCAAGGCTGCCGATCCAAACAGAAAACCTGCCAGTCTGAGGCCGATTTCCAGGCCGTCAAAGGGCAGGGCACCCTCCTCAAAGAACAGATGGACATGCAGGGTGGCCGCAACGGCGTCACGACCATCGCCAGGATCAGGAAGGCGAGGGCGATGGGGCCGGGCAAACGAAGGAGCCCGGCAAAGATCGGCACCGCCGTCACCGGAGGGACAGCAAGGGCAATGAAGAGCGCGAGAAAAAGGTCTGGGTGGCTGGCATCCAAACCGATCCATCTACCAATGCCCAAGGCCGCGAACGGGATGAGGATCAGCGCCAATGCGACCGCCCAAACCACCGGGAGCGGTGTTCTGAACTCCTGCCCCAAAGCGCGGAAGCCGAGCCGCAGGTAGGCCAGCGTGAGCAGTAGGAGGATGGCTTCATCCAGCCAGGGGCGAAATGTTGCTGCCAGGAAGGGCAGGGCAGCGCCGAGAAATAGGCTGACTGCGATGGCGAGCGTCCCGTGCCGACCCAAAAAGGCCAAGACAGTGATAGGCAGGCGCAACAGGTTCATCGGGCGGCCAAACCGTCACGGGCCGAAGCAAAGCCTCGCATGATTGCGCGCGCCATGCAGGCCGTTGAAGCGGCTTGCAGAACCGTCATGGTTGCCGGATCGATGAGGTCGGCCGGGCTCTTGGAGCTCTCATCCGGGCGAACTGAGGCGCCGACGATCAGATCGCCATCCAATGCGGTATGAGCAGGCCACAACGCCGCCGCGAGGCCATCTTGACCCGCCGTCGCCAGGCCAAAACAGCCGCGCTTGTCGAGCGGTACGTCGGTTATCACGCATCCGATCGTGGTGTTCTGACCAGGTTCGACCAGGGTCTTCATGCGCGGCCTATGGTCTTTCAAGCCTGTGGGTTCGGCCGAGTGTTGGGGCAGATCGCCCTCCAGCAGGAATGAGGCTGCCCGGAAGTGGTCTGAAGCGCCGACATAGGGACTTCCAATGGCATTGACGGCGACTAGTGCCGCTACGCGGCGCCCGGCCAATGGTTTGGGCGCATGACCGTTGAACTCTAGTGACGCCATGCCAAGACCGCCTGGGCCGGCGCCGGTGGTTGCGCCTGTACCGGCGCCGATTGCGCCCATTGCCTGTTCATTATCGAGGTTGGAGACGGCCTCCGCCCCTAGCTTTCTGTAGAGGTCGGGCAGATTCCTTGGTTTGGTCCCACCATTGAGAAGATCGAAGAGGATTGCCGCCGGCACGATCGGCACATGGGTGGTGCCCACAGCAAAGCCGCGCCCTTGTTCTTTGAGGGTCTGCATCACCGGATCTGCTGCCGCCAAACCAAAAGCCGATCCGCCCGACAGCACCAGCGCTTCGATGGTGTCGACCGTTCGCGCCGGATCAAGCGCGGCCATATCCCGGGTCCCGGGCGCTTGCCCGATGATGCTGACGCTTGCCGTGGCTGGTCGGTCAAACACCAAAACTGAGACACCGGTGCGCGCAGCCTCATGCGTCGCATGGCCCAAACGAACCGTTTTGATGTCATTGAGAGCATTGTGTGGTCCAGCGTGCCACAAAGCATCCATCCTGTTGGTCTTCCTTAAGGAATTGTCCGGCATCCTTGCCCCGGTAAAGGGGATTGCTGCTCGGAATGGGCCACAAAGCGCGATGTTCTGGACATGCGCCTAATCGATTGGATGAGACAAGCCCACTTTGGTGCGGGTCAAGGGTCCTTTCGCGAGCGCGATGAAATGTGGCAAGAAGGTTTTCGACCCTTTTGGGACGTCCGCGGTGCGCGGCATGACAGTGTGTCATTCCGCTTGAAAAGCAGGGCTTGTTGCAGGGTCAAGGGTGACGACGGCGTGGGCGTGACGGACACAGTGCAAGTTCGACGATACATGAAGCGGGCCGGCCGTGCGGCCGGCGCTGCTTTCTGTGTGCTCACTGCTCTTTCCGGATCTGCTTTGGCGCAGAATGCATCTATTTCCGTGGCAGCCGAAGATGGCCTGCATATCGGGGTATTGGCACCTCTGTCGGGGCCTTTTGAGCGCCTTGGGCGCCAGGTGGAGCGTGGGGTCATCCTAGCTTTGGAGGAGGCGCGGCGGACCGACGTTCGGGTCACGGCGGTGGACGATGCCTGCGATGAAGACCGCGGGCGCGATGCCGCCAATCAGTTGCTGGGCGCACAGGTGGATATTGTGGTGGGCGGCGTGTGTTGGCGTCCGGCCCTTGCCGCGCGTGATGTGCTGGCCACGCAGGATGTTCCAATGATCACCAGCGGCGTGCGCTATCCCGGTTTGACCGATGATGCACTTTCCCCGGTTCTGCGGGTCAATGGACGTGATGATGCCCAGGCTTCACTGATCGTTGAAAGCCTGGTTTCAGGAGCGTTCGATGGCCTGGTGGGCGGAAGTGCCGTCCGTCGCCCGCTTGTGCTGCTTTACACCGAAGGCAGCTATGGCAGGCCGCTGGCCGATGCCGTTCAGGAAGGCCTTAATGCTGAAGGCGTGACGCTGGCTCTCTTCGAGCCGTTTGAAGCAGAGGGTGGTATTGCCCGGGCAGCCGCCCGAGCCGAGGCCGAAGGGCCGGGGCTTGTTCTGGTGATGGCGGGCCAGGCCGATAGCGCGCTGTTGATCAACGCGCTTCGCCAAGCGATGCCGGATGTTCCGGTCTTGGCCGGCGACAGCGTTATGACGGCGGATTTCTCGCTTCTGGCATCTCAGTCAGCTGAAAATGTTGTGTTTCCAAGACCCACGCCTTGGCGCTTGCTCGCGCCGATGGACGACGTTGCCCGGCTTGAAGGCGAGGCCTTGGGCAGCCTGTCGGGTCTCATCGTGCCTTCCATGGTTGCGGCAGAAATCGCGCTTGCGATCGCCGCTGGCCAAGGCACTGGCCCTTATCTCACCATCATCGGGGCGGTGCGGTTTGCCGAAATCGGCGATGCCGATGTGCCGTCCTTCCAGTTCTGGCAATGGCGGGATGGAACAATCTGGCCGTTCGAGCCGATGGATCGTGAAGGCGCGGAAGCCGGCTAGCGTCTCACGTCAGAGCCACAAGGCCCGGGAAGCGCTCTAATAGCCAATTGGCGAAGATCGTGTGCCATCCAAGCAAAAAAGCTGCACCCGTGGCGACCAGCAGCGCGCCAGTTGTGCGCTCAATGGTGCCCATATGCTCGCGGAACCGCGACAGGAAGCGGGTGAATGGGCCGACGGCCAATGCGGCCAGAATGAACGGCACGCCCATGCCGAGCGCATAAACCAGCAGAAGACCAGCTCCTTGGCTCACCGTTTCGCGGCTTGCTGCCACGGCAAGGACGGCTCCGAGGATCGGCCCTATACAGGGCGTCCAGGCAAAGCCAAAGGCGAGCCCCATGCCGAGTGCACCGAGTGGTCCTGTGGTTGATTTTGGCCCGTCTAGCCGTGCTTGCCGATAGAGCAGCGACCAGCGCAGGACGCCCAAAAAATGCAAACCCATCAAAATGATGGCGACGCCGGCCACGATGGAGAGAATGGATGCATATTGGCGAAGGATGAGGCTGATCTGCGTTGCTGTCGCGCCAAGGAGCACGAAGATCATCGCTATGCCGACAACGAACGCCAAAGCCTGGACGAACAAAAAGCGGGAGAGTTTGGGGTTACGCTCATCGCTCGATAGTTCCTCTAGCGAAGCGCCGGTCATGTAGGTGAGATACGCCGGAACGAGCGGTAATACGCAAGGAGACAGGAACGAAATGATGCCAGCTGCAAACACCGCTGCGATGGTGAGTTCGCCGAGCATTGTCTCCTCCTGTCCTCTCCGAACGTTAGCAGTCCACGGCCGCCGTTGAGGCAAGCTCTCAGGGCGAGACCGCTTTCCTCTTCGTCATGCCTTAAAGCCGGCCATGGCGAAAGGGTACTTCACGGGCTGGTGTGGGGTTGTGAAAGCAGGCCGGAGGCCTGTGAAGGCGCTGTGAACCGTTGGTTTTGGCCGCCTGAGGGCGTTTTCAGGCCGGGACGACCGGCTGTTTTGTCGCATTGGTGGCAGCAGCCTGGCCGCGCTCATCGACAAGCGGGGTCATGGCGATACGCGAGCCGGTTTCAACCAGGTCTTTGACCAGCATGACGAAGGCAGAAGCCGTCATCTTGGATGGCGCGAAGCCAATGGCGGTGCCGTAGCGCAGATAGATGCGATCGACCTCAGGCGAGTGGCCGGCATAGGCCATCGCCCAGCCGTCAAACATCCGGTTATCGATGGGTTGGGCCTCTAGCATGACGATGTCGTTGTGCCGCTCGTCATTGGCGATCCGGCAAAAGGTTTGGGTGACGGCCTTACGGTCGCCTTCCAGGATTTGCGCAAAATAGTGGGCGTTGAACACAAGGCCGCCGGTGATGCCGGCTGCCGGATTGTTGAGGTTAGACACGTGCATGATCTGCTTGACCTCGGCCGCGACGGGGCGTTCGAGCTCTTTGATCGTGTTGCGGCTATAATAACTCAATCGAAACAAATACATAGCGCTAGCCCTGAATATGGATGATCGGAAAAGCGCTGGGAGCCTAGTTCATGAAGATTGATGAAGGCTGAAAGTGATCAACCACAGCTCAGGGGTCATCGGGCGCTTCACGATCGCCGACGGGCCTCAGACCGGCAGCGCTGCGAGCAATACACCACCTTTTCCCAGTTCAGCTTCCATTTGCGCCGCCAGGTAAAGGGGCGCTGGCAGATCGGGCACGTCTTTGTCGGAAGATTGGTCTTTTTGACGGACTTCAAAGGGGCGCTCTCTTGAAGTTCTGATTCTGATTCAACGGGCAATGATTAGCAAAATCAGTATCTTAAACTATGATTTCGACATTCTGATTCAAGGTTTGTTGGGCCGTTATCAGCATACGAACGTGAACCGTCGGTAGACCAAGAACGTAGCGATCATTCCCTATGTCCGTGCTGCCCTGTTGCTGTGGCGCGGCCAGCTTCAACTTCGCGGGCCTTCTATCCTCATGCCAGCACTCCGCCTCGTTCTGGGTGATCAGCTCACCCGCAGCCTTTCCTCACTGAAGGACTGGCAGACCGGCGACTTGGTCTTGA
The DNA here is from genome assembly GCA_050043025.1 of Cohaesibacteraceae bacterium. Lineage (GTDB taxonomy): Bacteria > Pseudomonadota > Alphaproteobacteria > Rhizobiales > MH13 > MH13. Next base: position 28,300 of record JBHJIX010000030.1, read on the forward strand.
TGTGCGAGGTTGCTGAAGAGACCAGCTATGTCCGCCATCACAAGAAGAAGATCGCCTTCATTCTATCGGCGATGCGCCACTTTGCGCGCGTGTTGGAAAGTGCCGGCCTGACAGTTCGTTATGTGCGGCTCGATGATCGGGACAATACGGGCAGTTTTGCAGGCGAGATTGAACGCGTCCTAACTGCACACACGTTCGATCGTTTGATTGTCACCGAGCCTGGCGAATGGCGCGTGATGGAGATGATGCGTGGCTGGGAGGATCAGTTGGGCGTGCCGGTGGAGGTGCGCGAGGATGATCGCGTCTTATCCTCAATCGGCGAGTTTGAGCTCTGGGCGCAGGGGCGCAAGCAGCTTCGCATGGAGTATTTCTATCGCCAGATGCGCCGTAAGACCGGCTTTCTCATGGAAGGCCGTGATCCGATTGGTGGCCAATGGAACTTCGATCAGGACAACCGCAAACGCTTGCCGAAAGATCTGGAACTTCCTGAGCGTCTCTCGTTCGCGCCTGATGCAATCACAGGGGAGGTTCTGACGCTGGTGGCCGACAGGTTCGGCGATCATTTTGGCGATCTGGAACCGTTTGCGATGCCGGTGACACGCGATGATGCGTTGGCCGTGCTGGAGCATTTCATTGCCGTCTGTCTGCCAAAGTTCGGGGATTATCAGGACGCGTTGGCTGAAGGGGAGGCGTTCCTTTTCCATTCCACAATCTCGGCGGCTCTAAACTGTGGTCTACTAACGCCGGGAGAGGTGTGCGAGGCGGCGGACGCGGCCTTCAAGGCCGGTGATGCGCCCCTCAATGCCGTTGAAGGCTTTATCCGACAGATCCTGGGCTGGCGGGAGTATGTGCGCGGCCTCTATTGGCTCACCATGCCGGCCTACAAAGAACGCAACGCGTTGGATGCGCAGCGCCCGCTACCAGAATTCTATTGGACCGCCGAAACCGACATGGCCTGCATCCGCGATGTTGTGACGACCACCCGCAAACACGCGTACGCGCATCATATCCAGCGGCTCATGGTGACGGGCAACTTCGCCCTTTTGGCAGGGCTTTCACCAGACGAGGTCAATCGCTGGTACATGGAGGTCTATGCCGATGCGTATGAATGGGTGGAACTGCACAACACCCATGGCATGGCGCTTTTTGCCGATGGCGGCATCATGGCGTCCAAGCCCTATGCGGCCTCAGGCGCTTATCTCAACCGTATGGGCGATCATTGCGGCAAATGCGCCTACGATGTGAAGGCGAAGACGGGCGAGAGCGCATGTCCGTTCAACTATCTCTACTGGGACTTCGTGGCCCGCAACCGGGAGGTTTTGGGCGACAATCCGCGCATGGGCATGATGTATCGCTCGCTGGATCGAATGAACCCAGAGACATTGTCGGATATCCAGGTGCAGGCTGAGGCGTTTCTGGATGCGCTTTAAGGCTGCCTACTTTCAGCCCTGATCGGGCAGGTAAGGCGGCGCTGGTATCGCTTGATGAGCCGAGCGCAGGGCAGCTGACCAGCGTTCGCGTAAATCGTGGAAGTACGGCTCGCCCTGATCGATGCGTGTTGAGATGAGAGTCGACAGCGAATCGCGGCGAGAGACCCCCATATCGATCGGCAGGCCCACGCCAAGGTTGGACCGCATGGTGGAGTCCATGGAGATCAGCGCGATCTTCAAGCCGTCCGAGAGGTTTGTCTCGTGAGTGCTCGCGCGATCAAGGATCGGTTTGCCGTACTTGTGTTCGCCGATTTGCAGGTATGGCGTGTCTTCGGTCGCTTCGATGAAATTGCCTGCCGAATAGACCATGAAGCGGCGCAGACGGCCGCCCTTCACCTGCCCGCCAACCAGCATGGTGACATCCAGCGACGCGCCCATGCTTGCCGACGCACCCCTGTTGAGCCGCATGACCTCGTTGATGGCCCGCCCGACATAGGCAGCGGTGCGGAACATGGTCGGGTGGTCGTAGATCGTCTCCAAAAGTCCGGTTTCGGGGTTTTCGAAGCCGTCGGACATCAGCGAGATCGCCGCCTGGCTGACCGCAAGATTGCCGGCGGTGGCAATGGTGATCGTCCGGTCGCCCGGGATCTCAAACCGATGGAGTTTCTGGAAGGTGGCGACATTGTCCAGACCCGCATTGGTGCGCGTGTCGGCGATCATGACCAGCCCTTCGGCTGTAAGCAGTCCGACGCAGTAAGTCACAACCCAATGTCCCCTGATGCCAAAGCCATCTGCACGGTTGGGTTAGCCACCGATCCGAGAAAGCGCAATGACGGTTTGGCGCTCGCAGGATGGTTCGGTGCCGTAATGCCCGGCGCGCACCGCTGAAACGGTCGGGCCGTCGAGTCCGGCAGCCACGCGAATGCTCTCCTCGGATGGACAGGATTTCTCCATCGCGTCGAAACCGACCCAACCCAGCCCGTCGATCAGGACTTCGCACCACACATCGCGCTGGTCCAAATGGCGCTCGCGCTTATCGCCATCAAGCCGGTACCCTTCGATGAGGCGTGCCGGAAGGCCGTAGTGGCGGGCGGCATCGGCTAGGATCATCGCAGCGTCGCCTGCACTGAAACTGTTCCGGTCGGCCAGCTGTACGGCGAGCCTTTTGGCCGCCGGCGATGGCTCAGCCGCGCTCTCCTGAGATTGGCTTTGCGACGCCCCTTCTTGTTTCTGCCGTCCGTCCGTTCCTTCACCTTTGCTCTTGTCATCTGCATCGTCGGCCAAAGATGGCAACGCTGCGTGCAGCGTTCCCATCAAGGCATGCATCCGCTCAAGGGCCGGTGGCGTTGTGTTGGGCTGAGCCTGGATGAGAAGGCGCGTTGCAGCCGCGTCCTTATCGGCGGTCATAGGGCGCAGGAAGACGCCCGTGGGCACTTTTTCAGCTGTGCCCCGCACAATGCCGTGGATGTTGTCGGTTTCAACCTCGCCGCGCGCGGTGATGGTGAGTGTTTCGAGCGGACCGGGAAGCGAGAAACTGGTGACGATGTTGCCAAAGGCATCTTTCTTGGTGTCGAGGCGGCAGTCAGCGTCCACATCGACCGACCAGTCGCACACATAATGGCCGTCAAAATCGCGCGGCGTCAGTCGCAAAACCTGTATCGTGCCCAGCGCCGGCTGGTCGTAGGTGAAGGTTTCGGTGTGGGTGACGGAAAGGCGCATAAGGCAGCGTTACACCGAAGCGGCTATGGTCGGCCAGCCTGACCTTACCGGCCTGCCATTAGGCTTTGGAGCAACCTTTCCTTGCATCAGAAAAGATACTGGTCGGCTATGGTGCCGCCCAAGTTATTGTTTTTCTTGATGAAGTTCTCGACGAACTCGTGCAGGCCGGACTGGAAGATGGCCTCAATATCCCGGTTGCGGAAATCGCTGTGGATCGACCGCGCCATGCGTTGCGCTTTGCCCTGGCGGCCATAGGTCTTCGCCAGCGTGTCCAAATGGCGGGTGATGTTACCGTAGCAACTGGAAAGCGAGCGCGGCATGGCTTCGTTGAGGATCAGTAGATCTGCCACAAGCCACGGCTTCAGGCTTTCGCGATAGACCCAGTGGTAGGCTGTGAGTGCTGAGACAGAGCGCAGAATCGACGTCCATTGAGAGTAGTCGACTCCGCCGCCGACACGTTCGCCCTCCGGCAAGAGCACATGGTACTTCACATCGAGAATACGTGCGGTGTTGTCGGCGCGCTCGATGGCTGACCCAATCTGGAAAAAGGAGTGGCCGTCATTGCGCAACATGGTGCGGTGCGCAATGCCGTCGACGCTGAGCGCGACCTGTTTGACGAAGCGAAGAAGCTCCAAAAGTTCGCCGCGCGATTGGCCGAAGGTGCGGTACCGCTTCAGCTCCAGCCATGCGGCGTTGATCGTCTCCCACATCTCGATGGTGATGGCCGTGCGGACCGAGCGGGCGTTGGCTCTGGCGGCTTCCAGACACTGGCGGATGGAGGAGGGGTTGGCTTCGGAGAATGCCAAGAAATCGACAACTGATCGCGAAGTGGCCTCGCCATAACGCTCTTCGAAAAGATCTTCCATGCCGGTGGCTAGAACGGCCGATTCCCATTCGTTGGACGGTTCACTGTCGCCCGGGCCAACATTGGATAGCCGTGTGGCGGCCTCCAATAGGCGGGCCGTGTTTTCAGCGCGCTCGATGTAGCGGGCGGTCCAGAACAGGCTATCGGCGGTACGGCTTAAAAGCATGAGCGTTTCCCGTCAGCGCCGGCCTGGAGCGAGGATCCAGGTGTCTTTGGTGCCGCCCCCCTGGCTGGAATTCACGACCAAAGAGCCTTCCTTGAGGGCCACTCGCGTCAGCCCGCCGGGTACAATGCTGACACCGTTGGTGCCCGACAGCACAAAGGGTCGAAGATCGACATGCCGTGGAGCCACACCCTCGCCAACAAAGGTGGGGCAGGTGGAAAGCGCCAAGGTCGGCTGGGCAATGAAATCGGCCGGGTTGGCTTTGAGTTTGGCTCGAAAAATGTCGATCTCATCCTTGGTGGCCTTCGGTCCGACCAGCATGCCATAGCCGCCGGAGCCGGCGACCTCTTTCACCACCAGCTCTTCGAGATGATCGAGCACATAGGCCAGGGCGTCCGCTTCGCGGCATCGCCAGGTTGGCACGTTTTTTAGGATCGGTTCTTCACCCAGGAAAAACCGTGTGAGGTCGGGCATATACGTGTAGATCGCCTTGTCGTCGGAAATGCCTGTGCCAACGGCGTTGGCCAGCGTTACATTGCCGGCCAGATAGGCGGTCATCAGGCCGGGCACGCCGAGAATGGAATCCGGACGGAAGGCGAGGGGAGCGATGAAATCATCATCGATGCGCCGGTAAATCACATCGACGCGCTTGGGGCCGAGCGTGGTGCGCATGTAGACGACCGCATCGCGAACAAAAAGATCGCGGCCCTCGACCAACTCGATGCCAAGCTTATCGGCCAAGAACGAGTGCTCGTAGTAAGCGCTGTTGAACGGTCCGGGGGTCAGGAGGGCGCAGGTCGGTGCTTTTTGGGCATTTGGAGGCGCAACCGACTGAAGGACTTGAAGAAGTTCATCGGCATACTTATCGACCGGTTCGACTGCGTGCTCATAGAACAGCTCCGGCACGATGCGCATCATGACTTCGCGGTTTTCCAGCATGTAGGAAACGCCCGATGGCGTGCGCGCATTGTCTTCCAGAACATAGAAGGTGTCGGCATCGACGCGGACAATGTCGATCCCGGCAATGTTGACCCAGATGTCGCCGGGCAGTTTTGTGCCGATCATTTCCGGTCGATATTGCAGATTCTGGTCGATCAGATCAGCCGGAATGATCCCAGCCTTGATGCATTCGCGCGGACCGTAAACATCGGCGAGAAACATGTTCAGCGTTTTGACGCGCTGAGTGAGGCCCGCACGCATGCGCGTCCATTCGTCATGGTCGATGATGCGCGGAATGAGATCGAAAGGGATCAGGAGCTCTTCGGCATCAGCTTCGCCATAGACAGCGAAGGTGATGCCGATGCGCCGAAACAGCATTTCGGCTTCACTGCTTTGTCGTTTGAGAGTTTCAGGATCGAGACCATCAAGCCAGCCTTGGACGGTTGCGTAGGGTGGCCTGCATTCTGAGCCATCAACCGTCATTTCATCGTATGCTGTCATATGGCTTATGCTCGCTCCCGTACCCTGATCCCCAGCTTGCTTATCAGCAGTGCAGCATGATCATGAGGCGATGTAAACGCGTGCCTAGGGATTGAGCAGATCGCCCTTTCTGGGGGCAGCTTGGCTTGGGAATCGTCATCATCTGGAGCTGCTCAGAGGTCCATCAAACCAAGGGCGCGCAGGCTCGCATGGCCGTCGCGCGCGATGATGAGATGGTCATGCACCAAGACGCCCAAGGGCTCTGCGGCGCGCATGATGGTCTGCGTCATGTCGATGTCCGCGCGCGAGGGCGTTGGGTCGCCTGACGGGTGGTTGTGGACCAGGATGATGGCAGACGCGCCAAGTTCCAGGGCACGCTTGACCACCTCGCGGGGATAGACCGGTGTGTGGTCCACCGTTCCGGTCTGTTGGACTTCATCGCGCAGAAGCTGGTTCTTCTTGTCGAGAAACAGGATGCGAAACTGCTCGATGCGGGCGTAGGCCATCGAAGCGCGGCAATAGTCGAGCAGCGCCTTGCCGGATGAAAGCACCTCCATGCCCGTTACCGATGCTTTGGTCAGCGCGTTGGCGGCAGCGCGCACCAGCGACAGGTCAAGCGCTGTTGCTTCCTTGATGCCTGGCACTTCGCACAGCTGGTCACGTGAGGCGGTGAGTACGTCGGCAAGCGAGCCAAAACGGGCGATTAGATCCTTGGCAAGTTGTTTGGTGTCGCGTCTTGGAATTGAGCGAAACAAAAGGAGTTCCAGTATTTCGTAGTCGGCAAGCGCCTCGGCTCCGCCGCTTGCGAAGCGCTGGCGCAGACGTTCGCGGTGACCATGATAGTGCGGCTTGGTGTCGTTTTTTGTTACGTTTGGATGGGGCCCTGGCGCTTCGGAGAACGATGCCATGGCTCACTCAGCCGACACGGTCTCGCGCAGGGTGGGTGGGGCAAACACGCCGGTTGGTGAGGCGGTGAAGATTTCACAGCCCGTTTCCGTGACGCCGATGGAATGCTCATATTGCGCCGACAACGAACGGTCGCGGGTAACGGCGGTCCAGCCGTCAGACAGAATTTTCACATGGGGCCGACCGAGATTGATCATCGGTTCGACGGTGAAAATCATGCCGGGGCGCAGATCGATGCCTTCTCCGCGGCGGCCATAGTGCAAGATGTTTGGCGGCAGGTGGAAGACGTCGCCAATGCCATGGCCGCAGAAATCGCGCACCACTGAGCAGCGCTCAGCTTCTGCAAACTCCTGGATTGCAGCGCCGATATCGCCGGTTCGGTTGCCCGGTTTAACCGCCGCAATGCCGCGCATCAGCGCCAGATAGGTTACCTCCATCAGGCGCTCAGGTGCCCGCTTGACGTTGCCGACCGGATACATGCGGCTCGAATCGCCATGCCAGCCATCCAGGATCAGCGTTACATCCACATTGACGATGTCGCCGTCTCGCAAAGGCTTGGTGTTGGGAATGCCGTGGCACACGACATGGTTGATGGAGGTGCAGCTGGATTTGGTGTAGCCGCGATAGTTTAGCGTTGCCGGGACAGCGTTATGGGCCTTGGCGAACTCGATGACCGCATCATCGATTTCCTGCGTGGTGACGCCGGGTTTGATGAAGTCGGTCAACTGATCGAGGATCGTCGCCGTTAACCGCCCGGCACGGTGCATGCCTTCAAAGGCTTCGGGCCCAAACAGTTTTATTTGCGGCTGAGTTTGCAGCATGGCGCAGAAGAGACTTCCGGTGTGACGATGTAGCAGGCGGTGACAGTGGACGCGTTTGGTGTAATAGCACTGGCCCCCAGCATCATAGGCGGTTGTGGCCACGGTGCATAGATGGCGATTGCGCCCATATTCGACAAGCTCTTAGCGTTCCTTTGAAGGCAAGCAAAGTATGCAATCAATGACCAGCACGACTGCTTCCGGTCCGCTCGCCAACACACCTTCACAGCCATGGGGGCATTTTGCGCCAAGCTCTGTGGTGGAGCGGCTTCGCGGATTTTCGTCTGCCCGCAGCCAGGGATATCTTGGAAAGCGCTTGGCCTTTCTAACGCGCAAACTGGCGATGAATGGTTTGGCGGAGTGCGTGGATGTTGAGGTGTTCGGTTACCGGATGCGCATCGAACCCTTTACCAACCTTGCCGAAAAACGGGTGCTGTTCACGCCGCAATATTTCGATCCGGTGGAGCGGGACTGGCTGAAGCGTATTCTTCCAGCCGATGCGGTCTTCATCGATATCGGCGCCAATGTTGGCGCCTACAGCTTCTTTGCGGCCAGTTGTGTCGGCCCGACAGCGCGCATTATCGCGCTTGAACCGCAGCCGGATATCTTTCGCCGCCTAACAGAGAATCTGGCGTTCAATCCCGGTGTGCCGATTGAAGCCGTGCAACTGGCCGTGGCCGATGTTGAGGGCACGATCCAACTCTTCCTGGACCACAACAATGCTGGTGAAAGCAGTATGCGGCGCATTGCCAGCCATAGCGAGAGAGCAGGCGCGATTGATGTGGAAGCCAAGCCGCTGGCGCAGATTGTTGCCGAACGCGATTTGCCGCGCATTGATGCCTTGAAGCTCGATATCGAAGGGGCAGAAGATCTCGCGCTGGTGCCGTTCTTTGAATCGGCATCTGAGGCTCTCTTCCCGACGCTTATGATTATCGAGAACAGCCCAGAAAGCTGGCAGACCGATTGTATCGCGCTAGCGCGCCGACATGGCTATCAAGTGGTTGCCGAGACCAGACTGAACGTGGTCTTGATGCGTGGCTAATCGGTGAGGAACCGAAGTCCCCCGCTTGGGGTGATGGCATCACGAGAAACGGTGCAGTCCAGCGCCAACACCTCTACTCCGGCCTTTTGTGCCTCAGCTATTGCCGCCTGATAGACCGGATCGATATCGCCAGCGACCGAGAGGGTCTGCGCCCCTGGCCATTGGGCCACGAACAGCATCACCGCACGATGGCCTTGTGTCGCCATTGCCGCCAACTCGCGCAGATGTTTGGCACCACGGCTGGTCACCGAATCGGGAAACTCCAAGTGGCCGGCGCGTCGCATGAGGTGCACGTTCTTGACCTCGACATAGGTGAGCGCACCGCCATCGCCCACCAGTAGGATATCGATACGTGAACGTTCCCCATAGCGTTGCTCGCGCTTGAGCTCACCGAACGTCTTAAGCGTTGGAAGCAGGCCGGCGCGTATGGCTTCTTCAGCCAGCTTGTTGGGATGGCTGGTGTTGATCCCGACCAGGCAGGATGGGCCGGGTCCTACCACTTCCTCAAGCTCATAGGTGTAAGCAAGCTTGCGGTTCGGGTTATTGGACTTGGAAACGAAAACCCTTGCACCGGGCCGGGCCAGCCCCATCATCGAGCCGGGATTGGGGCAATGGATGGTGAGCGTTGAGCCGGCATCCGGTCCATCGCGCAAGGTGACGTCGGCTAGGAAACGTTTGAAGCGGCGGACAGGCTCGCCTTCGAAAAGTGGTGTGGGAAACTGCATGGCGCGGCTGTGACGCGTCAGGTTCCAAATTGCAAGGCGCTCCTTCGGTCGGTAGCGTTTGAGGCTGGTGAGTTTGGTTTTGATATGAAGGATGAGCCATGAGTGCGACGGCGGCCATGCTTGTGATTGGCGATGAAATCCTGTCGGGCAAAACCAAGGATAAGAATGTCGGTGTGCTTGCCGATGCGCTGACATTGATTGGCATCGATCTCATCGAGGTGCGCATTGTTTCAGACGATGAGCCGGCCATCATCGACGCGCTGAATGCGCTGCGGCCACGGGCGACCTATGTGTTCACATCCGGTGGCATCGGACCGACGCATGATGACATTACGGCTGACGCCGTGGCGAAGGCATTCGGAGTGTCGATTGATGTCGATCCACGAGCGCGCGCCGTCCTGTCAGACTGGTATGACAAGACGGGCCGGGAGATGAACGCCGCGCGGTTGCGGATGACGCGCATTCCGCAAAGTGCTGATTTGATTGACAATCCAGTTTCTGCAGCGCCCGGTTTCAAGATCGGTAATGTGCATGTGATGGCCGGTGTGCCGGCCGTGTTTCAGGCGATGCTCAACGCTGTGCTGCCAACCCTGGAGGGCGGTGTGCCGTTCGAACAGAAGGTGTTGCCCTTCAACTGCGGTGAGGCGGACCTTGCCGAGGGCCTCAACGCCATTGTCGCGGCTTTTCCGACAGTCTCCATCGGCAGCTACCCCAAGCTTATCGATGGCCGCTTCAGCGTGGAGATTGTGCTGCGCTCGCGGGACGCCAGGGCGCTTGACGAGGCCAACGAAGCAGCCCAAAAGCTGCGCACTCAGCTTGATGCCGCCTAAAGCAAGGATATCCATCCCGTGAGCGACCCGATGAACGACAAGGCCTTTCCCGTTTCCTGGGATCAGTTCCACCGCGATGCGCGTGCGCTGGCATGGCGTCTGGCGGAGAAGGGGCCGTTCGACACGATGGTCACCATCACCCGTGGTGGCCTGGTTCCGGCAGCTATTGTATGCCGCGAGCTTGGTATTCGGCGCATCGATACGGTGTCCATCGCCAGCTATGATCATGGCGGTACGGGCGAACAGACGCAGGGCGACCTTGCAATCTTGAAGCGTATTTCCAGCGATATTCTGGAGACCAACGGCAAGAATGTTCTGCTGATTGACGATCTGGTCGACACGGGCAAAACCGCTAATGAGGTGCGCGGCATGTTGCCGGAAGCGCATTTTGCGACCGTTTATGCCAAGCCGATGGGGCGTCCGCTCGTCGACACGTTTGTGACCGAGGTGAGTCAAGACACCTGGATCTACTTCCCATGGGATCTTGGCTACTCGTTTGTGCCGCCAATCGCCAAGGATGCCGGCGACTAAGCGATCCACTGCCAGCTGCGGGCGTGATGGAATTGGTAGACATACGGGACTTAAAATCCCGAGGCCCTAGGCCGTGCGGGTTCGAGTCCCGCCGCCCGCACCAAAAAACCTAGTCACTTGCCTCGTTCTGGTCCGGTGTACGTCCATCGATAGTCGGGCGGGGTGGGGCCTTTATTGCGGCCACCCTGCTGCATCTGCTCCCAGGCGTGAGAGAGGATGCCGACAGAGCGTGACAGGCAGAACAGACCGCGGGCGAGCGGCCCAGCGAAGCCTAGTTCCGCATAGATCACGGCGGTTGCGCCATCGATGTTCATTGGGACCGGCTTGCCTTTGGTTGTGTTGAGATGGGTCTGCGCCGCCCGTCCGATGGCGGCATAGCGCCCGGAGACCGTGCCTGCTGCAGCCGCCTCATCGACAAGCGCCAACAGGCTTGGTGCGCGCGGGTCCTCCGGCTTGTGGAACCGGTGACCGAACCCCGGCACGAAGACGGTTCGTTCTGATTGCCAGCGGGTGATGCAGTTGGCTGTGGCAGTCTCTTACTCTTGTCCGTTGCTCACAGCTTCAGCAATCCAGCCATAGAGCTCCACGGCCTGTTCGCCAGCGCCGCCATGGACGTCGTCGAGCATGTTCACCGCTGACGCCATGGCGCCATTGAGGCTGAGCCCGCAGGTGCCGGCCATGCGGGCGGCGGCGAAGGAGGGAGCCTGTGGACCATGATCAACGGCAGCGACGAGGGCGGCATCCAAAAGTTTGGCCTGCGCAACGCAGCGAACATCACCTCGGGTCATCAGCCAGATCATCTGCGGGAAGGTGACAGAGCCGATCAACTCCTCAATTGGATGGCCGCGCAAGGCAATCCTGCCAGGCTCCATGTCGATGATTGATGTCGACCACCAATCCGATACGTCGCTCATGGCTTGCCTCCGCGATTGATGATGTTGTTTTCCGCAAGGTCCTGGATCGCGGCTTGATCGTATCCAAGCTCGGCGAGGATCGCGTGCGTGGCGTTGCCGAGCGATGGCGGGTCGTTCTGTAAGCCCGGTGTCGTTCCGGAAAGCTCCAGAGGCAGGAGGGGCAGCTTTGTTCGCGTCCCGTCCGGGAACCGGGTTGGGGCCAGTTTGCCGCCGGCATTGAGGTGGGGATCGTCGAACAACTGCTCGGGGTGGGCGATCTCTGCGAACGGCAGTTTGGCAGCGATGGCCTTGGCAGCGACATCCTCGACGGTCAGCGATGCGATGATTTCAGAAACGACTGGTATCAGGCGTTCACGCTTGGCGATCCGTTGAGGGTTGGTTGCCAGCGTGTCGTCGCCAGCAAGGTCTGGCCGCTCGAACGTGTCGCAGAAGCGTTGCCAGTGACGGTCCGACGTGATGCCGAGGAATACGCGCGCCTCGTCCTTGGTGGTGAATTGATCATAGACCGCCCAGGCCGACACACGCGCCGGCATCGGCGGAACCGGTTCGTCTGATTGGGCGGCATAGGCGAGATGCTGGCCCATGAGGAACATGGCCGACTCAAACAGGTTGGCGCCAACCTTCTGACCGTCTCCGGTCCGTTCGCGTTGGCGCAGCGCAGCCTGCACAGCGATAACACCGAAAACACCGCCTAGAATGTCGACGACCGAGGAGCCTGCACGAAGCGGATGGCCCGGCGGGCCGGTCATGAAGGCAAGGCCGCTCATCATTTGCACGACCTCGTCGAGCGCAACACGGTTCTCATAAGGCCCTTCGGAAAACCCCTTGAGCGACAGATAGATAAGGCGCGGGCAATCGGTTTTCAGATCGTCATAGCCAAGCCCCAGCCGCTCCATGGTGCCGGGTCCAAAGTTCTCGATCAGCACATCAGCGGTGGCGATGAGCTTCTTCGCGACGGCCAAGCCATCTGGCTGTTTGAGATCAACGGCGACGCTTGTCTTGTTGCGGTTGAAGAAGGGGAAGTAGCCTGTGCCAAAGCCCTTCAGCGTGCGTGTGGCATCGCCGCTGACCGGCTCCAGGCGTATCACCTCCGCTCCCAGGTCGGCGAGTACCAGCCCGGCCGTTGGGCCCATAACGGTGTGACCAAAATCGATCACGCGCAGGCCAGCAAGAGGTAGGGAAGGGGTTTGGCGGTCGGTAGGGTCAGTGTCTGTCATTCCGGCACCATCTGCCCGCACGGGGTCGTGCGCAAGGGCAGGGCGCGCGCCTCGCGCCGGCGCGCGCTGTTTCACAACTGCGTGCGCAGCGCTGGTGTCGATGCGCACTAGGCACCATAGGGGTGGCAACCAAACTTTCGGAGAACCTCCCCCATGCTTACGCTTTACACCTGGGACACGCCCAATGGGGACAAGCCCGCCATCCTTCTTGAGGAGCTTGGCCTCGACTACACGCTTGAACGGATCGACATTTCTAAAGGCGATCAGCACAGCGATGCGTTCCGGGCCGTCAACCCGAACGGTAAGATTCCGGCGCTTATCGATGGTGATCTGACGCTTTTTGAATCGGGCGCGATCTTGATGCATCTGGCCGAAAAGCACGGCCGCTTTCTGCCGACCGAGGGCAAGGCTCGGGCGGAGACGCTGTCCTGGACCTTCTGGCAAGTCGGCGGGCTCGGGCCGATGATCGGTCAATGGGGTCATTTTTCCCGCCTTGAGCAGAAGCACGACTATTCCATCGAGCGCTATCTTGCTGAATCCATTCGCCTTCTTGAGGTGATGGAGGGGCGGCTCGTCCAAGTGCCGTATCTTGGCGGCGAGGAGTACACCATCGCTGACATGATGAGTTATCCATGGGTCGTCGGTGGATACCGTTTTATGTCCAAGGCCTCGCCTGACCGGCTGTCACCTCTTACGGCGGTACGCGCTTGGGTAGATCGCGTTGGTGCGCGGGAGGCTGTTCAGCGCGCTGAAGCCAGGATGAAAGCCAAAGACTAGCGTCACCGAACAGCGCAGATTTCTGTGCCAAACATGGCCGTTTCGACTTGCCGGTTAAGACTGGCAGGTCGAAAGGTCTTGGCATTCATGCGTTTCTTCTTATCTTTCCCTACGTAAAACACCCAAGGCCTGCGCCGGAATCGGTTCTGCGCGGCCCCAAGGTGACACAAGCGGCGGCATGCATCGTCGCGCGAGGGAGAGACGCATGTTGCAAGCAGCCGATCCGAGCGTTCAGGGACAAAGCGCCGGTCAAGCCATGATGGTGGGGCAACGGCCCGGCACCTTTCCTCAAGTTGGGAATGAGCCCTGGCGCACGTCGCTGTTCGCCGCCTTGCTTGATGCGCGCGAGCGCTTCGGCAAAGGGCGCATGGTGGTCAATGATTTCGCCGGCACGTCGCTCACCTATGACCGGCTGGTGCTCGGAGCCATCCTGTTGGGCGAAAAGCTGACAGGCCTTGGCAAGCCATCCTCGCCCATAGGTGTTCTTTTGCCCAACGCGTCGGGCGTTGCGGCGGTGTTTTTCGGCTGCCAGGCAGCCGGGCGCGTGCCGGCGATGCTCAACTTTTCCGCTGGTCCCCGCGCCATCATCGGCTGCTGCGATGCGGCGGAGGTGGACACCATCATTTGCTCGCGCGCCTTTGTGGAGAAGGCAGACCTTCACGATCTTGTTGCCGAGCTTGAGAAGACACGCACTTTTGTTTGGACGGAAGATTTGCGCGCCAGCATCGGTGCGCTCGAGAAGCTACGCGGCCTCGCGCGTGTAAAGCTGGGCATGATCAGTTCGGTTCCGGGGCTTCAATCTGACCCGGATAGTGTCGCGGCTCTTTTGTTTACGTCTGGTACCGAAGGACAGCCGAAGGGTGTCGCGCTCACGCATGCCAACTTCCTTTCCAACTGCTGGCAGTTTGCACAGGTTATCGATCATGAGCCCGGTGACACGATCTTTGCCGCGCTCCCCCTGTTCCATGCCTATGGACTGACGGTCGGTCTTCTGGCCGGCGTTTTCCTTGGTGTCGGCGTTTATCTTTATCCCTCGCCGCTCCATTACAAAGAGATCCCTGGCCATGTGCGCCGCTCAAAGGCGCGGATCGTCGTGTCGACCAACACCTTCGTCAATGGCTGGATGAAGAACACCGAAGATGGCGATTTTGAATCCGTTGACCTCATGGTGCTTGGCGCGGAGCGTGTCAGCGAGCAGACACGCAAGCAGTTCCGTGAGCGCTTTGAGGTGGAGCTTCTGGAGGGCTATGGCGCGACGGAAGCAGGCCCAGTGATTGCCGCCAATCACATGGAAGATAATGTGGACGGCACCGTCGGCTATCTGATGCCTGGCATGGAAACGCGTCTTGATCCAATTGAAGGTCTAGAGACCGGCGGACGGCTGGTGGTGCGCGGCCCGAATGTGATGGCAGGCTATGTCAGGGTCGATGCGCCCGGTGTCATCCAACCACCGGTCGGTGGCTGGCATGACACAGGCGATATTGTCGATTTCGATGAGGCGGGGCGTGTGCGCATCAAGGGCAGGGCCAAGCGCTTTGCCAAGCTTGGCGGAGAAATGGTGTCGCTGACGGCGGTTGAGAACTATGTCGGTCAGGTCTGGCCTGACGATCATCACGCCGTGATTTCCCTGCCGGACCCGCGCAAGGGCGAGATGCTTGTGCTGGTGACTGAGAAACAGGACCCTGATCTTCAGGATGTACGCAACTGGGCCCAGCAAGAGGGCGTTTCTGAGCTGATGCTGCCCAAGCGGGCTGTCTCGGTGGAGGAACTGCCGGTGCTCGGGACCGGCAAGCTCAACTATGGCGCGCTTGATGAGATCGCGTTGGACGCGCTTGGCGCGGCCGGCGGCACCCAGTCATAGACCCAGTCGTAACGCGCCAGCAGAGCGCTACCGGGCTGGAGCTTCAAGGCGAGATTGCGGGCGAGGGCCAAGGGCCCGTTCATATGGTAGATGCGGCCATTCTTGGCCGCTTCCTTCCAAACTCGTCTGACGCGCGGTTTACGCGCCGCCTCATAGGCCCGGAAAGCTTCTGTATGATCGGCATGCATTGCCAGCTTGGTTGCGAGCACCCAGGCGTCCTCAATGGCCATCGCCCCACCTTGGGCAAGGAAGGGCAACATGGCGTGGGCGGCATCACCGATAAGTGCCACCTTGTTGGTCACCCAGGCTGCGTCGGGGTCAACGCCGTTGAGCGGCCAGGGCGTCCAGCTTTCCTGTTCGGCCAGCCGGGCCAGCAGCGCTGGGTGCCAGGCACGAAAGGCGGATAATAGATCGGATGAGACGGAGTAATCGTCTGCTGGCGGCGAGGCGCGCCGGGCAATGGCCACCAAATTGCGTTCGCGCCCTGACCGGATGGGATAGTCCACCAAATGTGCCTGCGGCCCGAACCAGACCCGGGTGATAGGCTGGGGTTCTGGGCTGGTCACCGGATGGGTCGTCCGCCAAGCGACGTGCCCGGTGTAGCGCGCCTTGGAAGGGCCGCGCACTGCCTCGCGCCAGACGGAATGGACCCCGTCGGCGGCCAGAACACAGGGCGCGTTCACGTCCTTGGGCCTGTGTGATCCGCGCTCGACCGTGATGTTACGATCAGCTTCGCACGCTTCAACCAGGGTGCTTTGAAGATCGGCTCTATGGATGACCACATAGGGCGCACTATATCTCGTTCCTGCAGCGCCTCCCAAAGGAAGCTGAGCCAACACCCCGCTTGTCCGCCCATCGTGCAGCACGATCCGCTTCGGGGCGACGGCTGTGCCTTCAAGCGCTTCCTGCAAGCCAAGTTCACTGAGGACGCGCATGGCGTTGGGCGAAAGCTGAATGCCGGCGCCAACTTCATCAAACGATGCGGCTTGTTCGTGGACGGTGCTTGCCAAGCCATGTTTGGCAAGCGACAGGGCGGTCGTCAGGCCCGCGATACCGCCGCCTATAATGTCATAGCGATCCAAATGGCGATCCAAAGGATCAGGCTCCTGATGTCAGCTTTGCAGGCGTCAGATTCGCAGGCGCTGGGTTTGGTTTAACCTAGTCTCGGCCTGCGTCCGCTAAGCGGCCACGTCGGCGCTTGAACCCTTCCAGACAGCACTTGGTGGATTGGTGGCGTGTGGCCCAAGTTCCGGATTGTAGACGTAAAGCGTTGAGCAATAGGGACAAACGATCTGCTTATCGCCGCCAAACGTCAAAAACACATGGGGATGATCAAACGGTGGTTCAGCGCCGATGCACATGAATTCGTGTGCGCCGACCTCAATCACAGGAAGGCCTTCGGTGTTGTGGACGTGGAGGATCGCCTTGTCGGCCATACGCTTTTTGCCTTGCAGTCGGGACGTCTGCCGTTGGTCTAGCCCGCCCGGCTGGGGTGGGCAAGACAGCGCTGGGTGCATTTGTGTCGCGGGCCGGTGGCTGCTACCGCCACCGACGTGACGTCAGAAACTGGTGGTTGAAGGAGCTAAGCAATGGAGCGATTTTCGTCGGACGGTGTGGAGATTGCGTTTCGCCAGGCGGGCGAGGGGCATCCGATCATGCTGGTTCACGGTTTTGCCTCCAACAGTTCGATCAACTGGGTTGGGCCCGGTTGGTTCGACACGCTGACCGACGCGGGTTACCGGGTGATTGCGCTCGACAATCGCGGTCATGGTGCAAGCGAAAAGCTTTATGATCCTGCTGCTTACCCAGCGCGCGTTATGGCGCAGGATGTGCGCCGCTTGCTTGATCATCTGGATATCGAACGAGCGGCTGTGATGGGGTACTCCATGGGTGCCCGCATCTCCGCATTCTTCTCCATGGATGCGCCTGAGCGTGTGTCGCGTGTTCTGTTTGGTGGGCTCGGAATCAACATGGTGCGCGGCATCGGCGGTTCCGAGGAGATTGCCGATGCTCTGCGGGCCTCTGATCCATCGACGATTGTAAGCCAGACCGGAAAGACGTTTCGCGCCTTTGCCGATCAGACAGGCTCAGATCTGGAGGCGCTGGCGACCTGTATTCTCGCCTCACGCGATCCGATTTCGGAAGCCGATGTACGCTCTATCGCCCAGCCGGCCTTGGTTTCCATCGGTACGCGCGATGTCGTTGCTGGCGAAGGCCAGGCGCTGGTGGATCTGTTGCCACACGGTCGTTTCGTGCCGCTTGACCGGCGCGACCACATGAACGCGGTCGGTGACAAGGCCCACAAGGATGCGGTGCTGGCTTTCCTGGCTGAAACTAGCAGCCCTTAAAGGCCGGCGGACGCTTCTCCAGAAAGGCCTTCCAGCCTTCCTGATAGTCGTCCGAGGCGAAACAGGCTGCGCCATCCTCCAGCGCCGCATCGCGTCGCGACGGATCATAATGGGCCGCAATGGCCGATTTTGCTGCGCGATGGGTCATCGGCGCCCGCGAAAGGGTGGCTGCGATGAGTGTCTTGCAACGTGCTTTGAACTCTTCGCCCGGGGCCACGTCTTCCAAAAAGCCGATCCGGAGTGCCGTCGCCGCATCGACAGGTTCGGAGGTGAAAAACATCCGTTTGGTGAAACCTGGGCCAATCAGACGTACCAGATCGGCAACGCCATCGACCGGATAGGCCAGACCGAGCTTCGCTGCGGGAATGGCAAAGCGGGCGGTCTCGCTGGCGATGCGCATATCACAGGCGGCAGCGATGCCGATCCCGCCGCCAAAGCAAAACCCTTCAATCAGCGCCAGTGTCGGCGTTTTGGACTCTCGCAAAGCAGCGAAGCTCAGGCTGTTCACCGCCTCATAGGCCTTGGCGTCTTCAAGTGATCCGCGCACCTTGGCGAACTCGGAGATGTCCGCACCTGAGACAAATGTGCCCTCATGGCCTTGCAGCGTGATGAGATGCACCCTTGGATCGGCGTCCAACTCATGGATCGCTTCGGTAAGCTGCTTCCACATGTTCAAGGTCATGGCGTTGCGCCGTGCCGGATTGAAAATTGTGAGGGCGGCATGGGGTCCTGACTGGGTCAGTTCGATCCGTCCTAGTGAATCATGGACACTCATGCGCCGGTCTCTTTGATGGTTGTACGTCTTGTCGTGGGCAGGCGAGCGCCTATACAACACCCTTAGGATGAACAAACACTCTTCATTGACGGCGACACAGGCTGTGGGTGCAGACGCGCCCGTGCTGGATCGCACGTCCATTTTGGAGCCGTCCGATCCGATCTGGCGGGCTGTGCGCGATGATGCGCTGGCCGCTATCGACAAGGACAAGACGGTAGCCGCGCTTTATGAGCGCCACGTGCTTCACCAGAGCACCCTGGCTGATGCCGTAATGTCGGTGCTGGCTTACCGGCTTGGTGACAGCCTTGTACCGGTCGATACCCTTGGTGAACTCCTGGACAGCTGCCTTTCGGAAGACCCGCCCATCCTGCGGCATCTGTCGGCTGATTTTGAGGCAGTCTATGACCGCGACCCGGCCTGCCGCCGGTACATCGAACCGTTGATGTTCTTTAAGGGCTTTCACGCCCTGCAAACGCAACGGTTTGCCCATCATTTGTGGCAGACAGGGCGATCGGATATGGCGCTCTTCCTGCAAAGTCGGTCAAGCGCTGAGTTTCAGGTGGATATCCACCCGGCCACACAGATGGGTGGCGGTGTGTTTCTCGATCACGCAACCGGTATCGTGGTCGGTGAGACGGCGGTTGTGGACGATAATGTGTCAATCCTTCAAGGCGTTACGCTCGGTGGGACAGGCAAGGAGACAGGTGACCGGCACCCGAAGGTGCGCTGTGGCGTGCTGGTTGGTGCTGGTGCGAAGGTGCTTGGCAATATCGAGCTTGGCAAAGGTTCGCGTGTTGCGGCCAGTTCGGTGGTGCTGGATCCGGTTCCCGAAGGCGCCACCGTTGCCGGCATTCCTGCCAAGCTGGTTTCCATTGCGCCGACCATTGGGGAAGACTGTATGCCGTCCATGAGTATGGACCATCATATGGATGGCGGTGCCGATATTGATAATGCCAGCGATGCCGGGGCCGGCATTTGATCTGTTGACGGTCAAAGGGCGGCGTTGATTGCCTTGCCTATAGGGCCTAGAAGCAAGCCATCCAGCAGCCTAACGCATGCGGCCGGCCGGTCTGCATTCCCTCATTCTTTCAGGAGCTTGGCCATGAAGGGCGAAGAAATCTCGAAGCTTGAAGCCTATCTCAAGCGCCTGTTCGACAACCAATCGATCGCCATCAAGCCGCGTCCGCGCAAGGATGACTCCGCCGAGGTTTATGTTGGCGATGAGTTTGTCGGCCTCATTCACCGCGATGATGAGGATGAGGACGATATCTCCTACAATTTCACGATGGCGATTCTGGACTACGACCTGAACTGAGTTCAGTGCCCTCAGCCTGACCAGCTCAGGGCGAGGTCTGGCCCTGCTGTGCCAGATTGATCAGGAAGTTCAGCACCGTGTCATCCAGGTTGCGCCACTCGCTCAAAAGCGCTGGTGCGAACCGATAGGTGACGGTGAGTCCGTTGGTCAGGATCACATCACGGTAGCATGTCTCCCACATGGTCTCTGGATCGCCAGCGCAGCGTGCTGCGAAGCCGGAGCCTGTTGAGAGGTCGAAGACCACCGTTTCATCGACATAGCCAGCCTCCGGATCGAGCCGACGCGCAACCAGCCCGTCGGGACGATGGGCGATGGGGCCGACAAACACCTCGCGGTACACCGACCCCAAGAGGTCGGTGGTGTCCATGGTGTCCTGGGCGTCGCTGATGCCGATGAAGATGATGTTTTCACGCGGCGTGTTGCGCAGCGTTTCGGGGTCACCAAGCGGCGCCATGGTTGGCCAGGCCAAGGCAAGGTCAATGCCCGGCAACATGCCGTCGCGTTCCTGCTCGGCAAACCGCAGATAACCGGTCGGGATCTGAAAGTTGATGCCGCCGACAATGATCTCGTAGCCCGCTGGTCTTGGGCCGCCTTCCAGGGGTGAGGGCACCAGCAGCCCCATATGCCGCAAGGTCGAATGACCGGTGTAGAGCGCCGTCGCCAGCACCAGAGCTGCGGTCAGCATGGTGAAGGGCAGAACCGCAAATCCGCGATCATGGCGCAGGAAGGGGTGATCGGCCTGGAGCATGACATCTTGAATGCCAGCAAACCGGTTAACGCTTGCTTTACCATCCGGCACAGTTCTTGCGGTTAACGGTTCATTAAGCGTCGCGGTGACGCACATTGAAACAGGTGTCCGCCTTATGTCCGAACCGTTTTTGTTCACCTATGCCGTTGCCTGCGGCTTTGTCTTTGCGGCCGTTCTGGCCACCGGCTACCAGTTGGTGGCGAACCGGCCGGCCCGCTTCGAATTGGTTCAAGATCTGGGCTCAAAGCCTGTACTGGCTGCTTTTTTCCGCATGCTCCTGATCGTATGGGCCGCGCCCTACATCATCATGCGCAACGCTGTTCGAGGCCGGTTGATTGAGCGCCGACCCATCGGCTGGCTTGCTGCAAGTGCGCTTATCGCCGCGATCTGGAGCATGTGCGCGGGTATTTTGGTGCTGCACACCGCCGTTGTGCTTGGATGACACTGGGACAGGACAGCTGTATCTTTCCGTAACAACCAGCCTTGAGGGAGCCCTTTATGAAACAGGGGTCTCAGCAAGGCGCAAATGACGGGGAGCAGTCGTGGCACTTTTCGAACTGGATGGCGTGAAACCGGATGTTGTCGATCCGGACAGTGTCTGGATTGCACCTTCGGCCATGGTGATCGGTAAAGTCCGGCTCCACCCCGGCGCGAAAGTTTGGTTTGGGGCTGTGCTGCGCGGCGACAAAGGATGGATCGATAAAGGTACAGACGCCAACGTCAAAGACATGGTGGTGATGCACCCTGACAAGGGATTT
>JBHJIX010000031.1:0-21608 GCA_050043025.1 Cohaesibacteraceae bacterium
TGGCCTTGGACACCGCATCAGCGAACGCCTTGACGTTCTCAACCAACTGATCGGCCGTGAAAGAGGCCTTGCCGATGCCGGCATGCACAATGCCCGCCTTCTCAACGCGGAACTGCACTTCGCCGCCCTTGGCGTTCTTCACCGCCTGGGTGACGTCCCTGGTCACCGTGCCAACGCGAGGGTTTGGCATCAGACCACGTGGCCCAAGGACCTTACCTAGACGACCAACGAGGGCCATCATGTCCGGCGTGGCGATGCAGTGATCGAAATCGATTGTACCACCCTGAACGATCTCGACGAGATCTTCAGCGCCGACAACATCAGCGCCTGCTGCGCGCGCTTCATCAGCTTTCTCGCCGCGCGCGAACACACCAACGCGAACCGATTTACCTGTACCATTAGGCAACTGAACAACACCGCGGACCATCTGGTCGGCGTGGCGCGGGTCAACACCCAGGTTCATGGCAACTTCAATGGTCTCGTCGAACTTCGCCGTCGCCCCGTCCTTGACCATCGCCATGGCCTCTTCGACCGGGTAAAGATTGTCGCGATCAAGCTTCTCGTCAGCAGTTTTCAAGCGTTTTGCTACACGTACCATCGTTTACGCCTCCACCTTCAGGCCCATGGAACGAGCAGAACCGGCAACCATTTGCATGGCAGCTTCGACGGTGTTGGCATTCAAGTCCGTCATTTTCTGCTCGGCGATCTCGCGCAGCTGAGCCTGCGAAATAGAACCGGCCGTGCTACGACCTGGTTCAGAACCACCTTTTTGTAACTTGGCGGCCTTCTTCAAGAAGAACGACACCGGTGGCGTCTTCATCTCGAAGGTGAAGGACTTATCCTGGAAAATAGTGATGACGACCGGAACCGGCGCGCCTTTTTCCATCTCCTGCGTCTTGGCGTTAAACGCCTTGCAGAATTCCATGATGTTCAAACCGCGCTGACCAAGAGCCGGCCCAATGGGCGGCGACGGGTTGGCAGCGCCGGCAGGCACCTGAAGCTTCAGGTAACCAGCAATCTTCTTCGCCATGTCTTATCCCTTATAGCGACCACGCAAGGTGGCTGGGTTGGGGTTATGTGGTGCGATCCGAACCGGCGGCGAAACCAGCCTTCTCTCCCACACAGTCAAAGAACCGATCGACGCCTAGAGCTTTTCGACCTGCCCATATTCGAGCTCGACCGGTGTTGCCCGGCCAAAGATGGAAACAGACACTTTCAGACGTGCCCTCTCACCATCGACTTCTTCCACAATGCCGTTGAACGATGCGAAAGGCCCATCGGAGACCCGCACCTGCTCGCCAACATCGAAGGTGATGGAGGGCTTCGGCCGATCCACACCTTCCTGAACCTGATTGAGAATACGGTCCGCTTCAGCGTCGGAAATCGGGATCGGTTTCTTGTCCGAACCCAGAAAACCCGTCACCTTCGGCGTATTCTTGATGAGATGATAAGCCTCATCGGTCATTTCCATGCGGACGAGGACATAGCCTGGAAAAAACTTGCGCTCGGTGTCGACCTTGCGACCACGGCGAACTTCCACGACCTTTTCCGTCGGCACCAACACCTGATCAAAGAGCGCGTCCAGGCCAGCAGCCTGGGCACCCTCGCGGATGGACTCAGCAACCTTTTTCTCAAAATTCGAGTAGGCGTGCACAATGTACCAGCGCAAAGCCATCAGGCGCGATCTCCGTTAGCGGCCAAGTTCGAGAAGTTGGCCAACCACAAAACTGAGAGCATAGTCTGCCGCCAGGAAGAAAATCGCCGCCAGGAAAACCATGATGAACACCATGATGGTGGTCACTGTGGTTTCGCGCCGCGATGGCCAGACAACCTTGGAGACTTCCTGCCGCACTTCCTGAAGGAAAGTGAAGGGATTGGTCTTTGCCATCGTCTACCTTGTATCCTGCGACCTGACTTTCGCCTTCATGTCAGTACCTCTGTCATCGCCGAACCAATTGGCCACAGCGCTGTGAGATACCTTCCAGCGGGTCTCGGGTTTGCGCAGAAGCGGCCGCTCCGCCCTGCATGCAACAAATAAGGGCGTGCGACTGGATCACACGCCAACGGGCAGCAGGTAATCCCCTTACGCGGTGAAATCAACCCTTTGGTCATGTTTTTTTCACGTGGCGGTGGACAGCCTAAATGTGCGGCACGCCACGCAAGCGGCCACGTTCCATTCAGCTCGAAAGATAGTCTTCCAAAACACGTTCCACGCCCTTGGTCCAAAGTGCGTTCAACGCGGTTTCAAATGCATCGGCAAACGAGGCGTTGTTGGACAAGTCACCATAGTAAGCCGACTGTTGGAGCCAGGCGATGGGCTCATCTTTCGACTGACGGGCTACCTTCACCAGATCCACCCAGTTGGGATCGTTTGGCTCAATGATCGACCCATCTTCTCGCTCGCCATAGCACATGCGTGCCCAAAGTGCCTCAGCTAGAGCCAAGCCATGTGTTGGCGCGTCCACGTCAAGCGCATCGCGAACGACCGGAAGCACAAACCCGGTGTGGCGCGCAGAACCGTCGAAGGCGACGCGTCGCGTCGTGTCCTTAGTGGCCCGATTCTCAAATCGCTCGGTTACCTGGGCAAGATAGGCTTCAACGCTAAGACCTGGAACGCTCTGTACGTGGGGCAGAATTTCCTTGCGCTGAACCCGCGTAAAAAACGCCCCCACAAGAGGATGCTCCATACAAACATCAATGGTGGGAAGCCCAAGCAGCTCGCCGGCATTGGCAAGAAGCTGATGGCCAGCGTTTAGGATGCGGAGCTTCATCGCCTCATAGGCATGGACGTTGCTGGAAAACACAGCACCAACGCGATCAAGGTCCGGCCGGCCTGCGCAGAAACTGTCCTCAATAACCCACTGACGGAAGTTCTCGTGGGCAACGGGTGCCGCATCGACGACACCCAATCGAGCAGCCAGCGCTACTTCATCCGGCCCGGTCGCCGGGACGATGGAATCGACCATTGAATTGGGAAAGGTGCAGTTCGCGGCGATCCAGTCGGCCAAGCCTTTGTCGACCAGCTCCGCCAGCGAGACGACGGCCTGGCGAACAATCGCTCCATTGCCTTGTAGATTGTCGCAACTGAGAACCGTGAAAGCACCATATCCGGCGTCTCGTCGAATCGTCAGAGCCGCAACAATCGCACCAAACGCCGTGCGAGGCGTTTGAAGGTTGAGGGCATCATGGACAAGATCCTCATGCTCGGCATGAAATCCGTTGCTAGCCGGATCAACGTAGTAGCCGCCCTCTGTGACCGTAAGGGTGACGATCTTGATCGTCGGCCGTGCGAGCGACGTGATGAGAGCGCCGAGCCCAATATCGACGGGAAGGTAGTCGATCATCGGACCGATGACTTCGGCAGTCTCGCCTGTTGGACCAAGTTCAATCAGGGTCGTCAGGCAGTCCTGCGCTACCAGCCTGTCGCGCATGGACGCATCATAGGCACGCACACCAGCGCCAAGTATCGCCCAATCCTGGGCGTCTCCCGATTGCATCAGACGGTGCAGATACCAAGCCTGGTGGGCTCGGTGAAAGTTACCGACACCAATGTGGACGATACCCGGCTTCAAGGACCGACGATCGTAGGTTGGCCGCTTAATGTGTGCCGGAAGACTGTCGAGCGTGGCGTTGGAAAGTCGGACCGGCGTGAAATTCGTATTGGCGGCTAGCTCATCCATTGGCCGCCATCCACATTAAGCGTTTGCGCCGTGATGTACCGCGCCGCATCGGAGGCCAGGAAAACGCACGGGTCGGCCACTTCGTCCGGGTGACCCATATGACCCAGCGGCACGCCCTCACCCACTTCGCGCTTCTTCTGGCCCAGATCCTTGTTCTCGTAGACCGCGAACTGCGCGTCGACATGCTCCCACATCGGCGTGTCGATGACGCCGGGAGCAATCGCATTGACTCTGATGTTGTCGCTGGCCAGTTCCAGAGCGAGACACTGGGTGACAGATATCACCGCCGCTTTGGTTGAGCAGTAAACGGTTATGTTGGGCTCACCACGTCGACCAGCCTGGCTTGAGAAGTTGATGATTGTCCCGCCGCCGCGACGCTGCATGATTGGAACCACGGCCTTGCAGGTAAAGATCGTGCCGCCGACATTCACATCATATTGGCGGCGATAATCCTCGACCGTGATCTTGTCGATTGAGGCCATGTTGAAGATGCCGGCATTGTTGACGAGCACATCGATCCCGCCGAATGCCTCATCAACGGCGGCCACGCCGGCATCAATCGAGGCCATATCGGTGACATCCATCGCAATCGCTATGGCCGAGCCACCGATAGCCGCCGCGGTTTCTTCTGCCTGGTCAGCCAGGAGATCAGCCACCGCAACCTTGGCACCTGCTCGAGTATAGGCCTTGCAGATGGCCCGGCCGATGCCGCGCGCCCCTCCGGTGACAAGGGCATTTTTCCCCAATAGTGGCCGTTGGGTCATGCGATGCGCAGGCCTTCAGCATCGAACTTATGGATACGCTCCTCATCGGGCGTCAGGAAAATCGCATCGCCATGATGCATAGCGACTTCGCCGCCTGCCCTCACGGTGAGCGGCTCCGGCCAACCGTCGAGATGCACATGGAAAAACGTGTCCGACCCCAGATGCTCGGAGACGCCTACCCGGCCCTCCCATAGACCTTCTGTGGACGAGGCCGACATATGCTCAGGCCTCACTCCAATAGCGTGGGCACCGCGACGCTTGGCCTCCTCACCCTCGATGATATTCATCTTGGGCGACCCGATGAAACCGGCAACGAAGCGGTTCCTTGGTTCGCGGTAGAGCTCCAACGGACTGCCAACTTGTTCAATGACGCCCGCCTGCAGAACCACGATTTTGTCGGCCATGGTCATGGCCTCAACCTGGTCGTGGGTCACGTAGATCATGGTCGTCTTCAGTCGCGAGTGGAGCTCGCTGATTTCCAATCGCATGCCGACTCGAAGGGCGGCATCCAAGTTCGACAGAGGCTCATCAAACAAAAAGGCCGCTGGCTCACGAACAATGGCGCGGCCAATCGCAACGCGTTGCCGTTGGCCGCCCGACAAGGCGGCAGGGCGACGATCTAGATAATCGGTCAGGTTCAAAACAGACGCTGCCTGTTCCACCCGCCGGTCCTGCTCGGCCTTATCGAGTTTCGCCATTCGCAGCGGAAACGCGATGTTCTTGCGTACCGTCATGTGTGGATAGAGGGCGTAGGACTGGAACACCATCGCCAGCCCACGCTTTGCCGGTGGGACGTCGGTTGCGTCCTGGCCATTAATGCGAATGGCGCCGCCCGTCACATCTTCTAGCCCGGCAATCAGCCGCTAGAGCGTGGACTTGCCGCAAGCCGAATGGCCGACGAACACCACGAACTCGCCCTCGTTGATCTCCAGGTCCAGCGGGTGGATGACTTTGACGTTTCCAAAGGCCTTTTCGACCTTGTCGAGAACTATGTTTCCCATCGTCTTTTTCCTATTTGACCGCGCCGAAGGTGAGACCGCGCACTAGCTGCTTCTGGCTGAACCAACCCAGAATGAGGATTGGTGCGATGGCCATGGTCGAAGCTGCGCTGAGCTTGGCGAAGAAGAGGCCTTCAGGGCTTGAATAGCTGGCGATAAAGGCGGTAAGCGGCGCTGCTCCGGCGGCCGTCAGATTCAGCGTCCAAAACGCTTCGTTCCAAGCCAGAATGAAGTTGAGCAGGACGGTGGATGCTATTCCCGGGATCGCCATGGGTGTGAGCACAAACAGGATTTCTTCGCGCAGGCCCGCGCCATCCATCCGTGCCGCTTCAAGAATCTCGCCAGGGATCTCCTTGAAGTAGGTGTAGAGCATCCACACGATGATCGGCAGGTTGATGAGCATAAGCACCAAAACCAGACCAATGCGTGTGTCGAGTAGCCCGAACTGAATGAACAAGAGCGAGATCGGGTAGAGCACGCCTACGGCAGGCAGCATCTTGGTTGAGAGCATCCATAAAAGGATGTCCTTGGTCGCTTTGGATGGCACGAATGCCATGGACCAAGCGGCCGGTACCGCAACGAGAATGCCAAGGAGCGTGGAGCCACCAGCGACAATCACCGAGTTCCACAGAAACCGCATATAGTCCGAGCGTTCCTGGACGACGGCATAATTCTCCAGCGTCCAGTCGAAGAAGAAAAACAACGGAGGGTCGTTGATCGCCTGGGCCTCAGTTTTGAAGCTGGTCAGGATCGTCCAGTAGATCGGGAAGAAGATGATAAGCCCAATCGCCCAGGCCAGAGCCGTGAAGGCGATTTTGCGACGGGTGGAAACTGCGCGTGCCATGTTTGCCCCCTTACCGATCCAGGTTCTTGCCGACGATGCGCATCAGGAAGCTCGCAACGATGTTGGCGAGGATGATGGCGTAGACACCGCCAGCCGATCCAAGACCGATGTTCTGACTGTCAACGACGCGCTGGAAGATCAGATAGGTCAGGGTTCGTGTGCCAAAGGCACCGCCGGTGGTGACGAAGACTTCGGCGAAGATCGACAGCAGGAAGATTGTCTGGATGAGCAAGACAATCGTGATAGCCCGGCTGAGATGCGGAAGGATGATGAACCAGAAGCGCTGCAGAACTGGCGCGCCATCCATTTCAGCTGCTTCCAACTGTTCGCTGTCGAGAGATTGGATGGCCGTCAGCAAAATCAACGTAGCGAACGGTAACCACTGCCAGGACACGATGAGAATGATCGATTGAAGCGACGCATCCGATAACCAGGAAATCGGCTCGGCACCGAAGAACCGCCAAAGGTGCGCAAGAATGCCGTTTACAGGGTCCATGAACATGTTCTTCCACACCAGCGCGGAGACGGTCGGCATGACAAAGAACGGCGCGATGACCAGGATGCGAACAACGCCCTGACCCCAGAACGGTTGGTCCAAGAGCATCGCAAGCAGCACGCCCAGGACGACGGTGATGAGGAGTACACCGCCAACCATCACAAGCGTTGTTTGAACGCTCGGCCAAAACGAGCTGGAGGAGATGAACCGAGTGTAGTTTTCAAATCCCACCCAGTCGAGACCGCGCGCCAGGCTGTCTCCTCGCAGCGGCAGATAGCGCTTGAAAGAGAAGTAGAGCGTCATCGTTAGCGGCACGAGCATCCATC
Organism: Cohaesibacteraceae bacterium; assembly: GCA_050043025.1. Classification (GTDB taxonomy): domain Bacteria; phylum Pseudomonadota; class Alphaproteobacteria; order Rhizobiales; family MH13; genus MH13. The sequence continues at coordinate 7,109 of JBHJIX010000031.1, forward strand.
CAAGAAGGAGGATCACAGCAGGCGCCATCATGATGCGAGCGGCAGATCGAGATGCTTTCGTGGCCATGGATACACTTCTTTCGTTGACGGGCCGGTCCATGGTGGGACTGGCCCGCCTTCAGATGCAATCGAAGGCTATGCTTTGGGGGGAAACGAAGGGTCAGAGAGGCGACCGGGAGAAGTCGCCTCGCTGATGGAAGGCGCCTTGCGAAACAGCTTAGCGGTAGCCAGCTGCTTCCATGGCGTCGTTGGTCAGCGCCTGAGCTTTCTCCAGCGCTTCTTCGACGGTCTGCTGACCGGCGTAAACGGCGGAGAATTCCTGGCTGACCTCAGTCGCGATGCCGGCAAACTCCGGAATAGCCGCGAACTGGATGCCTACATAAGGTGATGGTTCAACGGTGGAGTCGTTCGGATCGGCCGACAAGATCGAGTCGAGCGTCATCTGCGCAAAGGGCACAGCCTGATACTCCGGCGTCTCATAGAGCGACTGGCGTGCACCGGGAGGCACATTAGCCCAGCCTTCGTTGGCTGCAACCAGCTCGATATAGTCTTTCGAGGTGGCCCACTCGATGAAGGTTTGTGCTTCATCGGCCTGCTGAGTACCGGCCGGAATTGCCAAGGCCCATGCACACAGCCAATTGGAACGTTTGCCCAGGCCGTTGTCCGGCGCCAAAGCAAAGCCAACACTGTCAGCCACGGTGGAGTCAGTGGGGTTGGTCACAAAGGATGCAGCGACGGTAGCATCGATCCACATGCCACATTTGCCCTGTTGGAACAGCGACAGATTCTCGTTGAAACCGTTGGTCGCGTAGCCTGGAGGGCCCGACTCTTCCATCATGCCAACAAAGAAGTTGAGCGTATCGGCCCAAGGCTGAGTGTCGAACTGGGCGTTCCAGTCCTCATCGAACCAGCGGGCACCGAAGGAATTCGACATAGCCGTGATGAAGGCGCCGCCCTCGCCCCAACCAGCTTTACCGCGCAGGCAGATGCCGTTGATTTCGTTGTCGCGGTCCGTCATGGCTGCCGCCGCTTCACGAATGAAGTCCCAGGTCGGCGCATCAGGCATTTCCAGCCCAGCAGCCTCCATCAGGTCAGCACGATACATGACCATTGAGCTTTCGCCGTAGAAGGGCGCAGCGAACAGCGTGCCATCGTAGGAGAGGCCACCTGCCATAGCTGGCAGCAGATCATCGACGTCATATTCTTCCGACAGATTGTCCAGAGGGATCAGCCAATCGTTGGAACCCCAGATTGGTGCCTCGTACATGCCGATGGTCATGATATCGAACTGACCACCATTGGTGGTGATGTCGGTGGTCACGCGCTGACGCAGCGTGTTTTCTTCCAGCGTTACCCACTCAACGTTGATGCCGGTCTGCTCAGTAAATTGGTCGGTGTAGCCCTGCATGCGGATCATGTCGCCATTGTTGACCGTGGCGATGGTGATCGTTTGCGCATGGCCGACGGCAACCGCGCCGCCAGACATGATCAATGTCAGAGCCGTGGCTGTGCACAGCTTCTTAGCAATAGACATCAGTTCCCCTCCCGGAGGTTATGTTTGTTTTGCGGAAGAAGAGTGTGATCAAAAAGAGGGCGTGTCAATTAAAATTTTACGCGCGTAAATTTTTAAGAAGCTAAGCCGACGAACGAATGACCAGTCGGCCTTGAAATAGCGTCATTTTTCGCTCTTCAGCGGGCTTTTCGTCTTCATCCAGAAGCGCGATCAATTGCGCCATACTTTCCGACGCAATGGCTGCGAAGTCCTGCGAAACCGTCGTCAGAGGTGGGCAAGTGAAGCGCGAGAATGGGTGGTCATCATGCCCCGCAACCCGCAAAGCGCACCCGTCGCCTCGACCAACGCGCAGCCCCTCCTCATAGGCAGCCGCAAGGAAGCCGACGGCCAACCGATCATTACCGCATAGGACGGTGTTGGTGGCAAAGCTGCGTTCGCGCAATGCACGGCGGCCGGCCTCATAGCCAATCGCCTCAAAATCCCAGCCCTCTCCATCAGCATAGACAATATGCGGATCGTGCCCGAGCCGTTCCATCGTCTCAGTATAGGCACGCAGTTTGGAACGCACATTCGGGTTTGGCGCACATCGCCCTTCGAAGAAACAGGGCGGCTCGCCCGACTCGCACAAATAGCTGACGATGGCGCCGACACTCTGGTGATTGTCGAGCCCGACAAACCCCTCTCCGATCCCTTCAATATTGCTATCGAACAAAATGGATGGAACCTCGTCACAAAAGGCTGCCAGCGCATCCTGATCGGAGTTGCGGCCAAGCGGTGCCAGCAGTGCGCCAGCCGGCTTCATTGCCAGGAGACTTTTCAGATTATCAGCTTCCAGAGCACGCTCACCGTGCGAGCTGAACACGATGGGGCGAAATCCGGCATCCAGACACATGCGTTCAATGCGACGTGCGATCTCGGCGAAAAAGGGATCTGCCAGAAACGGTGCGATCACCCCTATGGTGCGCGTTAGCCGCCGGTTCTGGTTCATCGCATAGATGTTGGGGCGATAGTCGTAACGCGCCAACGCTTCTTCGATGCGCGCACGGGTCGATTGGCGCACGCTGTTGGGATCGAAGAAGTATTTTGAGACCGTGGGCCGGGATAATCCGCTCAGCGAAGCGAACTCCTCCATGGTCTTGATCTTGGTATCGGTCATGACGTTCTGATTGACTGTGGGATACTGCGCATTTGTGCGCCACCCTGCCCTTTCAAGGCCAGACAGGCAAATCGATCAGCGCGAAAGCCTAATGTCCAACGCCGCCGACGGCTGTCGAAACGCTGGATATCTAACGGATTGAAGATCGGGCTACGTTGCGATCTGCCAACAGCAGGCAGATGGCGGCATGTCCTACGCAATCGCTTTTTTTCGCTCAACTGGCTTGCCTTTCCCAAAACGAAGAACCCCGGCGAGCATATGCTCCGCCGGGGTCTGATTGTCCTGTTGCTGGCTAAAAGGCTGGTTGCACTAACCTCGAAGTCGTTCAACTCCGCCGAGAGCTAGAACTTCCAGCGGAACTCCGCACGGCCTGTGTGGCTCTGATAGTCGGAGCGAAGATCGGCCTCATAGGAGAGGCCGGCGGACCAACCCTCATTCTCAAAGGAGAAGCCAGCCCCGATCAGCGCACCGGCGACCATTTCGTTCCCGGCACGGCATAATCGCCAACTGGGAAGAGACGTTTAAGCGCTTGCCGCCCTGGTGAATCGTCGGCCAGCAAGTCCTTCTCAGTCGAGACCAGCGTCACCACCGCTTCCGCTTGCCCCTGGAGATCAAGGACTGGCGCGGCGAGTGCATAAAGGCCAGGGATGAACGATTGGCGTGCTTCTGCAAGGCCTTCGCGCCGTATGTCCGCACACAGCGACTGTGCACGCGCCATCTCCTCATTAGATAGGTGGTCACCAGCCAGGCGTTCGGGGCTCCACGCTAGGAACGCGAGTCCTGTGGCTGAGGTAATCAGCGGGAGCAGCGTGCCCACACCCAAGGCAGTGACCAGTGGTGGGCTGGATCGCTCCCATCGCACCACGGTCGGCCCAAGCGTGCCCCAAACCGACAACATGGCCGTGCAGTCCGTCGCCTCTACAACATCTGGCAACAGATCTGCCGCGCGGTTGACCACATCATATCGCGCAACGGCCGCCATCCCGACCTCGGCGGCAGCCCGACCCAGGTCATAGCTGCCGGTCTTGCGCTGCACGACCATCCCGGACTCAACCAGGCTGGCGAGGTAACGGTGGACCTTGGCCGGTGGAATCCCAACCGACTGTGCGATCTCGCTCAGAGACATCGCTCCTTGAGCCCGGCAAAAGGCCTTGAGGATCAGCATGCCGACCTCAACGCTTTGAACACCCTTGCTACGTGTCAGACCATCTTCAGACATGGTGCTTTTCCAGCTTCTTCCGAATGGCAGGCGGAATATCGGCCTTCCCGACCGTTCCGTTTTTTTGCACAACGAAGGCGCGGACCTCGTGACCTTCCGCAATCACAGAGCCTGCAATGTTGAAACGATAGGCTAGCGAAAGGCTGCTGCGCCCCAGCTTCGTAACAGACACCTGAATGGTGAGCCGATCGTAAAAACGGCCGGGCCGATGGAAGCGACACCCGGCATCAACAAGCGGTGTCCCCGCCAAATCGTTGTCTTGGATGAGGCTTGATTGATCAAAGCCCTCAGAGCGTGTGAAGGCATGGAACGTTGCGTCCATCCATTTGAAAAAGCTGGGATAAAACACGATTCCCATTGCATCACATTCACCCCATTCAATCTCACGTTCTGCCTCAAACATGCAGTGCCCTTTCAAATTCTGACTTGACAGTTTTCACATAGCGTAATCAATTACGCAAAAAGAAAACGTATCACCACGATCGGGAGGACGTGATGAAGGTGACGATTGTCGGCGCGGGACCGGCTGGCCTATATGCCGCGATTTTGCTGAAGCGCACACGCTCCGATCTTCAGATCAGCGTTGTGGAACAAAACGCACCCGACGCCACGTTCGGTTTTGGGGTTGTGTTCTCCGATGATGCGCTGGCATTCCTGCGCAAGGATGACCCAGAGACAGCCGATCTGATCGAACCGCACATGGCGCGTTGGTCAGACATCCATCTTGTCCATCGCGGCGAACAGATTGTCATCGATGGAATTGGCTTTGCCGGCGTTGGTCGCCTGGAACTCATCCAGCTCCTCCAGGAGCGAGCGGCTGCCCTCGACATTCAGCCGGTCTATCACAAGCGTATTGATGACGTTGATGCACTGGACGCCGATCTCATCATCGGTGCCGATGGCTTGAACTCGAAGGTCCGCGCCAACGGCAACTTTGGGGAGACACTCAGCCATCAGACCAATCGCTTCGTTTGGTACGGCACCAATCGAGAGTTTGACGCGCTGACCCAAACGTTCATCGAAAGCCGTTTTGGTCCTATGAACGCGCACCACTATTCCTATGCTCCTGGCCGCGCGACCTTCATCATTGAGCTCGCCGAGGAAACCTTCAACAGGTCCGGTTTCGCCGACATGAGCGAGCCGGAGTATCGGGGGACGTGTGAGGAAGCCTTCGCAGATGTTCTGGAAGGCGCACGCTTGATTGAGAACAACTCGCACTGGCGGCAGTTCCCCAACCTTTCCTGTGGCCGCTGGCATGACCGCAAGAAAGTTCTCGTCGGCGATGCCCTCCACACGGCCCACTTTTCCATCGGCTCCGGAACGCGGCTGGCCATGGAAGATGTCATTGCCCTGGTCGCAGCCCTGAAGGCCAGCAATTGGGACGTTCAGAAGGCCCTGCCAGCTTATCAGGAGGCCCGGGCACCAGTGCTCGCCAAGCTGGTCGCTGCTGCCCGACAGTCATCTAATTGGTACGATAATTTTGAGCAGCATATGCAGCTTGAGCCATGGGCCTTCGCATTGGCCTACATCTTCCGGGCCGGCCGCCTGAGCCCGGAACGGCTGAGGTCGCTGGCGCCAACCTTCGCTGCTGCCTTGGAAAACAAAGGCTTCGCGCTGGGGGATGCCGCGTGAACTCTTTGGTTGAAGAACTGGCCGCCGACATCGGTTTCGAGCTGCCAGAGAATTGCAACGCGTCCCGACTGCTGTGGGACAATCTGGCGGAAAAAGCGGACCGGCCAGCCGTACACCACGCTTCGGGCACGCTGAGCTACGCAAAATTGGCAGCCCTCGCAGGACAAATCGGCAATGCCTTCTTGAACGCCGGTTGCAAACCGGGCGACCGGGTCATGCTGGTTATGGATGACGAGCCTACCTACCCAGCCGCCATCATGGGTGCAATGCGTGCCGGCCTGGTGCCGCTTTTGATCAACATCCAATCGCCCTCGGATCTGATGGAATTCTTCCGTTCCGACAGTGACGCGAAAGCAGCGATGGTCACCCCTTCGCTGGCGGGCCATCTCACAGGCACGGACCTTCCCATTTTGCTGAGCGACGGCACCGAGATTGCCGGTGCCTCCGCGGAGCTAGAAGAAACGCCGACCAAGCGGACCGATATGGCCTTCTGGATGTATTCATCCGGATCGACAGGCAAGCCCAAGGGCGTGGTGCATAAACATGAGGATGCCGCCTACACCGCACACTCCTATGCGCGCGACATCCTGAAACTGACGTCGGATGACGTCTGCTTCTCAGTGCCAAAGATCTATTTCGCCTATGGGTTTGGGAATGCCGTTTCCTTTCCAATGGCAGTTGGCGCCTCAGCCCTTCTTCTTTCCGGTCGGCCTACGCCAGATCGCTGTTTCGAGGCCATTGAAGCCCATAAGCCAACGGTCTTGTTCGGTCTTCCAACGGTCTACACCGCACTTATGAGCCACCCGATGGCCGCAACCGCGGACCTTTCTTCGGTACGCCTCTGTATCTCTGCCGCCGAGGTCTTGTCATCGGAACTGGCGGAAAGCTGGCGTCAACGCTTTGGCCACCGCATCGTCGAAGGGCTAGGCTCGACCGAGATGCTGCACATCTATCTGTCCAATGATGAAACCGTGCAGAAGCCGGGATCGGCTGGTCGCGTGGTGCCAGGCTATGCCGTTCGGCTCGTCGACCAAGAAGGCCAAGAGGTGCCCGTCGGCGAAGAAGGCATCATGGAGGTGTGCGGCCTGTCCGGCGCTGAGTACTACTGGAACCGGCCGGACAAGACCGCCGAAACGATGCGCAATGGCTGGCTTTACACTGGCGACCGGTTCACCTGCGATGAGGATGGCTTTTACTTCTTCAAGGGGCGCGCCGATGATCTGGTCAAAGTATCAGGTCAGTGGGTCTATCCGCTGGAGATCGAACTGGCACTCGCAGAGCATCCAAAGGTCCGCGAGGTTTGCGTCCAGGCGATACCGCTTGCCGACCAACGCATGACGCTGGCCGCCTGGGTGACCCCGAAAAACGATGCAGACGCGGGAGACCTTTTGGCACGTGAGCTGAAGGACTTCGCCAAGAGCCAGCTCCTGCCTCACAAGTATCCACGCACCATTCAATTCCTTCAAACACTTCCAAAAACCGGCACGGACAAGATCGACCGCCAAGCGCTGCGCGCGCTTGCGCTGGACCGGGTCGGCTCGGCTGCCTGACACAGGAGACACGCGTTATGAGCCTTGATGGGCCTCCCCCCAACACACCTGAGCGTCAGGCCTTTTATGACGCCATTGAGCCTGAATCGATGCGCGCTCTGTGGTCGGTCATGTCAGGCATCATAACGCCGGAACCAAAATCAGACTGCGTTCCGGTCAAGTGGGCCTATCAGAGCGTCCGCTCGCGCCTCTTAGAGGCAGCCGACCTTATCACCGCCAAGGAAGCCGAGCGGCGCGTATTGATCCTGGAAAACCCGGGACTCAAAGGCACATCAAAAGTCACAACCAGCCTCTATTGCGGCATCCAGTGTGTGATGCCCGGCGAGGTCGCACCTGCCCACCGCCACAGCCAGAGCGCGTTGCGCTTCGTGCTGGAAAGCGAAGGCGGCGTGACAGCTGTCGGTGGAGAGAACACAGACTTGAAGTTCGGTGACTTCGTCATCACCCCGAGCTGGGAATGGCACGACCATACCAGCCGGTCAGACTCGCCGATCTTCTGGCTTGATGGTCTGGATATTCCGGTGGTTCAGTTCCTTGACGCCTCTTTTGCGGAGGGCATGGGCGAGGACCAGCAGGAAATAACCAAACCCACAGGCGACAGCTTGGCGCGTTACGGCGCGAACATGATGCCGCTCGGCTATGAGAAGACCGCATCGCCCTCGCCAATCTTTTCCTATCCCTACGAGCGGTCGCGCGAAGCACTTGAGCAGCTGCGCCGTCGCGACGACTGGGATCCATGCCACGGACTGAAGATGCGCTACGTCAACCCGGTCGACGGCGGCTGGGCGATGCCGACCATTGGCGCGAGCCTTCAATTGATGCCCAAAGGCTTCGCATCTGTTCCCTACCAATCAACCGACGCAACCGTTTACGTCGGCGTGGAGGGATCAGGGCGCGCGTCGATCAACGGCAAGGTCTTCGACTGGGGACCACGCGACGTCTTCGTGGTGCCTGCCTGGCACACGCTCACCCACGAGGTGGATGAGGACGCTGTACTCTTCTCCTACTCAGATAGACCAATCCACGAAAAGCTCGGCCTTTTCCGTGAACGCCGAGGCAATGCATGACCAGTTACGTTCTCCCCCCACCGCCCCAGGCTAGCGTCGCTGTAAGAGGCACCGAAGATCGGTTCCCCGTACGCCGCGTCTTTTGTGTTGGGCGAAACTACGCTGCCCACGCCCGTGAAATGGGTCGTGATCCAGATCGCGAACCGCCATTCTTCTTCACAAAGCCCGCCGACGCGGTGGTGGAGAATGGAGCGACGGTGCGCTACCCGCCGGAAACGGAGAACTTTCATTACGAGATCGAGCTGGTCGTTGGTATCGGAAAGGGTGGAAGCAACATCGCCGAAGAAGACGTTCCAAACCACATCTGGGGCGCGACGGTCGGCATCGACCTCACGCGGCGCGATCTCCAATTGGCTGCGCGCGACAAGGGCCGTCCCTGGGATTGGGGCAAGGCCTTTGATCAGTCCGCGCCAATATCACCCTTGGTGCCGATTGCAGAGGTTGAAAGCCTGACAAACGCGCGCATTTGGCTCGCCGTCAACGGTGAGGTGAAACAGGATGCCGACATCGCCGATCTCATCTGGTCGGTGAACGAGCACGTTTCGATACTCTCGCAATCCATGACGTTGGCACCGGGCGACATCATCATGACCGGTACGCCGGCCGGCGTTGGCGCCATTGTTCCAGGCGACAAGGTCACCGGGGCGGTCGAAGGCTTGGCGGACATTGCCATCACCATCGGAGAGCGGGCGTGAACGCCCAGCCTGACCTGCGCCTGCATGGGTTCTTCCGCTCATCGACATCCTTTCGGGTGCGAGCGGCGTTGAACCTGAAAGGCCTAAGCTACGATCAGTCGACCTACGTCCTGAGGAAGGGCGAGCAACGCTCCGAAGCCTATCTGGCCGTCAACCCGCAAGGGCTCGTGCCAACACTCCAAATGCCGGGTGGCCATCTTTCCCAGTCCTTGGCAATCATTGACTGGCTGGATGAAACCTATCCCAATCCAGCCTTTCTGCCGCCAACCGCCTTAGAGAGGGCCCGTGTGCGAAGCCTGGCCCACATGGTGGCGCTGGATGTTCACCCCATCAACAATCTGCGGGTGCTCTTCTACATCCGCGATGAGTTCGGCGCCGACGAAGAGGCTCAAGCCAGATGGTTCCGGCACTGGGTGACAGAAGCCTTTAGGTCGCTTGAAACCCGTCTTTCAAGCGACGACGAGACTGGCAAGTTCTGCCACGGCGACACGCCAGGCTTGGCGGACATTTGCCTTGCGGGCCAGGTCGTCAACAACCGGCGCTTTAGCGTCGACATGACCGATTACCCAACAATTACGAGGATCTTCAACGCCTGCATGGAATTGCCTGCTTTCCAGGACGCCATGCCGGAAAACCAACCTGATGCGGCCTAACCCGCACGGGAAAAACCGGGAGTGAACCAATGAAAAAGCATCTGTTAGCCGTCGCGCTGGCGGTCGGCGCAACCCTTGGACTTGCATCCACGGCAAGCGCCCAAACCGTTTCCATAGCCACGCTGCCGCAAGGCTCGGTCTGGAACACCATGGGCAACGTCATCGCAGGCGCCGTACGTGAAGATGGAGTGCGCATGGTGGTGCAGCCCTATGGCGGCAACCTTGCCATGATGCAGGCGCTTGAGCAGGGTCTTGCCGAGTTCTCAATCAATGACATCAATGATGTGATTGCCGCTGCCGAGGGCATTGACCATTATGACGGTCAGGCACAGTCGAACCTTCGCATTCTGGCCAAGATCAACCCATTGCCGATTGGGCTTTATGTGCGCACAGACAGTGGCATGACGAACATGGCCGATCTCGACGGACGTCGCGTATCATCGGGTTGGGATGGTTTCCCCCTGGCCAACTCTCACGTGTCCGCACTGCTCGCCACCGGCGGTCTGACCTACGACGATGTTGAGGGCGTACCAACGCCCGGTCTGATCCGCGGCTCAGATGATCTGGCTGCCGGTCGCACGGAGGCCGCTTTCTTTGCCGTAGGAGGCCCCAAGGTCGCCGAAGTGAACGCAACCGTCGGAGGCGTGCGGTTCCTACAAGGCGAAAGCGATGACGCGACACTTGCGACCATTCAAGCGATCCGCCCGGCCTTCTATTTCTCTGAAGTGCAACCTGCACCGTTCCGGGTCGGTATCGAAGAGCCGATGATGATGGTGACATGGGACAATGTGTTGGTCGCCGGTGCGCACGTCTCCGATGAAACGGTGAAGGCGCTGCTGGCTTCCATGGCCGAACGCCAGAGCGATATGGCCGCAGCGTTCCCGCCCTTCGGTGCTTTTGGCATCGAGCGCTCCTATGTCGACTACCCTGGCGCGACCTACCATCCAGGTGCCATTGCCTTCTTTGAAGAGCGCGGCATCGCGTTGCAGGACTTCTAAGCCAGTGACGCTTGAGGTCGATCAGAGCACGCCGCTTCGTCGCCGGTTGGTGATTATCGGCAACGTCTTCGCGGCCGTCGTCACATTGACGGCGGTCGCTTGGGCTGCCGATGTGCCGCGCTCTATCGGCCTGGCTCCCTACACCGAGCAGTTCTTGGCGCTGATCGTCGCCTTCTCGCTCGCGCTGGTTTTCATCAAAAAACCAAGCAATTACGTTTGGGCCGACATTGGCCTCAGTCTCACCGGACTCGTCACTGCGCTTTGGGTGATGTGGGAGTACCCCAGGCTCATATTCGAGCAAATGAGCCTACCGATTGACGGCCTTATCGCTGGCGGCATTCTCTTCGTCCTCATTCTGGAAGCCCTGAGGCGCTGTACGGGCTGGCCTCTAGTCATTGTCGTAGGCTGCATAGCCGTCGTGGGCCTGGTCGGCCACAACATTCCCGGCGCACTCCAGACCCGGCAGGTCGCGCCAGCGCGAATGCTGATGTACCTCGCCTATGATGCAAACGGTATGTTCGGACTGACCCTGAATGTTGCTGCCACCGTCGTCATCGCGTTCGTTCTCTTTGGACAATTGCTCTTGAAGTCCGGCGGCGCGGATTTCTTCAACGACATCGCCATGGCGCTCATGGGTCGCCGGCGCGGCGGATCCGCCAAGATTGCCGTGGTGGCATCCGGCTTGTTCGGATCAATCTCTGGCGTCGTCGTTTCCAACATTGTGGCAACCGGAGTGGTCACAATCCGCATGATGATCGCCGCCGGCTATCGCCGTCATCAGGCGGCTGCCATCGAAGCGGTCGCCTCGACAGGCGGGCAGATCGTTCCGCCGGTTATGGGCGCCGTCGCTTTCTTGATGGCGGACATCCTGCAGCGCCCTTACACCGAGATCGTGGTCGCGGCGATAATCCCTGCCCTGCTCTACTATGTGGCAGTGTTTGCGCAGGTCGACCTGCACGCCGCGCGCGACAACATTGCACTGGTGGACGAAAGCGAAATCCCCGAAACATCCAATGTTTTCAAGAACGGCTGGGTGTTCATCGTCCCTTTCGCAGCCATTGTTCTGGCGCTCTTTTCCTTTGGTCAGCGACCGGAAACAGCCGCTCTCTACGGCGGCGGGGCGGCGCTCGCGATTGGCTTGATCAAAGGTTATCGCAGCCGCATGGGCCTTCACGAAATCTGGCAGGCACTCTGCGAGACCGGCTCCTCTGTCGTGGACATTGTTATGATTGCGGCGGCCGCCGGCTTCATCATCGGCGTTCTCAACATCACCGGCCTGGGCTTTGGATTGACCTTCGTTCTGGTTTCCCTTGGCGGCGAAAGCTTGATCGCCCTTCTGCTAATTGGCGCAGCGGTGTGCCTTGTACTCGGCATGGGCATGCCGACCGTCGGTGTCTACCTGCTGCTGGCCGTGCTCATTGCACCATCGCTGGTGCAGAGCGGCGTCGATCCCCTCGCGGCGCACCTGTTCATCTTCTACCTCGGCATGATGTCCATGGTGACGCCGCCCGTCGGCATCGGTGCATTTTTTGCCGCGGCCATCGCCAAGGCCAAGCCGATGCAAACGGCCGTCGTTGCCATGCGCTATGGCTGGACGGCTTATGTCATCCCGTTCCTGTTCGTGCTGTCGCCTACGCTGATCCTCAAGGGCGATCCTTTTGCAATCATCATTGATGTCGCGACCGCGGGCTTGGGCGTCTATCTCATCTCCGCTGCTGCGGTTGGATGGCTCAATACGACCCTACAGCCGCCGATGCGTTTGATGCTCATCATGGCAGGCTCTGCACTTCTGGTGCCTCTTAGTTTTGCGTTCGCACCTTGGCTGAATGGAATTGGCATTGCCTTTGTTTTGATCGCCTTTTTGGCAAGCCGCCTTGGTCCAAACATGCTGAACCCGCGCGGGCGCCAATGGAAAACCTACCTGCCGCCAGTCGAAAGAGGTCGTGATGGCTAACCTGTTCAAGAAGATTGACGAGCATGCCAAGCTGATGGAACGCATGGCAACCGCAACCGCTGCTGATCTATCCGAGGCGGCCCTTGCCGGCGATATGGATGCGCAAACCTACCGAGGCGCCGTGAAGGCATGTACGCGCTGCCAGTCCGTTGGCGCCTGCCGGGCCTGGCTTGACCAGCACAATGGCACAAAAGCAGCTGACGTTCCTGATTTCTGTGCCAACCAGAAACTCCTCTCGCGCCTGGCTTCCATCAAGCACTAGCCCTCGGCTAGCTGGCGCTAAAGATCTTTGCGGGCCATGAGCAAAGTGTGAAAGTTCGTCTGTGCATCCTCCGCCCGGAACGCTGTGAGTCGAAGTCCATTGTCTTCAAGGCACGTGACGTACTCAGCTGGTGACAAAGAGGCATTGTAGACAGGCTCACCACCCACGGTCCCTGATACATCCCCAGCCCTCGGACCAACGGTCACAAGCAACGAACCATCAGCATTCAGATGCCGCGCCAGATGGCCAATAGAGATGCGCTGTTCGTCAGGCGTGAGGTGGAAAAAGCTGCCCCACGCTACGATGCCGTCGAACGTGTCACCGAGGTCCAGGCGGCGCATATCGGCATTGCGCCAATCGCCATCTGGCCAGCGCTCGCGGGCAATGGCAAGCATTGCTTCTGCGAAGTCGATACCCGTCACTGCAAATCCCTGATCGATCAGCCATCGCGCAATGGGCTCGCCAGCCCCACAACCCAGGTCAAGAACACGTCCGCCTGATGGCAACGAATCTGCAAAGGTTTCCAACCAGTTGGCCTCAAAAAGACTTCTGGAGCGCCGCGCATCATAGGTCACTGCCTGTCGTTCATAGACATCGCGTGTGGTGCTGGCCAAGCTTGCCATATGTTCTCCTGATGGATCTGATTGCTCAGGCAAAGTCGTCAAACGACAATGAGGCCGCGAATCTATCGCCCCATTCTCACAGAGGGTTAGTCCAACATAGAGGCTTCAGAATGGCATGGCAGTACACGCGGCGCACAATGTTCGCCGTGAGCACTCACAAACGCGCCGAACCCCAGCTTTGAGCAGTCACATCCTGATCAAACGCTCACAGCAGCTCGCAGCTCGCTCTCGGGAAGCTCAGCCTTGCCGCCTGCCGCAATCACCTCCCCGCGTTGTAAAACAGTGAACCGGTCGGCGCGAGCATATGCAAAGTCGAAGTACTGCTCCACCAAAACGATGGCCATGGTTCCTTGGTCGCGCAGATAATCGATCACTTTGCCGATCTGCTGAATGATGTTGGGTTGGATGCCCTCAGTAGGTTCATCAAGCAGCAGCAATTTCGGCTTCAAGATCATGGCACGGGCAATTGCCAATTGCTGTTGCTGCCCGCCGGAGAGCTCGCCGCCCCGTCTGCCGCGCATCTCTTTGAGATCCGGGAACAGTTCGTAGATCTCGTCGGGCACTAAGTGTTCGGATTTCGGCAGGCAGGCATAGCCGGTTTCAAGGTTCTCGCGCACCGTAAGCAGCGGAAAGATCATCCGCCCTTGCGGCACATAGCCAATGCCACGCTGGGCCCGCGCATGGGCACTCATCTTGCCGAGCGGTTCACCATCCAACATGATCGTGCCGCCCGATGCCGGATGCACGCCGGCCAACGCCTTGAGCAGGCTTGTTTTACCATCTCCATTGGTGCCCTTCACGCAGGGCACCTTCCCGGCCTCGGCTTCCAAGTCGACGCTGTAGAGTATCTGCGAACCGCCGTAGTGCAGACTTAGCTTTTCAACCCGCAACATCTCAACGCCCCAAATAGACGTCGATGACGTCCTGGTTCTGGGTGACGTGATCGAGCGAACCTTCAGCGAGCACCGACCCCTCGTGCAACACAGTTACCTTGCAGTCGAGGCGTCGGACAAACTCCATATCGTGCTCGACCACAACGACCGCGCGTGTCTTCGCAGCTTGTTTGAGTATATCCGTGGTGTGTTCGCGCTCGGCCAGAGTCATGCCAGCCGCCGGCTCATCGACCAACAGGAGTTGCGGGTCCTGCGCCAGAAGCATTCCGATTTCCAGCCACTGCT
>JBHJIX010000032.1:0-46880 GCA_050043025.1 Cohaesibacteraceae bacterium
TCGTTTCTTACACGCGGAGCAGGAGATTATCTTTCACCGACCCTTGTTCCCAGAAGCCGTTGTCTATGCAAAGACCCGGGTGGACCGGATCATCGACAAGGGCGCCGGCAAGGGCGCGCTCATCTATTTGGAACGGGTCATTCAAGATCAGGAGGGAGACCTAGCGACGGTGCGTGTGGTTAACTTCGCGCGGGGAAACGGCGGGTGCGGCGGTGATTTCGGCCCACAACCGCCGCCTCATGCGATCCCTGATGGTCGCCCTGAAAGGACCTTTGAGACCCACACCGATCCGCGGTCAGCTCTCTTCTATCGCCTTTCCGGTGACCCCAACCCGATCCATGTCGACCCGGACATGGCAGCCGCCGCTGGCTTTGATCGACCCATCCTGCATGGCCTTTGCTCTTTCGGCATCGCGACGCGCGCGATCCTGGCGAGCTATTGCGACTACGATCCAAGCCGCCTGCGATCGATCAAGCTACGCTTTTCAAAGCCCGTCTATCCGGGAGAAACCATGCGCGTTGATATGTGGCGCATTGGCGACGTTATCTCGTTCCGTGCGACCGTTGCTGACCGTGGGGTGGTGACGCTGGACCACGGCCGCGCCGAGATAGGGTAAGGCATGAGCCCGCTCGCCGGCATCCGCGTGGTGGAGTTCGCGGGAATGGGTCCGGCCCCGTTCGCCGCTATGATGTTGTCCGACATGGGCGCCCACATAACCCGCATCGCTCGTCCCGACGCAGATGATGCACCGCCTGGCGCAGATGTCCTGACCCGCGGTCGTGAAACACTTCACCTCGACCTGAAGTCCGACGATGGCCGTTCCACTGCTCTCAGACACGTCGCGGAGTCGGACATCCTTATCGAAGGGTTTCGCCCCGGGGTTATGGAGCGTCTGTGGCTGGGCCCACGGGACTGCCACAGCGTCAACCCGGCGCTGGTCTACGGACGCATGACTGGGTGGGGCCAGGATGGTCCGCTGGCCCACACAGCCGGCCACGACATCAACTATATCGCCCTCACCGGCGCGCTGTGGAGCATGGGCGAAGCGGACCGCCCACCCCAACCGCCACTTAATCTTCTCGGAGACTTTGGTGCTGGCGCAAGCTTTCTGGTGATCGGCCTTCTGGCCGCTCTTCATAAGGCCCACGAAACGGGCCTGGGCGAAGTTGTCGATGCAGCGATTTTCGATGGCACAAACACAATGATGGGTTTTGTTCGCGGTCAGATTGCCCGTGGCCGATGGCAATATGAGCGCGCAGCCAACAGGCTTGACGGCTCCGCGCCCAATTACCGCGTCTACACATGTTCGGATGGCAGGTGGATAAGCGTCGGCGCATTGGAGCCGAAATTCTTCAGCGCCCTCCTTCAAGCCATGGGTTTTGAAGGCGCGGAACTGAAGCGCCTGCTTTCGCTTGAACCGCGCGCGGACGTCAACGCCACCCTTGAAAAGCATTTTCTGACCAAAACTCGCGATGAATGGTGCGACGTCTTCGATGGCGTCGACTGCTGCGTGACGCCGGTGCTCGACCCGTTGGAGGCCCTAAATCATCCGCACATGAAGGCACGCAAACTCAACATCGATACGCCAACTGGCCCACAACCGGCGCCTTCCCCCCGGTTTTTGGGGCCGACGACGGGAGACAGCGCGAAACAGGACCGAGGCGGGTCATGATCACCACGACGCGCTATGAGGCTGCGGAGTTTGGAGGGCCAATAAGAGCTGTCCCACGCGACCTGCCGGATCCCACAGGAACCGAGGTTGTCGTCAAAGTATCGCATTGCGGCGTTTGCCACACAGACCTTCACGTGCATCACGGTGGCTACGAGATCGGAGACGGCAAAGAACTCCGTTTTGAGGACCGCGGCGTGCATCCGCCGCTTACGCTTGGTCATGAGATTGTCGGCCGTGTCGTCGCTGCCGGCCCAGATGCCGATGCCGTGCCTGACAAGGCAATTGCCGTTTATCCCTGGGTTGGGTGCGGCAGCTGCTTTCGCTGCCAGGCCGGTGAAGACCATCTTTGTTCCGATGCCCGGTTTCTCGGGATCTTCGCACCGGGCGGCTATGCCAGCCACGTGGTCGTTCCTCATCCGCGTTATCTCTTCGATATCGGCGGCCTTGATCCGGCAAGTGCAGCTCTTCTGGGGTGCTCAGGACTCACAAGCTTCGGCGCTCTTGGGAAGATCGCCAACCTGCCAAAGGACGCCGCGATACTCATCATCGGGGCAGGCGGACTGGGCCAAACGGTCATCGCGCTCGCCCGGCAGATGGGATGGAACCAGTTGGTCGCTCTGGACATCGACGCAGACAAACGCACCCTGGCGATGAAAGCCGGGGCCGCTGTCGCGGTGGACCCTACCAGCACAGATATCGCCGGCCTCAAAGAGATCGCGGAAGCGCCCATTCTGGCGGCTCTCGATTTTGTAGGGTCCGAAACCACTGCTGACCTCGCGATACAGGCACTGGAAAAAGGTGGCAGTCTGGTCATGGTGGGGCTCTTTGGTGGGGAGTTTCGCTATCCCCTGCCCCTCATCGCGATCCGGGCTCTGACAGTCGTGGGATCCTACGTCGGCAGCTTGAACGACATGGCCGACTATGTCGCCCATGTGCGGGCACATGGCGCGCCCGAGCTTCCCATCGAAGAACGACCCATGGAAGCCGCCGGAGACGTACTGACCGATCTCGCCAAGGGAGCGATTGCCGGGCGAACGGTCCTGGTGAACAGCATTTCAGAGAAGGCAAAGTGACGATGCATTTCGCTCCACGCACCCTTGAGCTCCCAAAGGGCCTGTTCGCCCAAGGCCGGTTGCAGGCTGCCTCAGGTCCAGCTTTTGAGCATGTTTGCCCGTCTGACACTCGCATAAGTCTTGCGTATCCCACAGCGACACCCGACGATGTCGACCGCGTGGCACATCATGCGCGTGAAGCAGTTTGGTCCTCCGGTTGGGCACTTCAAAGTGCCAATGCCCGGGGGCGTGTGCTCGCGCGATGGGCAGACCTCATCGAAGCCAACGCTCAAACGCTAGCCGCCTTGGAGGCTTTGGCATCCTCGCGCCCGTTTGGCGATGCGATGACGCGCGACGTTCAGGTTGCGGCCACAGCACTTCGCACGTTTGCAAGCTACGCCGAAACCCACGAAAGCGCTGTCACGGCCACTGGCAGCAGGCAACTCTCCATGGTGACGACCGAGCCTCACGGCGTCGTGGCCGCCATTGCGCCCTGGAACTTTCCATTGATCTTGTCGGCCTGGAAGTTCGCCCCAGCGCTTGCCGCTGGCAACGCGGTCATCCTCAAGCCTTCTGAACTGACGCCCTTCTCAGCGCTCAAGATCGCCGAGCTTGGCGTTGAGGCAGGTCTGCCAGACGGTGTCTTCAACGTGCTGCCGGGCGACGCTGCGGTAGGCAGGGCGTTGGTGACACACCCTTACACCGACTACATAACCTTCACAGGGTCCACCGTAACGGGCGCGCGCATCATGGCCGATGCAGCTACCCACGGCCTGAAACCTGTCAGCCTGGAGCTTGGCGGCAAGGGTGCCCAGCTGGTTTTCGAGGATGCCAAAGACCTCGATCAGATCGCCGAGCTTGTGGCCCGTGGTGCGACCTACAACAGTGGTCAGGTGTGCTTCGCCGGATCGCGCTTGGTGGTTCACGCGGCCTGCAAAGACGCTCTGCTTTCCAAGGTGATAGAGCGTTTAAAGAAGCTCAACACAGGACCGACATGGAGCGATGGGGTTACGTTGCCTCCCATTATCAATGCGGCCCAGATTGAGCGTATTGCCAGCCTTGTTGAACGGGCAAAGTCGGACGGGGCAGAACGCCTGATGGGCGGAGAAACCATCCAAACCAACTATAGCATGCACGCCTATGCCCCAACTATTCTCGACCGTGTCGGTCCCAACAATATCGCGTTCCAGGAGGAAATCTTCGGCCCGGTGCTCACAGTCGATACGTTCGAGGACTTTGACGACGGCATCGCGAAAGCCAACCATCCTGAGTATGGATTGGCCGTCTCCGTTTACACCGCCGACCTTGATCGCGCGCTGACAGCTGCCCGGCAGTTGGATTCCGGCACGGTCTGGGTGAACCATTGGGGCCGCGGCGACGACATGACCAGCCCCTTCGGCGGCTTTAAAAAGTCTGGGCTCGGCAAGGATCTGGGACGCGCCGGCTATGAGAAGTATCTGAAGGCCAAGTCTGTCTGGGTCGAGATCGGCGACGCCAGCTAAATCACATCACGAACAACCTGGACCGCCCCCCAGACGAGGTTGTCGGGCTTTTGCGCACGCTCATCGGGGGCTTGGGCAAGCAGGCAAAAGGAGGCCCGGCCGGCAACGGTCAATCGCCGTTACATCGACATCGGTAGGATGAGCGAAATAGCCGGTACAGCGATAAGAAGGATGAGCACGATGAAGTCGCTCACCAGAAAGCGCCAAATGCCGGCGAAGATCTGGCCAATCCTGACCTTCTCCTCAATCGCCGCTGCCAAAACGAACACGTTGAGACCAACCGGCGGGGTTATGAGCCCGATCTCCAAGAGTTTGACGATGATGACGCCAAACCAGATTAGGTCGAACCCAAAGCTGTCGACCATTGGTATCATCAGGGGAAGCGTCAAAACCATGATCCCGACCGGATCAAGGAACATGCCGAGCACGAGATAGATCAGGCAAACGATCACGATAAAGCCCAAGGGGCCGATGTTCGTTTCGCCAATGGCAGCGACAAGCTCGTTTGAAAGACCGGTCAGCGCGATAAGCGACACAAAAATCTTGGCGCAAGCGGCGATGAATTAGATCACCGTGGTGGTGACTGTAACTTCACGCACCAGCGGGATGATATCTCGAAGCCTGATCTTCCCACGCACCACCCCGAACATGATGGCAAACATGAGGGATAGCGCAGCGGCCTCGGTGGCTGTGAAGATGCCACCATAGATACCGCCAATCACGATGATGAAGAGCAGGAGGGCCGGCCACGACCCGAGCAGTGCGCCGTACTTTTCCTCGCGCGTGTAATGGACATCGGTTCTGGGCGCGACTTCAGGAGACAGACGGACCCAAACATAGACGACAACGGCATAACCGATAAGTGAGATCAGTCCGGGCAGAAGCCCGGCGAGGAAGAGCTTGCCGATCGAGGTCTCAGTAAAGATCGCGTAGATGATAAAAAGGATCGATGGGGGAATGAGCGAGCCCAGCGTGCCGCCGGCGGCAACACTGGCCGTGGCAAGCCTGGGATCATAGTTCAGCCGGATCATTTCCGGCGTACAGATTTTCCCCATGGTCGATGCACAAGCAATTGAAGACCCGGAGATCGCCGAAAACCCACCGCAACCGGCAATCGACGCAATGGCGACGCCCCCAGGAAGCTGTGCCAGCCAGCTCCGCGCTGCCCGGTAAATCTCGGTGGTTATCTCCGCTTTGTAGGCGACATGCCCAAGGGCGATAAAAAGCGGAATCATCGACAGATTGTAGGAGTGGATGAGCGCAAAACTGCTGGAAAAGGCGACCGACAGAGTACGTGTCAGGGCCCGATCAGGCATGAACGTACCGGTGCGCAGTGAAAAGACAAAGAATAGCGCAGTCACCGCGACGCCGCCGATCGCCCAGGCAATCGGCACGCGGATGGCCAAGAGCACGATCACCGCCGCGCAAGCGATGTAGCCAAAGATTGAAACGTCCACGACAGGCTCCGCGCCGCTAAGGGTTCATGGCGGCCGGCAGGCCCAGAACAGCGGCGCGCAAATCGACCCAGAAAATGTTCAGCATGCGCAGCAACACAAACCCAAAAGCCAGCACAAAAGCCCCGCGGCTGATCCATTTTGGGATGAACAAATCGCCACCGTGATGCGAACCGCTCTCGAACGCTTTCGTGAACTGCTCCCAGCCACCCAGGAGCAATGCCGTCACCAGAACAACGCCCACCAGCGCAGCAAAAACGGCAATCCACCGGTTGAGTGCGTCGGGGAAAAGGTTGGCAATCACTTCTATTGAAACGTGGGCGCGCTTTGCCGTGGCCGCGCTTAGCGGAAAAAGAATAGCAAGCACCATCAGTTCTCGAACGATAATGATGCCGTCGGGCACGCCAAATCCAAAAAA
Organism: Cohaesibacteraceae bacterium; assembly: GCA_050043025.1. Lineage (GTDB taxonomy): Bacteria > Pseudomonadota > Alphaproteobacteria > Rhizobiales > MH13 > MH13. The sequence goes on from JBHJIX010000032.1 coordinate 6,099, forward strand.
CTCGCGGCAGATCACAATAGCAACGATCAACACGCACAAAACGACGACAGAGATCGCTCCGATGGTCTCAAAAACGAATTCGATACGTTTGAACATTGGGCAGCTCCGGCGGCCAGAGCCTGCGGCGCCAGTGCGGCGCCGCAGATGGAACTGGCTTAGCTACGCTCCCAGGGAACGCCTTCAGTGGCTTCGATTGCGTTCCACTTTTCGATGAGCGAGAGCATCTCGTCCATTATCGCAGGCCCATCAAGACCGGTTGCCTCTGCGTCAGCCAACCAGGTTTCGATGATCGGCTGAGCCGCCTCGTCAAACGCTGTGTAGTCAGCTTCGCTGAAGGCCTGAAGCCGGACGGAGCCTTCTCCGGATGTCATCGCATCGATAGCAGCTGCCTCAGCGCGACCTAAATGCTCCCCGTAGAAGTCAGGCATAGCAGCTCAAGTAGCCAACACGGCAGCATGCTCGCCTTCCGACAAGCTCACAAAAGCGTCCTTGTTCAGCACAGTCGCCAACACGATGCTGGAGGAAAGCTCGATCGGCGTGATAGTCTCCAAATGCTCATCGAGCTGGGTCGCCGAGGCAAAGTAGCCATAGGTGACGGTGCAATCGATCAGACCGGTCTGCATGCTTTGATACACTTCGTAGATCGGCATATTGACCATGTTGCCGCCAAGCGGCTGAAACAGGTCGCTCATCGAGTTGGTGCGACTGATCTTAACGCCATCAACATCAGAAACCGATGCGACTTGCCCTGCATTGCATCCCAATAGTGCTGTGGGAAGCGCGTAGAAATTGACGAAAACGAGTTTCCGCTCATCCATTCGTGACATGATCGTCTGATTGGTGGTGAACAGCTCATGCATGGCACTCATCATGACCCATGGGCTGGCTTTGATCATTGGAATCCCGCCCAGCGCCAATTCGGGCAGCTCAGACTGGATGTAAGGTCCAACGATAAGTCCCAGATCGGCAACGCCTGTGCTCATGGAATCGAGTGCAGCTGTTGTCTGAAAAAGGGCCCCGCCCCAATTGTTCTCAACAGTCAGCGCGCCCCCCGACGCTTCATTGATCAAGGTGCTGAGATGGCTCACAGCTTCGGCACGAACGCCTCGGTTCGGGCCCGGATCGTTAGAGATCAACATGGTCTCGGCTTGCGCACTTCGCGCAAACACCGACGCGGCGGCTGTCAGCGCCGCCATTTTTAATAATCGGCTCACTTGGTTCCTCCCTGGATACAAGCCTTTTCGGTCGGCTATTTTCTTCGCAGGATTATAGATAGCATATTAATTATTATCTAGCAATCTATTCTGCTGAAACCATAGGAGATGCCCGGACGACGTTGTTCCCAGACGTCGAAAAGTGGGGTTCTGATCCGGTATCGAATTGGAGAGATGTCCAAAATCCGTTCGGTGGTGGGGACAGCAGTCGCAGTAGGTTTTTGAGCAACACCGGTCGGGCCTGGGAACGGGCGATCAAACCGCCAGTAGGTCCGCACGCACAGCCATCACGATGGCGTCTGTGTGCTTGCGTCTGAATGGACCTATGCACGAACGCTAGCGCAGCCGACTTATCAGACACGTTGGCAGCCGGGAGGCGGATTGTCTCGAGTAACTGACGGGGGTCAGCTCAGAACCAACAGCCATAACACCTCTGTTCATATGCTCATTCCGGTTTGATGAGCACCTTGCCGATAGCATCGCCCGATGCCATCAACTCGCTGGCTTCCTGCGTTTGGTAAACGGCAAAACGACCGGCGATGATTTTGTCGAAGTCGACCGCGCCGCCCACGATAAGATCAACGGCCTCATCGAACTCAGTCGTGAAAAGAATACTGCCCACTGAGCTTACTTCCTTCAGCGCATTGAGGTGAAGATCGATCGGCACGGGGCTGGGCTGGATCAGCGAGAGAACGCCTATCGTGCCCTGCTTGCGGCAAGCATCCAGCGCCTGATTGTAGGCATGCGGCGATCCGCTGGCCTCGATCACGACGTCATAAGCGTTGGAAAGTGTGCTGAGGTCATCTTCACCAGCAACAAATCCGGCGCGCGCGCCGACGCTGAGCGCCGCATCGACCGATGCGCGTTTGATATCGGTCACATGAACCTCGGCACCCTTGGCCACCGCACCCAACACTGCCAGCAAACCCATCGGACCGCACCCTGTGATCAGGACGCGATCGCCGGCCTTCACGCTGGCGCGGTTGACGCAATGCATGGCGCAGGCAAGCGGCTCAGCAAACGTTAGATGGTCCGGATTAACCGATGGGGCGACCACCCGCAGACAGCGCGCGGGAAAGTCGAAGAACTGGCGGAAAATCCCATGTATGCGGGGCTTGGTCGTTGCCGAACCCGGGAAGCGCTTTGTCGGGCACATGTTCACATCGCCGGTCGCGCACTTATCGCATACACCGCAAGGGATAAGTGGATTGATTGCAACAAGCTGCCCAGGCGCAAACGCGCTGCCATTGGGGTCTTGGACATAACCGCAGGCCTCGTGACCAAGCGTCACTGGATAATCGAGGAAAAAACCGGCATTCGCGAAGTGCCGGAAATAGTGCATGTCGGTGCCGCAAATGCTGGCCGTGGCGAGCCGCAACCGGACCCACCCCTCCTCAATGGCCGGTGGCATCCAGGCATCCGCGATCTCAACCGTTTTGGCTGCCGTGAGCAGGGATTGGGTATAGCTCATCGCTCAAAAACCCACCGCATACCCGCCATCAACTGGAAGGGCGACACCGTAGATATAGCTGGCGGCATCGCTTGCCAGAAAATGAACCGCATCAGCAATGTTTTCAGGCGTGCCAAAGCGATGGGTCGGGATGCGGGACTCAATCTTCTCCCGCCGTGCCGGGTCTTTGGCGAAGACGGCGCGGGTCATATCTGTATCAATGAATCCGGGGCACACAGCATTGCAGCGAATGCCGAACGCGGCCGCATCCACGGCCACGGACCGCGTAAGGCCAATGACGGCGGTTTTGGTCGTGACATAGGCCGCGGCGGAGGGCAGCCCCATCACCCCACCCATGGATGAGATGTTCACAATGGCGCCGCCGCGTTCCTTGTTCAGGTCGCAGAAGCGGCCGCAGGCGGCGAAAAGTGCCTTGAGATTGATGTCCAGAACCTTGTCGAGGTCACCCGGCTCAACGTCCCAAACTGGCAGTTTGAGATGCACCCCCGCATTGTTGACGAGCACGTCGATTGGGCCGGAGCTCGCCTGGATTGCATCCAGATAGCTGACATCGTCCCAAGCGCTCAGATCGTGCTCGTACCAATGCAGGTCGTCACTATCGAAAACAGCGAGGTCCCCTTTAGATCGAGCGATCACATGGACAGCAAACCCACGGTCAAGAAAACACCGCGTTTGGGCCAATCCGAGCCCCTTGTTACCGCCCGTGATGACAACGGTTTTCATATCAGGACCTTTCGCGCGGCGTGATGACGGTAAATCGTGTTGATGGCGGACATCATGGACTCAGCGCTTCGGTCCTGAAGGAAGAAATCGGGAAAGATCTCACAGACATCGTCCACAAAACCAAGAAACCAGATGTCACGTGGCCGCGTCCAAGCGCTTTCCATGGTGTTGCGCGCGCCACCAAGGAACCCGGCATAGTCCTGATCATCCGCCTTTGCTTGCCAAGTCGCCCGATGGGCGGGTTGCCCTTCATTCTCCAGGTAAAAACCAGACTGAACCGGCTCACTTGTCACCCAGCGCACAAATGCGATGGCAGACTCGGGCTCTTTGCATCCTGCAGAGACGCCAATGCCGGCACCGCCAAGGATTCCGCGCTTGAGATCACTGCCGGCGAAGGACGGTAAGTCGCAGTAGGACAGCTGATGCGTCCGAAAGCCCGGTCGGGCATAATTGATGTACCCAAACAGGCAGGGCGAATAAGCAAAGTCATCGCTGGTGGCCATCGCCTCCAGCACGTGAATGGGGTTCCATCGCACGGCGTCAGATGGACCAAGACGGTACAGTGCTTTCAGAACGTTCAGCGCCAGATGACCATTATCGTCGCTCGTGAACTGATCAGGACTATACGGAAGGCGCTCCTCACCGCGTCCGGCTACCAGCGTCATCATCATGTCGAAAGCATCGACCGGCAGAAGGGGCGTTGCCACCCGGTAGTCGCCGGGCTTGGCATCGAACACCGCCTCCCAGCTCGGAAGCCGCTTTGCGGCTAAATCGGCGCGCTCCACTGCCATCTGGCAGGCGCCATCCAGCGGAAGTGCCCAAAGGCAATCGTTCCAGATGTAACTTTCAAGGCTGCCACCCAAGGAGGCCGACTGCGCGTCGTCCGGCACAGGCAGCGGAAGCAGGCATCCAGCGTCGGCGATCAACCCGACATGGGGATGATCAAGCACGATAAAGTCGTAACGATCAGCCAACTCGGCTATATCCGCATCGGCAAAGGCCTGAAGGCTGCGCCGGTCCCATTTGATATCGACGTTGTTGGACTGAGCGTATAGATCGCTCGCTGCCTCAAGCCCCGCATAACCGCGCGGATGATCCCACGTCATGCCCCTGAGGTGGACGCAGCCTCCCGGCCCGTCCGCTTTCCCGGTCCGATCCATGACCATGGGATATCCGATAATACACAGTTGGTAAAGCGATTTACCAACTGTGTATTTGACGCTTGTGATTGATGGATCTTGTTATCCCCGCTCAATGCCTTGGGCGCTGGACATGGTTCCGTTTGCATGAAACCCATTGGTCAGTGTCAAACGGATGAGAGTGGAACAGTGCCATCGGCAAACTCTGATGAGCAAAGTCAGGAATCCAAGGCGCCGGGCGGGGCGCAGTCGTGCTGCACGCCATCGCGTGCGCGCGAGCACTCATCCAAATCAAAAACGTCCGCAGCGACAGCCTCGCTCGCTGGTCAGCGCCCAGAAACGGACAGTGTGGAAATTCCTGGCGGCACCGCCATGGTCGGCACGAGCGATCCGGCACTTCCAATCGACGGCGAGGCCCCACTTCGCAAGAGGACGATCAAGCCATTCCGCATGGATCGCGGCGGCGTCAGCAACGCACAATTTGAGATATTCATCTCCCAAACCGGCTACATCACGGAAGCAGAACGGTTTGGGGACTCGCTGGTCTTTGCTGGCCTGCTGTCACCAGAAAACAACCATCCGACCCCCCTGCCCGACATGCCCTGGTGGCGGCCGGTCAAGGGCGCAACCTGGCGCGAACCCCTGGGGCCTGGAAGCGGCCCTAATCGCCAGCCCGATCATCCAGTGGTGCATGTGTCATGGAATGACGCGGCCGCTTTTGCAGATTGGGCCGGCGGCCGACTTCCGACAGAAACAGAATGGGAGCACGCGGCGCGCGGTGGACTTGGAGATGTCCGCTTTCCATGGGGTGACCGGGAGCCCGACGATGAAACATTCTTCCCATGCAATATCTGGCAGGGACACTTTCCAGACGCCAATCTTGCCCTTGATGGATATGTCGGCACAGCGCCGACACGATCCTTCCACCCCAATGGCTATGGTCTTTACAACATGGTCGGCAATGTCTGGGAGTGGACATCCCAGACCTTCAAGGTGAAGTCGCTGAAGAAAGAGGTTGCCAGAGCTCACGCCGGCAAGGATGGCTACAAGCTTTCCAAGGGCGGGTCGTTCTTGTGCCATAAGAGCTACTGCTATCGCTATCGGATCGCTGCTCGCACCGGCACCAGCCCTGAAAGTTCGACGTCCCACCAGGGATTTCGGCTTGTCTATGACATCCGTTAGCCATTCGATGGCAGAAAGCCGTTAAGACGTCTCGCCTTCGATCAGCTCAAACTTCATATCGGTGACCTTGGGTTTGGTCTGACCTGCCATCGAGTTCAGGATCGCGCGCGCCGCGCGCTGACCGACCCCAAGGCGTGGAAAACGAATGGTAGTCAGCTTCTTTGGCAATGCCAGCCCGATATCAAGTCCACCGAAGCCGGCAATAGCCAGGTCGTCCGGAACTTTGACGCCGATCTCATCGCAGTAGAAAACAGCGCCAACGGCCATGAGGTCGTTTCCAAAAATGACCGCGTCCACATCCGATTTCTGCTCCAGAAGCTTGGCAAGGCCAACCCGACCCTCTTCGACATTGGGCGGTGCGTCGAACATACTCGGTGCGACGAGTGCATATCCCTGCGCTCGGAGATGGTCTCTCACGCCAGCGAACCTGACTGACGCCGCATACTGCGTCCCGTGCCAGCCGAGATAGCCAAACCGGCTATACCCCCTGGCAAGCAGATGATCGACCAAAGCACAAGCCGCTTCGGCATGATCAAAACCAACGCACTGGCGAATGGGATCGCCCGAAAGCTGCATGATCTCAACGACGGGAACACCCGCCTTCTCAAGCAGCTTCTTGGTCCGATTGGTGTGAACAAAATCATTCACGATAATGCCGGCTGCGTTCCACGAAAGCAGCGACTCCACCAGGCTTTCCTCGCGGTCGATGTCGTAATCGGTCACGCCGATCACTGGGTTATAGCCGGCCTTCTCAAGCTCTTGGGTGATACCGGCAAGCACCTCTGGGAAGATGCCGACACGCATAGACGGCAGCACAACGCCGACCTGATTGGAACGCGATAGTGCCAACGAACCCGCCATCCGGTTGCGCACATATCCCATGGCTTCGACGGCAGCGAGAACCTTCTCGCGCGTTCTGACCGACACCGTGCCACGTCCAGTCAGCACACGGCTGACCGTCATGTCCGACACGCCGATGGCGCGCGCCACATCTTTCTGGGTCGAGCGCGTCATATTAGTCAATAAAGCTGTCCTAATTGTTGACGTTATACAATCAACAGTATCACGGCCTTCCTTCCGTCGCTACGTTCGCAAAAAACTGGGAGGATAATCCATGAAACTGACATCAACATTGCTCGGTGCCACGGCACTTGCCCTGACCTCGGGCGCGGCGCTCGCCGATTTTCCAGAGCGCGCGATCACCGTGATGGTTCCCTTTGCAGCCGGTGGGGGAGCCGACGTTCCCGCGCGTTTTCTTGCCGTTGAGCTTGAAGAACAGCTTGGCCAATCTGTGATCGTGACCAACGTTGTCGGCGCAGGTGGAACGGTCGGAGCAACACAACTCGCAGACAACGATGCCGACGGATACAACATTGGTTTTATGTATTGTGTATGGTAGAACAGAGAGCTACACTTGCGCGGCACAAGTTACAATGATGAAAGCTTCACGCCGATCTGCATGGTTGCGTCCGGGCCCTTCTATCTGGTGGTAAGCCCAGATAGCGACGTGCAGACCTGGGATGATTTTGCTGCAAAAGCGCAAGGCGAAGGCGTAACGTTCACCGGCGCAGCACCAGGATCTCTGGCCCACGTGACATCTGTTGCACTTGGCCAAATGCTGGGTGTCGAAGTCGGCTACCTGCCAACGTCTGGCGGCGGCGAAGCCGTCAACGAGGTGATGGGTGGACGCGCTGACGCGACGGCCTGGTTCTCTGATTTCGATGTGCAGTTCGGACTAAACGCGTTGGCGATCTTCGCGCCAGAACGGTCTGAAATCCATCCGGACATTCCAACAAGCGCCGAGAACGGGCACCCAGCCGACATCGCCGTGTGGATGGGCCTTTTTGCGCCAGCTGGCACACCAGACGATGTGATCGCCACACTCGATGAAGCCTGTGACGCAGCTGTCAACTCCGACGGGTTCATTGGCAACATGACTGAAGCCAATCGAGAAATCCGTCATCTGGATGCGGCCGACTTCGACGCCTTCTTCCATGAGGCCTATCAAGCAAATGGCGATCTTCTCCGAAGTGCGGGATTGGTTGCCAACTGATCGGACCAATGGGCTGCGCACCAAGTGAAGCTTGGGAGCGCAGCCACTGGCTGGACCGATTGGTGTCTCTCGTCCAGCCAGGGTTCAGACCCCAAAGGTCGGCGATTTCCTCCGCGGACGCGTTTATTTGTCGGCCGCTGGGATCTGAACCCGCTCTCCCTTCAGTTCGTGTCAGTCCTGCTGAAGATCATGATAGAATCCCGTCGATTGCCGAGCATTGAGCGCGGAAACCGGCATTGGCCTAACAAGCCAAAGACCTGCTCCACGTGACCTGAGGTCAGGCCGTCATGCGAACGCTAGAGATCACGCTAGCCGGAACGCTTCTCTTGGCAGGAGCTGGGCTCGTTGTGATGACATTCTCGCCAAGTTTCGACGTCCCGACCTTCGGCGGCGATGTCGGGCCTGCGTTCGCCCCACGTGGCTATCTGGCTGTGTGGGTGGCTTTGGCGGGCATAACCTTGATGCAGGCGCTGCGTCTTGAGAACGACAAGTCGCGTGATCCCGGCAACATCACCCGATTGATTGGCGCTTCCATCATCGGCGCCATGACTGGCATCGCGATGCTTTGGGTCGGCTTTGTTTTCGCCGCCATCCCTGGGATTTTCTTTTTTTGCTACGTGCTGGGTTATCGTCGAATGGTCACGCTTGCGATCATCAGCGTTGCAGCGCCTCTCGTGATATGGACCCTTTTCACCTTCGGCTTCGAGCTTCTTCTCCCCCGGTCCCCATGGTTCGGGAGGCTATGAGGTGGAGCTAATTCTCCAGGCAATTCAACAGTTTGCCCGCCCTGAGGTGGCGATTGCGCTGGTTATCGGCGGCCTTTGGGGCACGCTTGCAGGGGTTCTGCCAGGTATTGGCACGGTCGCAGCGCTCATTATCGCCCTGCCCTTCACCTTCGCCATGACAACCGAAGCGTCGATGGCGCTCTTTCTTTCGATCTACGTAACCTCGGTCTATGGTGGCTCGATCTCAGCCATATTGATCAACACGCCCGGCACACCTCAATCGGCAGCCACCGTGCTGGACGGCTATCCGATGGCCCAAGCCGGCAAGGCCGACCTCGCGATTGGCTGGGCCACCATCGCAAGTTTCGTGGGCGGCATCTTCTCTTTGATTATCCTCATCGCTGCGGCACCGGCTCTGGCCCGAGTGTCCGTTTCCTTCGGGCCGCCGGCCATCTTCGCCATCGTGTTGTTCGCATTAACTTGCATCGCCTGGCTCAGCGAAGGATCAATGGTCAAAGGTCTCCTGGGCGGCATGATCGGGCTCTGGCTTACGACCATTGGGCCGGACAACTACACTGGCATGACCCGCTTTCACTTTGACACGCAGATCCTGCGCGGCGGCCTAACGCTTATTCCCATCCTGATCGGGCTTTTCGCACTTTCCGAGGTGTTCCTACGCGCCGCCAATGTTGGCGCCACCACGCCGCCCTCAAAGATGAATGTGGGATTCCGTTTGCCAGCCGTCGGCGACATGATCGGGCGGTGGAAGGAGTTCCTGCGGGCATGCAGCCTGGGGACTTTCATCGGCATCTTGCCGGGAACTGGCGCGATGGCGGCAACGTTCGTGTCCTACACGGCAGCCAAGCGCTACTCGCCCAACCGCGACAAGCTTGGCACTGGCGAGCCTGATGGATTGATCGCATCAGAGGCATCCAACAATGCCGTGACCGGTGGCGCACTGATCCCGACGCTTGCTCTGGGCATCCCTGGCGACGGGGGCACGCTGGTGCTCTTGGGCGTCATGACGATCAAGGGCGTTACGCCAGGCTTCGACCTCGTCAACAACAACCCTCATGTGCTGACGGCAGCCTTCATGATGGTGCTCTTTGCCAACATCATCATGTTCGGCAGCGGCATGGTATCGGCCCGCCTGCTTGAACGCCTTTTGCGTTTACCTGAACCGCTTCTTATGGGGCTCATCCTGCTGTTCTCGCTGGTCGGTTCTTTTGTCGTTCGAGGCAATCCCCTCGATCTGATCGTCTGTGTCCTGGCGGGCGTGGCTGGCGTGCTGCTTCGTCTCGCGCGTTACCCGGTGGCTCCCATCGTTATCGGTGTAGCCCTGGGCTTCATCTTCGAAGCCAAACTGCGCCAGGGCTTGATCGCAAGCCGGGGCAGCATTGTTGGCTTTCTAACCGATCCCATCGCCATGCCGATCTTTGCGCTGACGGCCGTGATCATCATCATTCCCATCATTCGGGCCATTCGCGGTCCCAAGAGCACGGCCGACACATGAGCCAACCCAATATCCTGCTGATCGTCACCGACCATTGGTCCGCCAACCTGCTGGGCGCGGCCGGGCATCCGGCGATCCGCACGCCAACGCTTGATCACCTGGCCGCCTGCGGAACCCGGTTCACCAACGCCTATTCAGAGCACCCAGTGTGCATCCCGGCGCGGCGCACCTTGATGACGGGCACGTCAGCAAAAGAGCATGGCGACCGAACCTTCCAAGCCAAACTGCCAATGCCCACGCATCTGCCAACGATGGCGCAAACGTTCCGCAATGCCGGCTATCAGGCCTATGGTGTCGGCAAGACGCACACCTACCCGCAGCGTGACCGCATCGGCTTCGATGACATCCTGATGGACGATGAAGGCCGGACCCATCACGGAGTGACCGACGATTACGAGATTTTCTTGGGCGACAAAGGATATCTTGGTCGCCAGTTTGGTCACGGAATTTCCAACAATGGCTACGGCGCCACGACATGGCACCTGCCCGAGGAGGCCCACGCGACAAATTGGGCAACCGACCAGATGTGCCGGATCATCCGGCGGCGTGATCCCACGCGACCAGCCTTTTGGTACCTAGGTTACAGGCACCCGCATCCCCCGCTCGTTCCCCCGCAGCGCTTCCTGGAGTTCTATCAGGACGTAGACCTGGATGAGGCCTATTCAGGTAACTGGGCTGACGATGACGATCTGCCGTTGACACTGCAGGCCTTTCGGGCACGCTACAAGCTCAGCCACACCGAAGCACAGTGGGCCCGCAAGCATTTCTATGCGCTGTGTACCCAGATCGACCAGCAGATCGGGCTGCTGATTGGCACCCTCCGCGAAGAAGGTGAGCTCGACAACACCATCATCATGTTCACGTCCGACCATGGGGAGAGCATGGGCAACCATGACATCTGGGCGAAGCAAAACTTTTACGAGAGCTCTGCCAACATCCCCATGCTGCTGATCGGCGTGAAGGACAGTCCGCGAATGCAAGCCGGCAAGGTCGACGACCGACTGGTTTGCCTAGCTGACGTCATGCCAACCTTCCTCGATCTGGCCGGTATCGACATTCCAGAAACCGTCACCGGCCAATCAATGCTCGCGCCACCGCGCGGCCATCTCTATGGCGAGTTCGGAGAAGGCGAGCTCAGCTCCCGCATGATCCATGATGGGCGATACAAACTGGTCTACTATGCTGCGGGCAACCGGCTGCAGCTTTTCGTCCTGCTGACCGACCCCTATGAGCTGCATGATTTGGCCAGCCAGCCCTCCATGGCCAACACCTTGGTGCGATTGAAAAACCTGCTCATTTCCGAGCTCTACGGCTCGGACAGCGAATGGTTGACAGATGGAGAGTTGGTCGGGCTTCCCAACCGCACGTACCGCCACGCACCCAACCGTAGTCTGGGCCTAATGCGCGGGCACCAGTGGCCGGTTCCGCCCGTCAATCCAGGTGGATTGATGAACTTTTTCCCCGAAGTGGCTCCCAACGAAGCGGACGATGCGGAATGACGGATCTGAAACGCGCGGTCGTTACCGGCGCAACCAGCGGAATCGGCCGAGCCACCGTTGAGGCTTTCACCTCTTCAGGACGAACCGTACTGGCCATCGCGCGCCGGGAGGACAGGTTGACAGCTCTGGTGAAGGAAACGGGAGCAGAGATTCTGGCCGCAGACGTGCGGGACATCGAAGCTATTGCGCCCGCTCTTGAGGCTTTTGAGCCGGACTTGCTCGTCAACAATGCTGGTGTCGGCCATGGCATAACGGGCATGGAAGGCCTAAGCCACGAACAGCTCCAAGAAGCCTTTGACATCAACGTCGTCGCACCCACACAGCTGATCGCTGCGGCAGTCCCAGGCATGCGGGCTCGGCAGCGCGGGCATATCGTTAACATCGGGTCGATCGCCGGGCTGCATACGCTCCTGTCGGCAGTCTATGGCGGCACAAAGTCGGCCGTCCATCGTGTCAGCCAGAACCTACGCATTGAGCTTTCCGGCTCGGGCATTCGTGTAACCGAGATCTGCCCCGGACGGGTGGCTTCGGAGTTCTACACAGCAGCTGAAGGTGACAAGGCCAAGCTGGCCGCCATGGGTCAGGCTGGGATCACCGAGCTTCAGCCAGCCGATATCGCCGCCGCCATCCTGTACGCCATTGAGGCACCTGCGCATGTGAATGTCGCGATGATTGAACTCCTGCCAACCGAGCAAGCAATCGGCGGCGTCAGGATCGAAGCGGTCAAACGAAGGACGGAGAACGAGGATTAATGGGTCGACTAACAGGTAAGACAGCGGTGCTCACCGGCGGGGGCAACGGCATCGGCAAAGCCGGCGTGAAGAAGTTTACAGCCGAAGGCGCGGCCGTTGTGATTGCCGACTTCAATTTGGAAGCCGCAGAAACCCTGACAAAATCCATCATAAGCGAAGGCGGCAAGGCCGTCGCAGTTCAGGCGGATGTCAGCGACGAGGCAAGCGTCGATGCCATGGTGGCCTCGGCGCTTGAAACCTTTGGCAAGATAGACATTCTTTTCAACAGCGCAGGCGGCGGATCCACCAAGGACGGGCCAGTTACCGAGCTTGAGCTGGACGAGTTCTGGCGCACGATACGCGTCGATCTCTTTGGAACGCTGCTGACCTGTCGCCGCACCATTCCTGCCATGCTTGAATCTGGTGACGGCTCCATCATCAACATTTCATCGCTAAGAGCGGTGATCGGAACGCAAGGCGCCGATGCTTACACTGCCTCCAAAGGTGGCGTGCTTGCCATGAGCCGGGCCATGGCCATGCAGTGGGCCGAGCACAACATTCGTGTCAATGTCGTCGCGCCGGGTGTCGTTCTGCCCGAGCGCGTCGCTGCTTTCATCAAGCCTGACAATCCGATCTATCAGAAGTCGCTCCTCGGACCATCAGAACCCGACGATGTGGCCAATCTCGCGCTCTATCTTGCCTCGGACGAAGCAAGAAAGGTCACCGGCACTGTGATGCGTGTTGACGGTGGGGCGAGCATCTACTGACGCTCGCGCCGACCTAGTGTCGTAGTGCTTGAACGAATGACAATCTGCGGTTCGGGAGCAGCATCAAGCGTGATCAAAGAGGGAGCGAGTTGTTCGTCTGAACAGACCAACTCCACCGCCTTCATGCCCAGTTCACGAAGCGGCATTTTGATCGACGTGAGCGGCGGGCTCAGATAGTCGGCGAGCGGAATATCCTGGATGGCAATCAACGACATGTCGCCCGGGACCGATTTGCCAAGATCTCTAAGGCTAGCCAGCACGCCAATGGCTGCAACGATACTTGCCACCACAACACCACTGATCTCCGGCGCCTTCTTGGCCAGCTCGGCCATGCCCTGCGCACCTGCTGGAAAGCTGTTGCCACCCTGGGCCACCCATTCCTTCGCAGGTGTGCTACCAGCATCTAGCAAAGCGCTTTCCCAGCCTTGCTGCCGACCTTGCGAGAACTACCGAGCGTCATCGACACCCAAAAAACCAACGCGTGAATGGCCTAGCTCAATCAGATGCTGGGTCGCCACCCGCCCCGCAGTTGCATCATCCAGCTTGAGCACTGTCGACGATTCAGGATTTCCGGTTTGCAGAAGGACCGTGGGAACCTTGGCGCGGGCGGCGCGGGTCAACGTCACATCTGTATCTGTACCTGCGCCTTGCAGGATGCCCGCGTCCACACCACCACCGGAGATCCATGCCCCAAGATGGGACTGGCCGCGCGCCAGCGCCGCCGCCTCGCCCACCAACACGGTTTTCCCGAACGCGTGGGCTGCCTCATAGGCTCCGGAGATAATCTCCGAGTACACAGAACTCGTCAGATCATGAACGACCAAAGCGATGATACCGGACTTGGCAGCCTTGAGCGTTCGCGCCGCAATGTTGGGCGAATAATCGGTCTCCGCAATCGCCTTCAGAACGCGCGCACGAGTTTCTGCACTTACCCTAAGCGTCTGGTCGTTGTTCACGATCCTTGAGACGATTGCAGGCGAAACGCCGGCCATTCTGGCGATGTCAGCGTTCGTCGCCATGGATATTCCTCCAGAGTTTCCGGCACTTTAGCCATCCGATCGCCAATGAAAAACCCCTCAAACACGCGAATGGCCATAGGCTATTGCCAAGTTTGGTAAATCGATTTACCGTCTACTCACCTTCGATCCGGATTTGGCGCTGGTCGATGGGCAACAAAAAAAGCCAAGGGAGGATCGAGGGTCGTGGACTCCTCGCCACAAGCACTTTCCGGAATTCGGGTACTCGACTTCACGCAGATGATGCTCGGCCCTCTGTGCACGCAAACGCTGGCTGACCTAGGCGCTGACGTCGTCAAGGTAGAACGTCCAGGCGTCGGCGAGTGGATGCGGAAAATGCCGATGCTGGGTGAGTTTGTCGGAAGAGACTCCGCCGCCTTTCATGCCTTCAATCGCAACAAACGTTCCATCGCCATCGATCTGAAGAATGCCGACGGCAAAGCGCTCTTGCTTGAGATCGTCAAAGACTTCGATGTCGTCACGGAGAACTTCCGTGCCGGCGTTATGGACCGGCTTGGCCTTGGCGATGATGACTTCAAGGCCATCAAACCCGACATCATTTATGCCTCTGGGTCTGGCTGGGGTCAGCGCTCGGAGCTTGCCAAACAAAACTGGCCCGGACAGGATCTTCTGATCCAGGCCATGTGCGGCGTCATGTACAACACCGGCAAGTCAGGCGACGAACCGACCGCCTGCGGAACGCCGATTGCCGATTTCGCTGCATCGCAGGCCATGGTCTCCGGCATTCTGGCAGCCCTTATCGCCCGCGACCGGCACGGTGTCGGCCAGCGGGTCGAGGTCGACCTCTACTCGGCCACGTTGAACCTCATGGCGCAGGAAAACTTTGCCGTTCTCAATCAGGGACTGGAACTGGAGCGCTCGCAGACTGGCATCGCTACACCTTGGAACGATGCCCCTTACGGCCCTCACCCAACCAGTGACGGCTATATCGCCATCGCGATGTGCCCCCTCGACAAGCTCGCTGGTCTTCTTGGCGATCCTGAAATCGCCAAGCTGCACGGTTTCAACGACCGCGATGCCATTAAGCGGCGCATCGATGCGCGCACCGCTACCATGACCAGCAAGGACCTGCTGGATCACCTCAAGCAGAGCGATGTCTGGTGCGCGCCAGTACGCGACAGCCGAACGGCCATGGATGAACTGGTCGCGATGGAATCAGAGCTCCTGATCGAACTGGACCACCCTCAAGCCGGCCCGCTCAAAGCCATCGCCTGCCCCATCACGCTAAGCCAGACCCCGGCATCCAAGACCAATCCAGCGCCCTTGGTCGGTCAGCATACGGCTACTGTCCTGGATGATCTGATCGGTGAAGCGCGCCGCAGCGCCCTGCAAAAACAAGGCGTAATCGGATGACCCACACCAAGACCGCTGAGTCTCTCCACCCCAATCTGCATCTCAAGCGCGCCGGCGCCATCCACACACTGCGGATCGACCGCGAGGACAAGCTTGGCGCCCTCAACTTTGCGATCATGGAAGCGCTCGGCCGCTACATTGATGGGCTGGCGGACGACCAATCCTGTCGTGTGCTTGTGATCACCGGAACGGGCAAAGGTTTCGTCGCAGGCGCCGATATTGATGGGTATCATGGAGCCACGCAAAGCGCGTTTGACGGTTTTCAGCGTCGATCACGCCGAACGTTTGATGCGCTTGCCGCTCTGCCGCAGATCACGATCTGTGCCGTCAATGGCTACGCCCTTGGTGGCGGCCTGGAGTTGGCGCTGTGCTGCGACCTCATTTTGGTTGCTGAGCGCGCAAAGCTCGGCCTTCCAGAGATCAAACTCGGACTTCTCCCCGGCGGCGGCGGGACTCAGCGCCTGCCAAAGCTGGTGGGAGCAATGCGCGCCAAGGAGCTTTTGCTGACCGGGCGCATGATGACCGCTGATGAGGCGGTGGCCTATGGCGCCGCGTTGGAGGTTTTGCCTCAAGAAAAGCTGACGGAACGCGCTGACGAGTTGGCCCGTGATCTGGCATCTCAGGCACCCATCGCGCTCGCCGAGGGCAAACGCGTCAGCGATGACGGCCGGCAATCGCCCCTGGCCGCAGGTCTTACCTTCGAACAGCGGGTACTGGGCGCACTTTATGCCACCGACGATGCCAAGGAGGGCATCAATGCTTTTGTCGAAAAACGTGACCCCAACTGGTCCGGGAGATGAATGAAGAATGAGCGATGCCAGTGTCATCAGTTACCGAAATGGCCCATTTGCGACTGTTTCTATGGGCTTGCCGGGCGACCATGAGGGGAAAACAGCAACCCGCGTTTTCTTCGTGAAGGGTGCTGACAAGCTCGCACTAATCGATAGCGGACTTTATGCCGGCTACCCGTCGCTCGAACAGGGATTTGAAGAACTCGGCTATTCGAAGTCCGACCTCGACTATCTGCTCATCACCCATGAACACATGGATCATGTCGGCAACAACGGACCGCTGAAAGAACAGACCGGCTGTACGATCATCGGTCACAAAGGCCGGGCCGACCGCGTGGCTGACAACATGCTCAACGCCACCACCATCGTGCACGCCTTTCCCGAGGGCGAACACTTTGACCTGAAAGAAGAATATCTCGACTGGAAGGCGCCCAATGAAGGCCCGATCGAGCAATTTGTTGCAGATGGTGACATTATCGATCTAGGAGGCGGCGTAAAGCTGGAGGTTGTGGAATGCCTTGGCCACTCCATGGCTGAAATTGGCTTCTTCGAGCATTCAACCAAAACGCTTGTGATCGCCGATCCACTTCTCCCCGTCTTCAATCCAGTGCTTTACCTCTACGAAGACCCGGCGGTGATGCGCGCCACCTTCGACAGGATCGAATCCTTCATCAAGGAGCGTGATGTCCAGACGGTCCTTTTAGCGCACGAAGATCCACGCACCGGCGAAGGCACATTTGAGCTGATCGATAGCGCACGCGCACGCGTCGACGGCATCGAAGACAGCATGATCCGCAACATCAAGGAGCAGCCGGGCATTGGCTTTGCTGCGCTACGTGATGCGGTGTGCGACGAGTTTGAAAAAGTTAGCGAATGGCGTGCGCTTGTGTCCATCGATGCGAGCCTGAAAGCCTTCGAAACGGCGGGTACCATCCGAAAGCAAGGCAACGGGTGGGCCTATGCCAGCTGAGAACGCAAACCTGTCGGCGACACAATGCGCCGTGCTCGGATCGGGGACTATGGGCGCGCAGATCGCGCTTTCTCTGGCACTCGGCGGCACGTCCGTCCACCTATGGGGCCGGCGTGCCGAGGGTCGCGATGAGGCCCAAAAACGAATTGCTGCCGCCTATGAGTTCCTGATCGAAAGCGGCCTTGCCAGCAAAGCGGAACGCTTGCCGGTTCTTGAGCGGGTCACCATCGCCAACTCGGTGGACCAGGCAGTGGCTGGTTCCGACTTCATTCTCGAGGCAGTCGCCGAAGATCTGGACACCAAATCGGCTTTGCTCACCGAAGCGGAGAAAAGCGCTCCTGAAACGGCCATCCTTTCCTCCACCACCTCCGCGCTCAGCCCGACCACCATCCAATCGGCGTTGAAGCGTCCTGAAGCCTTCTGCGTCGCGCACTATGCCCAGCCAGCGCATTTGGTTTCGTTGGTTGAGGTCGTGCCCGGTAAAGACACCGCAGCGACCACCACGCAGTTCGTCACAGACTTGCTGAACCAAACCGGCAAGACGCCAGTCTTATGTCCAGATGTTCCAGGCTTCCTTTGGGCACGTATCCAACATGCCGTGCTGCGCGAGTTTGCCAGCCTGGTTGGTCAAGGCCTCGTTACGCCTGAGGTCTGCGACACCATCCTGAAACAAGGTTACGCCGCGCGACTACCAGCGATGGGCGCTTTCGAGCATGCCGACCTGGCAGGCCTTGATCTCATGAACAGCCCGGCTGCCAAGGCCGTTTGGGCCGACTTGTCCAACATTTCCGATCCAGCTGACACACCAGTTGGCGAGCTTTTCGCCAGCGGAAAGCTCGGCATGAAGAGCGGCCAGGGATTCTACGACTGGCAAACGCGCAATCCGGACGCGTTCAAGCAGGCCCGCGATGAAGAGATCGTGCGCCGGGCAAAAATTCAAAAGGGGGCCAAGGTGACGTTCTGAAGAGCGTCGATCTGGCCTGAGAAAACAAAACGCATTCGCAAAGGGAGGGAGGCACGATGAGTGGAGTTCAACTGACACAGGTCAGCAAATCCTACGGGCCAGTGAACATTATCACTTCGCTCGACCTGTCGTTTGACGAGGGCGAGTTCGTCGTCATCGTGGGGCCATCGGGCTGCGGAAAATCAACGACATTGCGCATGATTGCCGGCCTTGAGCCGGTCTCCGGTGGATCGATCCACATTGGCGGCAAAGACGTCACCTGGGCCGTGCCCAAGGAGCGCGACATCGCGATGGTGTTCCAATCCTATGCGCTTTACCCGCACATGAATGTTGCCGGGAACATGTCGTTCGCCTTGCGTCTTGCCGGCCGCCCAAAGGCCGAGGTCCAGGAGCGGGTTCTCGCCGCCGCAGAAATGCTGGAACTCACCGACTATCTGCATCGCAAACCAAAGGATCTGTCCGGCGGTCAGCGTCAGCGCGTTGCCATGGGTCGAGCTATTGTCCGGGACGCCTACTGCTTCCTGTTCGATGAACCGCTATCCAACCTGGACGCCAAGCTGCGCTCGGCCATGCGTACCGAGCTAGCAATCCTGCACAAGCGGCTTGAGCGGACGATGGTCTATGTGACGCATGACCAGATCGAAGCCATGACCTTGGCCGACCGCATTGTCATTATGGACCAGGGCATCGTTCAACAGGTCGGTAGTCCGCGCGAGGTCTATAACAGCCCAAAGAACCAGTTCGTTGCAGGCTTCATCGGCTCACCATCGATGAACTTCCTTGACGGCGATCTCATCGAGGAAGGCGGCCTTAGGGTACGCGGACCGGGATTTGATCTGCCCCTTCCAAGCACATTGCACGACGCAGCTAACCAGATCGACGCCCGTCAGGTCACCGTCGGGCTGCGTCCTGAGCATTTCTCGATCGATGGAGCCGGAGGGACCAAGGAGTCCCAGTTCGCGCCCATTGAGCTTGAAGTGGCTGTGGCCGAGTACATCGGCTCCAGCCAATTCCTGGCCGCACGTATATCAGACACCAGCGTGACGGCTGCCATCGAAGTTGGTCCTGACAGTGCGCCACTGACAAGTGGCGCTTACCGCTTCGATACGTCCCGCTTGTACCTGTTTGACAAAAAAACAGGCCAAGCCGTTGCCTAAAAAGAAGAAAAACGTCCACTCAGCGGAGGAACACACATGTTGAAACGTCTGTCGGTAGCGGGTGCAACCGCTGCATTTTTGTTGTCATCAGCAGCAGTATTGGCCAACCCCTACGCCCAATATGAAGGCACCACCATCGTGGTCAGTTGGCCAGCGCTGGCGCACTTCAATGCCGCCGAGGAACTCGTTGAGGAGTTTATCGAAGAAACCGGCATCAACGTAGAAGTCGACGCCCTTCAGTACCTTGCCCTGCGGGACCGTCAGCTTCTGGAAATGTCCAAGCCAGAGGGCGATTACGATGTCGTCAGCTGGGTGGTGATGTGGAAGGGCGAGTACGTCAACAAAGGCCTTTTGACACCGCTTTCCCAGTTTTTCACCGATGCCCGTCTGATCGACCCAACCTATGACATCGATGATATCGCTGATGCCTACCTGCAAAATGGTGGAGTCGTCGGCGGGGACCTTGGCTACCTTCCGGGACCATCAGGTGCGCTTTACGGCATCCCTTTCGGCGCTGAGACGTCCATCCTTGCATACCGGCGGGACGTTTTTGAGGAGCACAACATTGAGGTTCCTGAGACCTACGATGAGTTGCTCGCCGTCATGCAGCAACTGCATGATTTGGGCATTCCAGCTTTAACCTCGCGCGGAAGTACCGGACACCAAGTCACCGCAGCCTGGTTGTTCCACCTGGCACCGCTCGGCGGCCGGGTGTTCGATGATCAATGGAATCCTGTTGTGAACTCACCGGAAGCTGTCCAAGCAGCTGAGTTCCTCCGAGAGGGTGTTCGCACCGGGCCTGTCGGCATTCCCACCTTTGGCTTCGGCGAAGCAGCGGCTGCCTTCCTGCAAGGCGATGCGGCAATGCATCTTGACACGTTGAAGATCGCCGCCATGTCGCGCAACCCGAACCTTTCAACCATTGATGGCAACGTCGGTTATGCGCTGCATCCGGTCGGTACGCGTTGCGGCGCCGAAACGGGCGGATTTGCCCTTGGCATTCCAACCAATTCACAAAACCAGGAGGCAGCATTCCTGTTCATCCAGTACCTGACCTCCAGGGCTGGTGATCGCCGGATGGTGGAACTGGGCGGTGACCCAATCCGCATTTCGACGCTACAGGACCCCGAGTTTGCTGAACGCTTCGGCGAGTTCCCGGTGGTTGCAGAGCAGCTGCCATGCGCCGATCCGAACTGGCGGCCGCTCATCCCCGAGTGGAACGAGCTCAACATCGATGTGCTCGGTCAAGCGCTGACGCAGGTCATCACGACCGATGACCCAGTCCAGCCGATCATGGACGCCGCCAATGAGCAGATCCGCCAGATCATGGAGCGCGAGGGTTACTACATCTGGGCCGATTATCGCAGCCAGCAATAGTCCTTCTTGCAAGCAACAGCAGGGGCGGCGGCGGCGTCGCTCCTGCCCCCGCTCCGAGCCCCGTCCACGCCAAAGAAGCACCATGACCGACGCAGCGATCCAAGCCCCACCTTCGGCCCGACCGCCCGCGCTGAGTATGCGGAACATGGGGCCGTACTTTTTCATTCTTCCAGCCGTGGCAATCATGTTTGCCGGGCTTGTGTACCCCGTCATCCAAGCGCTCTACCTGTCATTCTTCGACTGGCGCATCGGCACGGACATGCAGGATGCGCCGTTCGTCGGCCTGGACCATTTCTTGCGGATGCTGACGGACGAGGCGGTCCGCGAATCCCTATGGGTCACGTTCCGCTTCGGGTTTTGGACAATCACCATCGAAATGATCCTGGGCGATTCGTTGGCGCTGCTGCTGGAAAAACCCATTCGCGGCGCCTCTATCTTCCGCACGATCTTCATCCTGCCGTTGATGGTTTCACCGGTCGTGGTTGGCTTGATTTGGCGCTACCTCTTTGACGCGCGGATCGGCTGGATCAACTACTATCTCGGCTACCTTGGCATTGAGCCACAGGTGTGGCTTGGCGATGCCGATCTTGCCTTCTTTGCCATGGTGTTCACCGACATCTGGCAGTGGACGCCGTTCATTTTCTTCATCGTCATTGCTGGTTTGCAGGCCCTGCCATCTGAGGTCCTGGAGGCCAGCAAGATCGATGGCGCCAACTGGTGGCAGCACATCCTGTTCGTGAAGCTGCCAATGATCAAATCCATCCTCATCATCGCGCTCTTGCTGCGCCGCATTGATGTGTTCCGAGCCCTTGAGGTGATGTTCATCATGACAGGGGGTGGTCCGGGCCGAGCGACCTAAGTGTTATCGCTGATCATCTACAACCGAGCCTTCACGACGCAGCAGCTTGGCTACGCGTCAGCGATATCAGTTCTGTTGATCGTGATTGTATTTCTGCTCAGCCTCGCCATCCTCAAGCTTGGCAACCCCATGAAAGACAAGGCGGATTTGTGATGGCTCAAAAGCGCATCGACAACCCATGGGGTGTCTACGGCCACTATGCCGCTTTGTTGATCCTCGGCATGATCACCCTGGCGCCGATTTGGATCATGATCGCGACGGGCTTCAAGCCAGAGGTTGTTGTGCAGAGCCGCGAGCCGGTCTGGTTTTTCTTAGTTCCGACACTGGACAATTATGAGTTCATTCTCACCCGCGGCCGATTTGATACCTATCTTTGGAACTCGATCATTGTCGGTTCGGTCTCAACGTTCCTGACCCTGTTCTTTGGCGGCCTGTGCGCCTACGCGCTGGCCCGTACAGAATTCCGTGGGCGGATTTTCGTGGCCAACAGCACGCTTTTGGTGCGGATGGTTCCGCCGGCCGTCTTGGCAGTTCCGGCCTTTGCGATGGTGATTCAGTTCAGCCTCGACAATGATCTGGCTGTTCTGATCTTTTTCTATACGGCGCTAAACCTGCCATTCGCCATCTGGCTGCTGTTTGGGTTCTACAAGCAGATCCCGGTCGAGCTCGAGGAGGCTGCAATTGTTGATGGCGCGACGCCACTTCAGGTGTTCTTTCGCGTGCTCCTTCCGCTGATGACGTCAGGTTATGCGGTGGCAGGTATCTTCACCTTCCGTATCGCTTGGAACGAGTTCATTCTGGCGCTCCTGCTAACCGGTCGCAGCACCCGCACGCTGCCCGTTGGAGCGGCTGGCTTTATCACAGCCACCGGTGTCGAATGGGGTCGCATCATGGCCATGGGAACACTTATCGTCATCCCGCCCCTGCTCTTCACCTTCTTTGCGGCTCGGCAGATTATCCAAGGCATGACAGCAGGCGCCGTAAAGGGCTGAGATTTAAATGCAGCGCCTTCGCGGCCGCCGGCGCACTATTACCCTGGCGCCAGGCTACGAGTCTATCTGGATGAATCATCGCCTTGCGGTTCCTTCATCGGCAGGGACTTTGGCCTTCAACACATGGCCCATATTGTGACCTGGTGAGCAGCCAGGAGCAGTCGCGCGCAATTACGCTGTTGGCCCATGGGCAGGGGCTGTAGTCCATAGCACGTTTGCCTGCTGTCGCCGCTTCCAAACGCATATCACGCAGGCGTTTGGCCCCTTCTTCGTCGAGATAGAGCCGTTCATGTCCCCAAAAGCTCGGGCCATCAAAGGTTTCTTCAGTCACCCAGTTAACCGGATCAACCTCACGGGCACCCCAGCCATACTCAACGAAGAACCGCGATGGCGAGTGCGTGTAAAAGGATGTCATCCAATCATTTGTGTGCCGGCCAAGCGTGTAAGCCAGCCGGTCCTGTTCCAGGCCGGCGAGGTCATAGCCCTGCCCGACATCATCAAGGCTTAGAAGCTCGACCATGAAATGGTGCATGCCGCGCTGCCCTGAGCCGACAAGGGCAAAGCTGTGGTGACGACCGTTCACGTGGAAGAAGTAGAGCGGATAGGGTTGACGTCCGAAATCGGTGACACCGAAACGCAGAGTGTCGCGATAGAAGGTCAGCATAGGATCAATCTTGTCGGTGTGCAGGACGGCATGCCCCAAACCAAAGGGGCCGGTCTTGAAACCTGCGATCGGACGCCCTGGTACAAATGGATCGTCGGTTACCTCAGGCTTCCAACACACCTCGATCCGGTAACCAGAGGGATCGTCGAACACGATCAAGTCGCTGACCATGCGTGCGGCGGCTAACGCCCGGCTACCTCGCATGACCTGATGGCCCTCGGACTCCAGTCGAGCGGCCAGATTCTCAAGGTCAGCATGGTAGACGACCTCCCACCCAAAAAACTCCTGACCATCCCGCCGGCCATCCACCAGCAGGCGCTGCTTGCGATCATCCATCCGGAAACTGCGCAAATGCGCGCCGCGATCCACTTGCTGCATGCCTAGAAGACCGCTGGCGAACTGCTCCCAATCCTCCAACCTGTCTGAGCGGATGCCGATATAGGCCAGAGCCGCGATCTCAGCGCGTTGATCGGTCATATCAATGTTTCTCCGTCCAATTGGGAGCAAAGCAACATGACCTTGCCCATATGGGCCGAGCTTTCCATCAAGGTGTGAGCAGCATCTGCTTCATCCAAGACAAAGGCTTGGCTGATGGCGGGGCGCAAATCGTCCGCTGCTCCGTTGTCCAAATCGGTGCGAATTGCGGCTGCCAAACGCAGCTTGTGCTCCAGTGGAACGCCACGCAACAAGGCGCCGGACAAACAAGCGCGTTTGACCATGATATCGCGTAGAGGGATGTCCAGATTTCCCTTCGGCGACAGGTGCAATATCCGACCATTCGGAGCGACGGCCCGCAGATTTTGTTTGGCATAGGATGCCCCGACAACATCGAGGATAACGTCGACGCCACGGCCATCGGTGGCCGCAAGGATCGCATCGGCGAAGTCGCTGGTGCGATAGTTGATAGCCAGATCAGCGCCGCGTTCGAGGCAGAACTGCCGCTTCTCTTCATTGCCGACGGTCACGGCCACGGATGCACCTTTGCGTTTTGCAAAAGCGATCCCGATGGAGGCAACTCCACCGCTGCCGCCATGAAGCAAAACCCAATCGCCTGGGCTTAACCGGCCCATATCCATCAGGTTGAGCTGCAAGGTGAAGAGCGCTTCCGGCAGACCGGCCGCCTCAACAGCAGAAAAGGTCTGCGGCCAGGGCAGCGCCAGTCCAGCCTCGGCCAAGCAATACTCGGCGTAGCCGCCCCCATTGGTGAGCGCGATCACTCTTTGGCCGCTCCATGCGGGATCAGCATCTGGTCCGGCAGCCACAACCACGCCAGCGACTTCCAGCCCGAGAACATCGGTCGCGCCTTTTGGGCCGTGGCCGCGCGCACGTTGATTGCAATCGTGACGGTTAACGCCAGCTGCTTGAACCTGGATCAAGAGCTGCGAACCGAGTGCATTGGGAACAGGGCGCTGCATGAGCTCCAGAACCTCCGGGCCTCCTGGACCGGTAGGCGCGATAGCGCGCATGGTTTTTGGAATGAGTTCAGGCATCGACGGCCCCTTTCAAGATCGAGAGCGCACTGGCAGGGGAAGCAACCTGATCTCCGTGATCAGTGATCAAACGCACCGCTTCGTTCACCAGCTGCGCGTTGCTTTGCGCCAGCTCTCCGCGCCGAATGTAGAGATTATCTTCCAGCCCGACGCGCAAATGACCGCCCAGGCCTAGAACGGCCTGCAGCATTGGAAACTGCTGCGCACCGATGCCAAAGGCCGACCAGAGCGCCTTTTCTGGCAGCCGGTCAGCCATAAACGTCAATGTTTCGACGTCGGCGGCCGCACCCCACGGAACGCCCAGACAGAGCTGGCAGAGATGCCTTTGCGGCAAAGCGCCTTCCTCAATCAATGCACGGGCCAGACGGATGTGGCCGAGATCAAAAACCTCAAGCTCCGGGATAACCCCGGCGGCACCAATCGCCGCTGCCATGTCCCGCAGGTGAGAGGGCGTGTTGATGAACGCGTGTGCGCCGAAGTTCATCGTCGCGATATCAAGTGAGCAAAGCGCCGGTTTGAGCGCGGTAACATGGGCCACGCGATCGGCAGGCGTAGCCATCATCGTGCCAGGGTCTGCCTTGCCGGCCACAGTGCGTGACGGCACAAGCCTTGCACCAGCGCCGGTGGTGAGATTGATCGGCAGGTCTTCATTGTCAGCACGAATAAGCTCGACCGTTCGAGCGTAGAGTACTTGGTCCATGCTCGGCTTGCCGGTTTGGGGGTCTCGCACATGCAGATGGACAATGCTGGCCCCGGCTTCTGCGGCTGCCAGCGCGCTGTCGGCAATTTGCTCAGGTGTCACAGGGACAAAAGGGCTCTTTTCGACGGTATCACCGCCGCCAGTGACGGCGCAGGTTAGAATGACATCGCGCGCGGTCATAGGCTTTCGGCGACGATCGGATTTGAAAGAGTACCGATGCCGTCGATCTCAACCTCGACCAGGTCACCATCCTTCAGCCAGACGGGCGGATCGCGAAACAGACCGACGCCGCCGGTCGTTCCGGTGATGATGATGTCGCCTGGATTCAAAGTGGTGAAGGTCGAACAATAACTAATCAGGGCAGGCACATCGAACACCAGATCGGAGATCGGTGCAGCCTGCATCACTTGGCCGTTCAACCGGGTCTCAAGACGAAGCGTGGATGGGTCAGGGATGTCGTCGGCTGTGACAAGCCAAGGCCCACATCCGCCAGTGCCTGAGAAATTCTTGCCGGCGGTAAATTGGCTCGTGTGGCGCTGCCAATCACGAATGCTTCCATCATTGTAGCAGGTGTAGCCTGCCACGTGCGCCAAGGCATCGTTGGTTGAGATGCGGCGGCCTGCGCGCCCGATCACCACCGCCAGTTCACCTTCAAAATCGAACTTGTCGGACTCCATAGGCTTCACCATTGGCTGGCCATGCCCCACCTGGCTGTCGGCAAAGCGAACGAAGAGCATCGGCTTTTCCGGGGTGTCGCGGCCCGTCTCGGCGATATGCGAAGCGTAGTTGATACCAACGCAGAAGATTTTTCCGGCATCAGGAATAACCGGTAGGAACGTGACGTCATCCGAGGCAAGAGTGGGAGCATCCAGCACAGACGTCTCGGCAACTGCGCCGGCCGCCAACATTGATCTCAAGGTCGGCCATTTGGAACCGGCAACGGCTCCCAAGTCACGAATGCCCGTGTCTTCAACAACACCGTAGCTTGCACGTCCGTCGGCCGAAAAACTTGCTAATCGCACTGCTCAATTCTCCCTAGCTGATCACCAAGGTCTGGGCCGAATCGATGATTGTGGGAATGGCTGCGTCCCGTCGTGTTCGCCTGGTGGACAGTCTGGTGAGCCAGTCAGGACTCCGTCTTTGCGACTGTTAACGTCGGCCCAACAGGAAGGCTGAGATGGCAAACCAACCGAAGATTTTGCTCTATGACGCACCAACCAGTCCGTGCGGGCGCCGGGTTCGCATGTGTCTCTTGGAGAAAGGTCTGAGCGCCGAGATTCATTGGCTAAACCTGTCGCTTTTCGAGCAGAAGCAGGACTGGTTCCTGACGATCAATCCAAATGGAACGGTCCCAGCAGCCTTGGTTGATGGCCGCGCGATCTATGAAAGCCATGCCATCAACGGCTATTTGGAAGCGCTCAAGCTCGGTCGGCCACTCCTGCCTGCTGATGCCTATGCCCAGGCTGAGGTTGCCATGTGGCAAGCCGTTGAACTGGCTTGGGCAAAGCAATTTGCCGAGATCATCTATGAGACCTCGATGAAGGAGCGGGTGCGCAGTCTTGGGCTGAACGCTGAGGCGATGAGCGAGCAGATTGCCAGGAACACCAGCAACCCGGTTTACCACGCCAAAGCACGGCACGTGCTAGAAGATCCACCAGACCGCGACTTGATTGCCAATCGCTTGGCAATCGTTTTTGAGCGGTTGAGCCATCTGGAGCGAACGCTTGAAGATGACCGCACCTATCTGGTGGGTGGAGCCTTTTCGCTGGCTGACATCGCCGTTGTTCCGCGACTTGAGATGTTTCCGCGCCTTGGCGTGAATGATCTCTATGACCGGTTCCCATCAATCGGCGCGTACACGGAGCGGATCACCGCGCGCGACAGTTGGCAGCGCGCAGAATTCTCTTTTCCGCCCACGGAAAACCCCACCTATATCCGCGCCACGGAGTACGTCCCATGATCAGTTTTGATCCTCTTCCCGATCATGTTCCTGTCCTCGTGGTTGGGGCAGGCCCGACTGGCCTATCGGTCTCCAATCTTCTCGCACAAAGTGGTGTGCCGGTCCTCATTGTTGACCGAGCACCGGAGCCACTCAATCTGCCGCGCGCCATTGTTTTGGATGATGAGGGCCTGAGGATGTTGCAGGCGCTGAACCTGTCCCATCAGGTGGAAGCGATGACGATCCCAGGTGAAGGTTCTCACTATTATGATGAGGCCAACACGCTTTTTGCCGAAACTGGAGCCGGGGCTGAAACCTACGGTTTTGCCAAGCGAAACTTCTTGTTCCAACCGGACCTAGAGCGTGTGTTGCGGGACAAGGCCAATGGAAGCCGTGAGATTGATTTGCGCCTCGGCACCGAAGTCCTCGCTGTCACTCAAACCGAAGATGTCGTCGCCATCGAGCTAGCTTTGCCAAACGGCAAAACCCACGAAATGACAGCCGACTGGATTCTCGCCTGTGACGGCGGCCGCAGCCCAATACGCCAGGCACTGAAAGTAAGCATGGTAGGCGACACCTATGGTCAGGACTGGCTGGTGATCGACACACACGCCGATGCCGATAGCAGTCGTGTTTCCAAGTTTTTCTGCAATGCTGCCAGGCCACATGTCAGCATACCAGCGCCGAATGGCGGCCGTCGCTGTGAGTTCATGGTCATGCCTGGTGAGATCGGTGATGCACTCTTGGCGGATGACATGTTACGAAACATTCTGGCGCCGTTCCGCGAAATTCGCGAGGCCGATATCATTCGCAAGGCCATATATACCTTCCATGCGCGCATGGCCGCCAAGTGGCGCATGGGGCGAGTATTCCTCTTGGGTGATGCCGCTCATTTGCCCCCTCCCTTTGCCGGGCAAGGCATGAATGCCGGACTGCGCGATGTTCACAATCTGGCCTGGAAACTGGCCCTTGTGGTCAAGGGTGTGGCCACATCGACTCTGCTTGATAGCTATGAGGAAGCGCGCCGCGAACCGGCCTGGTCCATGATCCAGCTAGCGGTTGCAATGGGGCAAATCGTGATGCCACGCGATGCTGCCCAAGCGCAGCTGCGTGATGCACTGGTCCTCGCCCTGGCGCCGTTTCCCTCCGCGCGCGACTTCTTGATTGACATGAAGTTCAAGCCAAGGCCCCGCTATGAGAAGGGTTTCTTTCTCGACCTGCATAACCCCCAATTCGAAGGTTCAATGGTCGGTGACATGGCCCCGCAGCCTGTCGTTGACCTCGATCATGGCCAATCGCCCATTGATGAGTTGCTTGGCCCTGGTTTTGCGCTTGTGGCGCAGAGTCTGGAGGGCGAGACGGCCTTAGCTGAGGCAGACCATCCACTGTGGAACGCGCTTGATGCCCACCGCCTGACCGTCGACTTGACCAAACCATTGGCTCGTGGCGAGACCCGCGCCCGCGCGTGGCGCAGCCATCGTGATCAGGTGCTATTGATCCGCCCGGACCGCTATGTTGCAGCCGCCGTGAACCCAAAGGATCTCGACAAGGCGGCTGGCAGGTTACAAGCCCAATTGCACAGCCAGCCTGAAATGGCACAGGCTGCGCAATGACCAATCCCTTATCAATCAGCCGGCTGGTCCTGCAGTTATCCCGTCTTTGCGCAATGATCGGGGCTGGAGGCCTTCTGCTTCTCTCGCTGGCGATCACCGCCAACATACTGCTGCGCTGGCTGTTCTCAGCGCCAGTTCATGGCGTTGATGACATCGCATATCTGGTGACGGCCACGGCAATCGCCGCTGCAGCGCCACTGTGTTTTTTGCGGCGTGGCAACATTCGGGTCGACATACTAGGCCGGATATCTTCCGACGACTCGCGAGTTGGCTACCGTCTCTTAGAGGCGTTTGGCGGCTTGATCACATTGGCCGTTGTCGGTTTGATGACGTGGCAGCTTGCTCTGTTTGCCGCAGAGAACACAGCCTCTGGCGCCGAAACCCTTGTGCTTGGGTGGCCTTCAGGGCCCTGGTGGTGGGCTGTCGCCGGCTTCTTCGGATTGACGGTGTTGTCTCAGATCACGGCGGTCGCCCAGGCTCTTATGCCGTCAATGGAAACGGGATCTGAGCATGATTGACCCCGGTCTGGCGACCCTGCTGGGGTTCGGCGCCATCTTTGGCTTGATTATCCTGCACGTTCCGGTCGGCATCGCGATGGCTGTCGTCGGTGTCGTCGGCTTCGGCCTGATGATCGGGTGGAGTCCGGCGCTTTCACTTCTGGCGACCGAGCCAGTGGCTGTCATGTCCAATCTTGACCTTGCTGTCATCCCGCTTTTTCTCTTGATGGGCAACCTTGCGGCACGCGCAGGTCTGGCGAGCGACGTCTACAAACTGTTCTATGCTTTCATCGGACATCGTCGCGGCGGACTTTCGCTCGCCACGTTCGCAGGCTGTGCCGGATTCGGTGCCGTGTGCGGCTCTGCCGTGGCAACCACCGTTACCTTTGGGCGGGTGGCCCTCCCCGAAATGTTGGCACGCGGTTACTCGCGCAAGCTCGCAGCCGGCACCGTTGCCGCGGGAGGGACCCTTGGCATCGTGGTGCCACCGTCGTCCATCCTGATTATCTATGCGATCCTGACCGAGCAGTTCATCCTTGATCTTTTTTCAGCGGCGATCATCCCATCAGCACTGGCGCTGCTCCTCTATCTTGGCGTGGTTGCAATCATCGTGCACCGCGATCCGCAGGCAGGCCCGGCAGGGCCGCGCCAAAGTTTGCGCGATCGACTTGACGCCTTGCGTGGAGCCTGGACCGTCCTGCTTCTTGGTGTTGCGGTTCTCGGTGGGGTCTATTCCGGAGTGTTCACCGTCACCGAAGCCGCAGCTGTCGGTGTGGCCATTTCCTTTGTCCTTGCGCTTTTGCGAAAGCTCAACATGGCCGATCTTGTCGCGATCCTGGAACAGACGGCGACAACCACTGTCCTTGTCTATGTGATGATCATTGGCGCATCGATCTTCGGCTATTTCCTGACCATCACCGGCGCGCCTGCCCTGGCCGTCCAAGCCATTCAGGCAAGCGGATTGCCGCCTTTGGGGATCGTTTGCTGTATCCTGCTGGCTTATCTGGCGCTGGGAGCGATATTCGATGAACTGGCCGCCATGGTTCTGACCCTGCCATTCGTCGCTCCCGTGATCGCTGGTCTTGGGTATGACTTGGTCTGGTGGGGCATCGTTAACATCATGGTGGTGACCGTCGGAATGATGTCGCCGCCAATCGGGATGAACGTGTTTGTGCTGAACGGGTTACGCCCCGATCTGCGACTAGGTCTGATCTATCGCGGCGTTGCACCCTTTATGGCCGTCGATCTGTTGCGACTGGCGGTGCTGGTGCTTGTGCCCGGTCTCTCGCTATGGCTTCCGGCGCTGCTGCGTTAAGGGCGCGCCGGAAGCATTCTTTCACAGGACTGATCATCAGTCCGTTGATACATCACCAATCTCGGCCATGAACGCATCCATGAGAGCCTGCCCACCGTCGCGGCTTGCAACCCATTCGTCGACAACAGACGCCGTAGTCGCCTGCCAAAGAGCGGCCTCGTTATCAGAGGGAAAAATGATCGTTTGGTCCTCATTGGCCGAAGCTTCTGCATAGACAGCAGCATTGTTGGCATCGAACATTGAACCGAAGCGCTGCGCAAAGACTTCGCCATCAGCTGCGTCAATGGCCGCACGGGCTGCTTCTGGCAGGCTTTCATAGCGGTCTTTGTTCATAACGACCATCAGAGCCACCGAGCCAAGAGGCAGCACCATATGGTGCTCAGCGACATCGAGAATGCGGAATGTTTGTAGCGCATTCCATTCACTGATCGTTCCATCAATGACGCCGCGCGACATTGTCTCGGCGATCCTTGGCCCGGGTATTCCGCCGACTGGTGTGCCGCCGAGAGCAGCTGCCGTGCCCAGCAGAACAGGTCCAGCACCTCGCAGGTCCAGCCCTGCAACATCAGCAAGTTCGCTCACAGGCTCAGTTGTGACCAAGTGCCCCGGCGAGGTAGCGAACATGCCCAAAACGACAACATCGTCGAAGCCGCCGCCACTCCACAGACCCTCTTCAACCATACGCGCGGCGGCCACCGAGCCCGCCTCGGCGGACGGCACAACGAAAGGCAACTCCACAATCGTTGCCTGATCAAAACGGCCAGGTGAGTAACCCGGGATGATCCAGGCAATGTCGGCTACGCCGTTCAATACCAGATTCAACTGGGTTGCGGGATCACGCCCGAGCGTGCCTCCAGCAAACATTTGGATGTTCAATGTGCCTTGCGATGCAGCACTGACTTCCTCGGCCCAAGGCGTCAGGATTTGGCTGGTGATGAAGGCAACAGGAGGTTCAAACGAAGCAAAGCGCAAAGTCTCTTGTGCTTGAACGGTGTTGGCCAGCAAGCATGCGGTGAGTGCGGCGATTGTTCTTATCATTGTGTTCTCCCATATGACTTATCCGGCAAGCCTGCTGCAGTTTGCTCAAAGCAGGCTATGCGCACGGCCGGAATGTCCATAGGGCGGACATGTCAGGCATGACCAACTTCCAGTTGCTCTGCAATTTCAGCAGCCGCCAATCTGAGCGATGGCAACAGCTCCTGTTCGGCACGAGAAACGGACAGGGCAGAAGTAATCCATATGACGGTGATGCAGGCCGTCACCAATCCGCCTTCCATCACTGGGACCGCAAAGCTGGATGTCTTGGGTATGAAGCTCTCACCCAACCGCATGCCATAGTCTTTTGCCCGACATGTCTTGAGAATGCGGTCCAGATAAAGCGGATCCAGAAAAGGCCGGTCCAAGGTATCATCGCGTGCTCGAAGCAGATCAAGACAGGCATCGCGTACGCTTGGAGGAGAAAAAGCCAAAAAAGCCCGGCCTGAAGCCGTGAGCAGGACCGGCAGCTGAAATCCGATCATGTTGCGGTCAATCGACATGGGACTGCGGGCATGGGTCGTCTCGCGGATGACCATCCAACCATCTTCATAGGTCGAGAGATCAATCGGCCAGACAATCTCGCTGCCCAGCCGCGCCAGGATAGGGCCGGCGACTTCCCCGATCTGGGTTTCCGCATCATAGCCCTGTGCAATCGCCCGTGTTTTCAGCGTAACCCGAAATCGATTGTCGGATGCACTGCGCGAAACATAGCCAAGCTCCTCAAGGGTTTCCAACAAGCGATAAACGGTTGGCCTTGGGATGCCGACTTGTGCGGCGATCTCAGCAGGCTTAGCACCTTTGCCATCGCTTACGGCAGCTAGAACGCTCAGTCCGCGTGACAGCGCCCGTACCGAGTTGACCTTGCTGTCCACTGTCAGCCTCACACTTGTCTGATCATTTGTCCTCTACCGAACCACCACACGTGGTGTGAGCCAAGCAATGACAATGCCGGTATGATGATATCCCGGCGTTTGGATCACAGTCCAAGGATGCCAGGAAGCCAACTTGAAAGGTCGGGAAAAAGAATGATGACGCAAAGCGCAGTCACGAAAGCGACCAGGAATGGAAACGCGCCCCGAAAGACCTGCATCAGCGACAAACCGGTGGCATCCATCGCGATGTAGAGGCCTGGACCGACCGGCGGCGAGACCAGCCCGGTCAAGGTGGCGACAGCCAGGACAACGCCGAAATGGATAGGATCGATGCCAAACACCTGCGCCAGCGGCAGCAAGATCGGCACGATCACGATGAGCACACCTATGCCATCAAGAAACATGCCCAGCAGGAACACGACCGCACAGACCAGGAACAGGAAGCTGATGGGTCCGACAGCCGTCGACGACAGAGCTTCAGCCAGCAGGCGAGGAACGCCCTCATACGCCAGAACCCAACCCAAAAGCGTTGCAAAGCCGATTAGCGCAACGACCGATGCCGACGCCAAAATGACGTTTTTGACAACCGGAACGTAGTCAGCCCATCGCAGGCTCCGGTAGATGAACACCGAAAGCAGAAGCGCCACAACACACGCAATGGCACCTGCCTCGGTCGGCGTCATGACACCAGAGACAACGCCGGCAATGATGGTTGCTGGAATGACGACCGGTAAGGCATCCAAAACCACGCTGGAGCCGGTGGACGCTGTCTCAGTGGGCGTTTCGACCGCCGGCAACTGCTTGCGCGATAGCCCGACAGTGACAAAGAAAAACAGCGTGACAAGGAGGCCCGGCAGGATGCCGGCAATGAACAGGGCCGCGACGGACTGATAGGCAAGCACCCCGTAAATGATCATCAGCATGGATGGCGGTATGATCGGGCCGAGCAAGCCTGTCGCCACGGTCAAACCGGTGGCAAATCGCTTGTCATAGCCGTGGCGTTCCATCTCCGGCACGACCGATCGTGTCATGATGGCGATCTGCGCCGTTGCTGATCCTAGGATCGCGGCGGCGAACGCGTTGGTCAGAACATTCACATAGGCCAAACCGCCGCGAAATCCGCCAACGATGCGAAAGGAGGTCCGCATCAAGCGCTCAG
The DNA here is from genome assembly GCA_050043025.1 of Cohaesibacteraceae bacterium. Taxonomy (GTDB): domain Bacteria; phylum Pseudomonadota; class Alphaproteobacteria; order Rhizobiales; family MH13; genus MH13. The sequence goes on from JBHJIX010000032.1 coordinate 39,903, forward strand.
TGATGCCGCCGCGGTTCATGATCTCGCCAACAAGCATATAGAGCGGAATGGCGAGGAACCCGGTTGCTTCGATGCCTTTGACCGATTGCACCAAAAAGGTCTCAAATAGGACGACCGCATCGCGCTCGAACGCAAAAGAGATCGATGCCAGGATCAGCAGAAAGATGATCGGTAGGCCGGCGAGCAAAAAGACGAAGAAGGTCGCGAGCGTTATCACGTCGGTGTCCCCTGCGCCTCGGGTTGCCACGGCACGTGTTGCACGCAGCGCACGGCCTGGTGAAAGGCAAGGAAGACCATCTCAAGTGCAACGGCTGCGTAGATCAAAGCACGCGGCAGATTGATCGTGGCCGAGCGCTCATTCCAGACCCATGGAACGGACAGGTAGCGCCACGCGAAGACCACCAGCGATAGGGCCAAGGCCAGGACCATGATTTGCATCGCCCAGCGCAGCCAGCGATCAGCCTTTTTTGAGAGCCAGAGAGCAGCAAAGGTGACGCTGATCAGCTTGCCCTCGAACACAAGAAGGCTGAGGCCACAAAAGGTGGCGATCGCCAGAAGAAGCAGCGCCACCTCTTCGGCGAAAAACAGCGGTGATTGAAGCAGATAGCGAAAGATGACCTGGGCAATCAGCAGCACAACGAGCGAGGTCATCGCGCAGACGGCTAACCCCAACTCAAACCGAGCGAGCCATCGATCAAGCTTAGACAACATAGGCGCTGAACCGCTCTTGTGATGCACAGGGTCTCGGCCGACTTCAACCGATGGCCGAGACCCGTTGGATGTCAACGTTTATGCCAAGCCTACTGATTGGCTTCGTAGAAGGCACCGATCAAGGGATCACGTTCCAAGAAGGCGTCACGAACCACAGCACCAGCCTCTCGCAGCTCCGCGGCGTCCAAGGTGCTAATAGACGCGCCATCAGCTTCAAGGCGCTCAAGCAGCGTTGCTTCCCCAGCCGTTTGCGTTTCGATCGCCCAAGCCTGCGCTTCGCTAACCGCCTCCAGGAAGCGCTCTTGCGTAGCCTCATCAAGGCCATCCCACCAACGCTTTGAAGCCAAGACCGCGCCAGGGAACGCCATATGGTTGGTGAGTACGAGGTTGGGTGCCTGATTGTGCATGCTCAATCCAAAAACGATATCGACATCCACATCGACCGCATCAATGACGCCCGTTACCAGCGACGGCATGATTTCAGGCAAGGGAAGCGCTGTCGGGGCAGCGTCCAATTCACGCCACCATGCGCTAAAAATGTCATTGGGGAAGGCGCGAACCTTCAACCCTTCAAAGTCAGAGACGGATGTGACGGGGGTCTTCGACAAGACATGGCGCTGACCGGGAAACACATATCCCAAGCCGGTGATGCCTTGTTGATCAAGGCGCGCGAGCATCTCTTGTGCTGGCTCCGAGTTTGCTGCGGCACCAGCCTCGGCAAGGGTCTCGAACTGGAAGGGCAAGAACCAGCCATAGAAGGCCGGGTCACGGTTCGCTAGGTCCCCGACAGGAACGATGGCCAACTCAACGCCACCGCTTTGCAGAAGCGAGAGAACCGTTGGCACATTGCCCAACTGATTAACCGGGAACACTTCGATCGTGTTGTCATCGTCAGAGAGAGCTTCTGCCAACCGCTCAGCGGTACGCGTGAAGATGTGCGGGGGCGGTGTCGGAGTGCTGAACCGCAGTTCGTCTGCCGACACAGTGGCCGGTGCACTGAAAGCGACGAAAAGCGCGATAGCGCCGCCGATGAGTTTTTCCGTTATGCGCATTGTTGTTCCTCCCTGAGTTTCTCAGCTGTTGGTTTTTGCGGTTTGTGGTGATTTTCTTGGCCCTTCGCCGCGGCGAGGAGTCCGCCCGGCGACAGCCTTGCGATCAAAGCAACAAGCTCTTCTGCTTGGGCGGCTGGCTTAGCGGCCATGACGTAGCGATCACGTCTCACAAGCAGCGCATAGCCGAGATAGTCGCAGAACGGTTTGCTGGCGAAGAGCCGGCTATGGTCGCGGACGATGGGAAACGCGGCATCAACGGGATTGACCGATTCCGGCGTCAGACCAATGACCTCACCCCCGGCGGACCGAATGGCCTCAAGGCTATCGCTGCTGATGCATTCGTCAGGGCGTTGGGCGAAGATCAGAACCGTTGGCTTGTCGGGCAGAACAGCATCAAGAAGCACCCGGTCACGCGAGGCTGTATCAACCAGTGGCTGGGGAAGCATACGCCCCACGGCACTTCTTTTGGGAGGACGCCTATCTGGCTCCACCAAACCTCCCGCAAACCGCGGCTTGGGCTTGTAGCGCATTTGCGTAACATAATCGCTCGCTGGCCCAAAGAACCGAAGGGCACGGAACCCGGTTCGCGTGGCCCATCCCTTGAACCGTGATGACGGCATCATCACCTGCCCCATCCGCATGGCGAGCTCAATCATTGCCCAGGCATGTGGCTTACGCTCAACTTGATAGCTGGCCAGCAGTTCTTCAGCATCGCTTGTCGATAGCGCTTCGTGCAGTTTCCAAGCCAGGTTGTGCGCATCACGCAGCCCGCTGTTCATGCCCTGCCCGGCAAAAGGTGGTGTGAGGTGGGCAGCATCGCCAGCGAGCAAAACCCGGCCGTCCCGCCATCTCTCCGCCGTACGGGCGTGAAAGGTGTAGACCTTAGGCCGGCGAATGGGTGCATCGCCGTCCAGCCCGACGGACCGCAAAAGGGCACGCGCAAAGCTTTCTGTTTCAGCCTGTTCAACGGTCTCACCGGCGTTGAGTTTGAACTCATAGCGCCGAATTCCACCCGGCCCTGGCAGGGTTATTCCGCTCCTTTTGGGATCGCAGAAAACCTCTGTGTGAAAGCAGCGGTTTTGGGGCTCAGCCAAATCGACAATGAGCCAGGGCTCTTCGAAGGTTGATCCCACCATCGGCACGTCAAGGAGTCGGCGAATGGTCGAGCGCCCACCGTCGCAAGCCACGACATATTGTCCGAAGAAACTGGCATCGTTCCCGTCATTATGTGCGTGAACGGTCACTTTGTCCGTGCCCTGCTCCAGGCCAACAACTTCAGTATCAAAGCGAACGGTGACGCTTGGATGCCGCTTCAGTGCATCGCGCAAGAGCGCCTCCAGCTCGGGTTGCTGGAACGCGTTGCGCTTTTCAAACCCATAGTCACGTGCTGACGGTTTGACGGACACAAACACCCGGCCCGAGGGGGCGCGATAGAGCGATCCATAGCCCCGCGCGGTCAGGCGGCTGACCTTCTTATCAAGGCCGGCGGCCTGCAGCGCGCGCATGGATTCATCGTCAAGGGAAACAGCTCGTGGCTCATCGACAGTGGAACTGTTACGTTCCAGCATTAGGCAATCGACCTTCATTGTTCCAAGCAGGTTGGCCAGCAGCAACCCAGTGGGGCCTGCGCCGACAATGATAATGTCTGCTTCGGTTGGCCGCTTTCCGGTCACGGCGAACCTTCAGCCACGATAGGATTGCGCAAGACGCCGACGCCGCTGATATCGACTTCTACCGTATCGCCGGCCTGCATGTAGACGGGCGGTGTTCGCTTATCGCCCACACCACCTGGCGTGCCGGTCAAGATCACGTCGCCGGGTGCAAGTGGGGTGAAGGTCGAGCAATAGTTGATGATGGTCTCAAGCGGGAAGATCAGGTCACCAAGCGATGCCTGCTGCATCACATCCCCGTTGAGACGGGTGGCGATCTTCATCGACCGATAGTCTTCAACCTCGTCGGCTGTGACCACCCATGGCCCATACGCACCGGTACCCGGGAAGGTCTTTCCAGGAACGAACTGTGCTGTATGACGCTGCCAATCACGGACAGAGCCATCATTGTAGCAGGCATAGCCTGCAACATGCTGGAGCGCCGATTTCTCCGGAATAGACCGGCCACCACGGCCGATGATGATCGCCAGTTCGCCCTCATAGTCGAAACGCTCCGACACCGCCGGCTTTATCATGGGCTGCCCATGGGCAACCTGGCTATCGGCATAGCGCGTAAAGACGGTTGGATGATCGACATCCGGACGACCAGTTTCCTGCTTGTGCTTGAGATAGTTGAGGCCAATGCAAAGGAGCTTCGCCGGAGCGGGAATGACCGGCAGCAAGGTCACGTCGGACCACTGAAGGGTGGGCGCACGGCCTTGAATGTAAGCCGCCACATCCTGCACCCGGTCGGCGGTAAGCAGCGTCTTGATGTCCTTGATGTCGGCACCAAGGCGTCCTGTTAGATCAATGAGGCCACCGCCAACAGCAGCCCCAAACCTGCACTGCCCCAAACGGACAAAACTGATCAGTTTCATACTGATATCTCCCGCTAGGAACGAAGGATCGCTTCGCCCCATTTGTTCAGTGTGCGGGGATGTTGCGGCCAGTCGACCGTATCGCGGTCGTAGATCACCTCAAGTTCGGCTGAAACCTCGATCCAGTTCCCATCCGGGTCAGCAATGAAGACGAACAGATTGTTGCCTGGCCCATGGCGGCCCGGGCCCCACATCAGCTGAACGTCGTGCTCAGCAAAGTGGTCGCACCAATCGCGAATATAGGTCCATTCGCCAGCTTCATAGGAATGGTGATCAACACCGGTCCGTTCAGGCGAATAGAAGCACGCGATCGTGTGATGCTCATGGTTGGAGGTCGTGAACGCTGTTGCCAGACGACCGTCTTCGTGCAGCACGCGGTCGGTCAGCTGAAAGCCCAGCTTGTCGACGTAGAAATCAATGAACGCGGCCACATCTTGCGAGGCGAACGTGAGGTGCTGAATGGGGCCTTGGATACCGGTCCGGCCCGAAGTGTCAGGCTTGGCCAACCCGAAGCAGATGAGATGGCCATCAGCATCACGAACGGCGAAGGCGCCGGATTGAAAATAGGGTGATGGGCATGGCTCGATGGCAAGGTCCGCCTGCTCGGCGCGCTTTCTTAGCTTCTCAAGACCAGACTCCGTTCGGCATGCGAGACCGGCGTAGGCAAGCTTTCCGTTTTTGCCGGCAACGGTCACAAACCGGCGGCCAGGGCCTTCGCACCGCCATTCGCCGTTCTCACCCTCGATCAGGTCCATATTCATGACCTTGGCGTAGAAGTCTGCCAGGTGAGATGGCTGCTCGCTCTCAAAAGCGATGTGATGCAGATACGCACCCGCTTCGACGGCGGTGAATTCCATTATCTGATCTTTCCGTTTGTACTGGCGTTGAGCGTGGCTAAAGGCGAGCAAGATCGGCCATGCTCGCGCAATCGCACGCATGTTGGTTGGCTAGAATGGAGGGCTGGGGGTCGGCTTTGGGCTTTGTAAGATCAGCCCGTCAGAACCAGCACGGCGAGCGAGCGGATCTGAAGTCTGTTTGGCGTCGTGTCCAAGGTCATTCTCCCGGCTGGTAAAGGCGTTTCCACTCTTTGCGGTGGCGATTGGCGCCTTCTTCATTCCCAATAAATAGGAATCGCAGCCTCATGTCTATACTATTTTCTCAAATTATGAGAATTTTGCTGAATTCTTTGATTTGGATTAATGCGTGGCGGCGTATGCCTCGTCCAGCGAGGTGGTCAGGCGGCCCGCGGAAGCGACGACAAGAGATACCAGTTCGCTCTCCCTAGCTGCCGTTAGGGCGGAAGCATCGACAACAAGACTTAGCGATCCCAACACGCCGAGTTGCGTGTTCACAATAGGCGCGGCTATGCCGGCTAGCCCTGGATCGACCTCACCGCGCGTAACTGAGTAGCCTGACCGGCGAACCTGTTTCAGGCTTTCGGTCAGCTGATCGATGTCCCCATCCTCATTTTGCCTGCATGATTTGAGCAGTCGGGTGCGCCGCCTGCCATCGAGTTTGGCCAGGATGGCCTTCGATGTGGCACCACGGGTTATCGGCATGGGTTGACCGCGTCTGTAGCTCGTTTGCGCCCGGAACTGCGGCGATCGCTCGTCTGCCACGCACATGACCTGCTCGCCATAGAGGCGGCAAAGGACCATGGCGGCCGGTATCGGCGTTACATCCACCAAGCCTTTGAGGACCGGCGACCCTTGCCCCACAAGTGGATCGGTGTCGCGAAGAATGCGGTCGAACTCGACGAAGGCCGGTCCTAGCCGGTAACGGCTGTCGACAGTGGCTTCAACAAAACCGGCCTGCGTCAACTCACGCACCAATCGGTAGGCCGTGCTGGTCGACAGGTCGAGAACCTCCGCCATTTCAGCGACTGTCCACATGCTCTGCGCCCTGCTGAAGAGCTTCAAGATGCTTTCATATTTGTCGAATCCAGCCACGCTGCCCTCTCACTTTAACTGAGCATGTTCTATCGCTGGCAAAGGCCGCACCAGGATCTAGTCATGTTAAGCTGACGGCCTGTTAGCATGATAGAGATTTGTAAATACTGTGATATCTGCCTTTTTGCGTGCGCGTGCTGGCAAACAGGGGACATCATCCTCCGCCGAGAACACGCAATAGTATTCTGCGGAAATGTGCTGAAAATTCTGGCGGCCACTATTGCAACCGGCCATGCGCGTTCTGAACAGGAGTAATGGCATCAGCCAAAATGATCAAAGTTTCATTGTTTTCCGACTGTTAGGGAGTGGCGCGACGATAGCGGATGAAGATCATACAGAGATCGATTTCATCATTCTGGTGGAGGAAGCGGAATTCGATGAGGGTAATGTTTGAGAGGCCCTCCAAGAAAGCTGGAAGAACGCCCTGCGCAAATGCTCTAGCAGGCGATCGGCGAAAGTCGCTCGCCGGGATCGTGCGAGAAGGCCTGTTTGATCGGTTCCAAAAGACCCTTAACGCATTTGGGTGGGACTTCGTCCGGTTCAAGTAAAGTGCCCTTCAACGTGTGGACTTCGATGAACCAGGTGGTGAAAGACTGAGAGGTGGGATTGGCCGAATGGCCGGCAAATCTAGTCTCCAATTGGGCCAAAGCCGGCTCTTGGCCCTTGTCCACAGCCCTGAACCACCTCCTGTGGGGCCAAAGATCATCCAATCTAGCCCGTTTCCCACGCTGGAGGACCA
>JBHJIX010000033.1:0-25436 GCA_050043025.1 Cohaesibacteraceae bacterium
GGCGCTAGGCGTTCCGGTGCGGTCTCTCATGCAATTTGAAGGCGACTGACAACCAGCGATGGCCTTTCGTGACTTGATCACCGTCAAGGCGCCCGAGATCGGTTAGCGGTGATGGTCAGCTCCTCACAAAAGGATGAGACCAATGTTCGTTGACACAAATGTTGGGACCATCGACCGCATTCTCCGGTTGATTGTTGGCGTGGCGCTGGTTGCCTTCGCGATTTTTGGACCGGATGACGTTGCCTGGCAGGGCGTTGGCTATCTCGGCTTTGTGCCGATCACCACAGCTCTCTTGAAGACCTGCCCGCTCTACTCGCTATTTGGCTGGTCGACCTGCCCACGCGAGAGCGCCTCCTGATCTTGATCAGCTAGCCGCCAAATTGGAGCCACCAGAAGAGCGGGACAGCGAAGTAGGCAATGACGCAGGTCGCTAGCAGAATGCGTACCCAAAGCGCCTTAAAACGGCGCCAAAGGATAAACGCGAGCGACAGGCCGATGGCTGACTCCACCACAGACACCGCGCGTCCATGGTAGGCGCTGTCCCAGTAGGAGACTGGCGAGCGAAACCGCCAATCGGTGAACGGCCAGAAATGCGGATGGGCGTCATCGACATGCACTGGAAAGTCGAGCGCCAAATGGCTGATGGCGGCCAAGCCCAGTATCGTGAGCAGCGGCAGTTCGTCGAGCGGCTTACCAGCCTTCACCCGAGCATAGGCCCAACCGAGCAGCGCGATCGCCGCATAGAGCGGGGCTGAGTTGCCGATCGCTGTGTAGGTCAGCATCGGCTCGGAGAAATAGATCTCGCGCCAGAGCGTCTCTTGCGGCACGCCGGTTAGAACAGCCCAGGCAAACAGAAGGTAGATCGCCAGATCGGGCAGCAGCGCGCCGATTATCAGCGCGGTGTTGCGTTTGGGTTTGTCGGGCTTGGCGAAGAGGGCCGCGGCGACCAGGAGATGCGTTTGCGTGTTCACCGGTCGCCTTGTTCGTTGGGGGGTGGGCCTGGCCTAGGTGTTGAATTTGAAGAGCAGCACGTCGCCATCTTGGACGATGTACTCTTTGCCTTCGTCGCGCGCCTTACCGGCTTCCTTAGCTGCTGTCTCGCCCTTCAAGGTCACATAGTCGTGATAGGCGATGGTCTGCGCACGGATGAAGCCGCGTTCGAAATCGGTATGGATGACGCCCGCTGCCTGTGGAGCTTTGGTGCCTTCTGTTACCGTCCAGGCCCTCGTTTCCTTGGGTCCGGCGGTAAAATAGGTGATGAGACCCAAAAGGCCGTAGCCCTCACGGATCAGTCGGTCGAGGCCCGCTTCATCAAGGCCCAGGGTTTCGAGGAACTCGGCCTGTTCGTCGAACGGTAGCACCGCGACTTCCGCTTCGATCGCCGCTGAAATCACAACTGCGCGGGCGCCAGTTGCTTTGGCATGCTCTTCCACCTTGGCGGAGTAGGCATTGCCTTTCGCCGCACTGTCTTCCTCGACATTGCACACGTAGAGGATCGGCTTGGAGGTCAAGAGGTTCAGCCCATGGAACGGCTTTTGTTCTTCAGGCGTCAGATCAGCCATCCGAGCCGGTTTGCCGTCCTGCAAAAGGGTGAGCGCCTTTTCCATCAAAGGCACCATCTGAAGCGCTTCTTTGTCCTTGCCAGAGGCCTTTTTGCGCATCGCAATGACGCGCTTTTCAAGGCTTTCAAGGTCGGCCAGCATCAGCTCGGTTTCGATGGTGTCGATGTCAGCCAGCGGATCGATCTTCCCATCGACATGGGTGATGTCTTCATCCTCAAAGCACCGCACGACATGCACGATGGCGTCTACTTCGCGGATGTTGGCGAGGAACTGGTTGCCGAGGCCCTCACCAGAGGCGGCTCCACGCACCAGACCTGCAATGTCCACATACGTTATGCGGGTCGGGATGATCTCCTTGGAGACCGCGATGCCCGCGATCTCGGCCAGGCGTGGATCGGGCACCGCCACATCGCCCGTGTTTGGCTCTATTGTGCAGAACGGATAATTTGCGGCTTGCGCGGCCGCGGTTTTGGTGAGGGCGTTGAAAAGGGTCGACTTGCCTACGTTGGGCAGGCCGACAATGCCGCATTTGAACCCCATGGGATGCTCCTAGGCGTCTGTTATGTCTACGTTTTATCGCCAAACAGCTTTTTCAGCATGTCGGCCATGGGTCCGGAATTCGGGGCTTGAGCTGGCGCCGTTTGCCGAGCATGTCGGATGTGACTTTGGGCTTTGGCTGGGCCTTTTGGCTTAGCAGGTTGAGACTTCGGTTGGTGCTTGCTGTTGGCGTTGGCAGGACGCCATTGCGCTGTTGCCTCGTTCAGGCGGGCGTTCAAGTCACTGTCCTTGCCGTCCAGCACCAGCTCAATAGATCGGGCAGCCTCGTCCGTCAGCGCTTCCACCCACGGCAAATCTGCCTTGGGGAAGTCCTTCAGCACATAGTCGGAGACCAGGTCCTTGTGGCCCGGATGGCCGATGCCGACGCGGATGCGGCGATAGTCCTTGCCGAGATGGGCATCCAGGCTCTTCAACCCGTTATGTCCGCCATGACCGCCGCCGCGTTTGATGCGTGTGCGGCTTGGCTCTAGATCCAGCTCATCATGGAACACCGTGATGGCGTCACTTTCCAGCTTGTAGAAGCGCGCTGCCTCGCCGACCGCTTGACCAGATAGGTTCATGAAGGTTGTTGGCTTGATCAGCAGCACCTTGTGGCTGCCGATCCGTCCTTCACTGACTTCGCCAGAAAAGCGCGACCGCCACGGCGCGAAACCGTGACGGTCGTGAATGGCGTCAACAGCCATGAAGCCGATGTTGTGTCGGTTGCCGGCATAGCCTGCGCCGGGATTTCCCAGTCCGACGATGAGATGCATGATCTCCTCCGATGGCGGGTGGGTGCAGGCGGTGCGCTGAAAGCCGTGCGATTACTCGCTGGCTTCCTCTTCGCCTGCTTCTTCCTCAGCGCCCTCGTCGTCCGCTTCACTTTCTTCGCTCTTCAGGCCGGCAGGTGCGGCGATCGTTGCGATGGTGAAGTCGCGGTCGGTGATGGTCGGCTCTGCACCCTCTGGCAGTTTGACCAACGAGATGTGGAGGCTGTCGCCCAACTCGGCGTTGACCAGGTCAAGCTCCAGCGCTTCTGGAATGGCGTTGGCCGGGCAGTTCAGTTCAACCTCATGGCGTACAACGTTGAGCACGCCACCGGCCTTGATGCCGGGGCAAATGTCTTCGTTGACGAAGTGAACAGGTACATTGACCGTCAGGGTCGCACCCTTGGCGACGCGCAGGAAGTCCACATGCATCGGGAAATCGCGCACCGGGTCCAACTGATAGTCACGGGCGATAACTTGATGCTTGTCGCCATCGACATTGATCGTTCCAACGGTGGTCATAAAACCCCCGCCATGGATCAACATATCGATGTCCTTGTAGGACACGGCGATGGAAACCGGGTCTTTCTTGTCGCCGTAAATCACGGCAGGCAGCTTGTCCTCGCGTCGCAGGGCACGGGCGGCTCCCTTGCCGGCCCGTTCGCGCCGCGTGGCAGCCAGTTCATAGCTCTCACGCATGGCATATCTCCGAAGATGTAACAAAAAACGCCGGAATATCCGGCGATTGCGTCGCGCGTGCCTCCAGGGGGTCTGGCGCGGACCGCAGGTCTATAGACGCGTTTGTGTCCCGATGCAATCGCCCGGCTCACCTCTGTTTGCGCTCGTGCCGTCATCGACCTGTCATGTGAATTCCCCTAGGAGGAGGCCATGACCGATCAATCCTCCGCTTCCCCCGCTTTGTCGAAGCATACTCAAGCCGTTGCAGCGTCGCTCGCAGACGTCACACGCGCTTTCGCGCGTGTCGGCGTTCTGTCGTTTGGCGGACCAGCGGCGCAGATTGCGCTGATGCACAAGGTGGTGGTCGATGACAAGAAGTGGCTGCCAGAAGACCGCTTTTTGCATGCCTTGAACTATTGCATGCTGTTGCCTGGACCGGAGGCAATGCAACTCGCCACCTATATTGGCTGGCTCTTACGGGGCGTGCGGGGAGGGTTGCTCGCCGGGGCGCTGTTTGTCCTGCCTGGCTTTTTTGTCCTGCTGGGTTTGGCGACCCTCTATGTGACGCTGGGCGATGTGCCGGCGGTTGAAGGTCTCTTGTTCGGCCTTCAGGCAGCCGTGCTCGCACTGGTGCTTCAGGCGCTGATCAAGCTTTCTGCCAAGACCCTGACGAGTTCTCTGGCCGCCGCGTTGGCGCTCGCCGCTTTTGTCGCGCTTTACGTTTTCGATGTGCCGTTCCCGCTGGTTATTTTGGTTGCCGCTGGCCTTGGCGTTGCCGTTTGGGGACGTGGTGATTCAGAGGCACCCCGCGCCGAGGAAACGACCACACCACCAGTCGATAAGGCTGGGAGCCTACGTGCCGCTCTCATCTGCGCGGCCTTGTGGCTGGCGCCTGTTGCAATCCTCGTGGCAGTGGTTGGACTTTCCAGCCTTTGGACCCAGCAAGCGCTGTTCTTTTCCTGGACCGCGATCATCACCTTTGGCGGCGCCTATGCGGTGCTCGCCTACATCACTCAGGTCGTGGTGCAGGACTTTGCCTGGCTATCAACCACCGAGATGGTGACAGGCCTTGGTCTGGCCGAGCCAACGCCCGGGCCGCTGATCCTTGTCTTGGTGTTTGTGGGCTACGTTGCCGCGGCGCAGGCTGAACTCGGTCTTGATCCCGTGCTCGCCGGTCTTCTGGGCGGAACGCTAACGGTCTGGGTCACGTTCATGCCCTGCTTTGTCTGGATTTTTCTCGGCGCCCCATTCGTGGAACGCACGCGAGAGATCGTCTGGCTAAAGAATGCACTGCGCGGCGTGACAGCAGCGGTGGTGGGCGTGATCGCCAGCCTTGCCGTTTGGTTTGCCTTGCAGGTCCTGTTCGGGGAGGTCGGCAGGCTCACCATAGGATTGGCGAGCCTGCCGGTTCCGACATTTTCAAGTATCAATTTGGCAGCTGTTGCTCTGGCCGCGCTCGGCGGCGTTCTGCTGTTCGCGCTGCGTGCCGGGCTTCTAACGACGCTATCGATCTGCGCCCTGGCTGGCATCATCGCTCGGCTGATGGGCGTCGCTTGACGTCATCACTTGGGGTAGGTCTTTCAACCGTTCGGCGAGCCGCGACTTGAAAGGTTCGGTACCGTAGTGGCCAACGAACATCTCAAGTGTGCTCCGGACCAGGCTATCGCGCTCTTCACGGCTGATGCTATCGCGCAGGTTCAGCAGCATGGCATAGAAATAGTCCGTACGGCATAGCTGCCAAAACTGGTTCGACGCGAGCAATTTGTCTCTGATCACCAGATCGCCTGCTTCCTCGGCCCGTTCGAACAGCGTTATGAGATGCTGTTCCATGACGAATGACGCGCTGACATAGAAGATGTGCCCGACTTGCGGGAAGCGCTTGGTTTCAGCCACGCACATCCGAAAAATATCGACAGCAAGTGGTGACGTCATAAAATCGATGGCCATTTTAGAGCCTTCGATCAGAGCGTCCTCTGTGGATTCATTGAAGGTAAGCGCATTGAACAGCGCCTGCTGCTCGCGGCAGACGCGCTGGATCACGGCGCTGAACAGCGCTTCTTTTTCGCAGAAATATTTGTAGAGCGTCGCCTTGGAGATGCCCGCTTTTACGACGATGTCATCAACGCTCGCGCCCGAATAGCCGTGCTCGAGAAACACCTGTTGCGCTGCATCCAATAGGACAGCTTCCTTGCGACCAGCCGGTTCACGGCAATCGGAAGTTTCAAGTGCATCAAGAACGCCCGGCGGAAGGGCTCGTCTTTGTAGGCTTGGGAAGCAGGGTCCAGTCATAGCGGGTCTCTCTGGTCCAGATAGATGGCCTTTGTCAGGGTTTGTCGGTTGGCTGAATTAAAATAAACTGTTCAGTTCATTTTTGTGTTGACACGGTTGGAGGGGCGTGTCAAATCTCCGATCACTGAACCGAACAGTTTAGTTCAGTTCTCACAAGCCAAAGAGCTTACTAACCCCGAAAGGACCCCCATTATGAAAACTCTTGCTCTCTCCGCCGCAGCCCTGTCATTGGCTCTCGGTTCGATGGCCGCACCTGCTCTGGCAGACTCAGACGACATCAAAGTCGACACGTATGTTGTCGAAGCCAATGTTGCCGCCGGTACCCTGAAGCTTGAGAACGGTATGACGCTCGACCAGTCGATCGAGTACTTCGCTTTCCCGGCTCAGGCTGCATCTGGCGACAAAGTTCGTCTGACCTTCAACGACGAGAATGATCTGCAGCGCGTGACTGTCCTGCGTTAAACCAAGCCTTGTGCCTGGCGGGACGCTCCCTTCCTGCCAGGCACGAGTTTGTCGGCCGTCACCGGCATACCGACTTGAATCCGTTAGCTATCCTCCAACCCAATTGACCGGCTATGAAGCTTATTCTGGTTGTCCTTGTCAGCCTGATTGGAACATCAGCGTTCGCCGTGGCGCAGGACTATCCGTTTGCCGTTGAGACGCGCATCGAGGCCATTAATCAGGCTTTCGGTGTCATCAAACTAGCGAATGGCATGGCGCTGGATGACCTCCACAAATGGGACAATCCACCGAGAGATGCCCAGGTTGGAGACAAGGTTCGTCTGACCTATGGCATTGATGATCAACTGAAAAACGTCATCGTCTCCAACTGAATCCCCATTACCACCAATAGACCTCCATTTGAGGGCGGCTTTGTCAGAAATGGTCGCCTTTAAGCCTTCAGGCTTAGGAAAACAGGCTGGAGACTGATTTCTCGAGCGCTGTGCGCATGACCGCTTCACCGAGAAGTCCAGCGACCGAAACAATGCGGATGTTGTGAGCGTTTTTGGCCGCTTCGGTGGTTTCGATGGTGTCGGTGGTCACCAGCTCTTTCAGGTTTGATCCCATGATCCGGGTAACCGCGCCGCCGGATAAAACACCGTGGGTGATATAGGCTGAGACTTCCTTAGCGCCGATCTCCAAGAGCGCATCGGCGGCGTTGCACAAGGTGCCGCCGGAATCGATGATATCGTCGACCAGAAGGCATGACATGCCTTCCACGTCGCCAATCACATTCATGACTTCCGACTCGCCTGGGCGGTCGCGGCGCTTGTCGACAATGGCGAGCGGCGCAGCGATGCGTTTGGCGATGGCGCGGGCCCGCACGACACCGCCCACATCGGGCGAGACGACTGCCAACGGGCCGTTGCCGAGATAATTGTCCTGGATGTCCTTAGAGATGACCGGCTCGGCGAACAGATTGTCCGTTGGGATGTCGAAGAAGCCCTGAATCTGGCCGGCATGGAGATCGATCGTCAGAACGCGATCGGCCCCCGCCTCGGTGATGAGGTTGGCGACGAGCTTGGCGGAAATTGGCGTGCGGCCAGCGGTTCTGCGATCCTGACGAGCATAGCCGAAATAGGGAAGAACGGCGGTGATTCTTTTGGCTGATGAGCGACGCAGCGCATCGATCAGAATCAGCAGTTCCATAAGATTGTCGTTTGCCGGGAAGCTCGTCGACTGCAGGATGAAGACATCCTCGCCGCGCACGTTTTCCTTGATCTCGACAAATATCTCCATGTCGGCAAACCGCCGAACTTCTGCCTTGCACAAAGGCACGTCGAGATAGCTCGCAATGGCATTGGCCAGCGCGAGGTTAGAATTTCCAGCGACAAGCTTCATTCTGGCAGGTCCTGTGGAGGCAGCGGCGGTCGGATGGCGCGTGTGTTATCGAATGGCGCCGCACGAGTCCATTGGCGCAATGCGCGAGAGTGTTGATGCTTTAGCTGGGGTTGAGCGTGAACCAGGAGACAAGCCGGCTCGCGACGTCCTGCGCGATGCGTTGTGTTGTGTCGAGATCAATGAGCGACCAGCCATCCGGCCCGGACCTGGGAAGAAGCTGAGACCCGGAAACCCGGTGGCGCAGCGTGCCGTTCGCATCGAATACGTCGAAGACATAAAGGACCGATGTTGTCTGATCAGCTGGGATGGCGCTGACCTGCGAGCGCACAACGAATTGGGCCGTTTCATCGCCAAAGAAGGCGAGCTGCATTCCGCGCCTGAAACTTTCATCGTCGATCGCGTCAAACAGGCGCGAGGCGTGGGGTTCCGGTGCTGTGGTGATTGGAGCCAGCGCAACACGCGGCAGTTGCGGCTGGGTGGGCACCAGGCTTGGCGCAACCTGTTGTGGTTGAAGGCCGGCATTCACAGCATCGGACAGAGATTGCTGGGCTTCGGTTTGTGGGCCGCCGAGCGGCTGCGAGGTTGCAAACGGATCATCGGTGGTCGCAACCGGCCGGCCGAATTGATCGAGAGTTGTTTGTTGGCCGGTTGGCGTTGCTAGCGTGTTGGGCTGACCTGGGAGGCCCAGGGGCTGGGACGTTACGCCCGTCGGCGCAGGGGCCGTCTGAACTGCCGCTGGTTGAGGCGCGGTCGCGATCTGGTCCAGAGACCCTGGGCCTTCGGGCGATGCGCAGGCGGATACGGCAAGAGCAGCAAGGACGAGGTACAGGGAGCGCATCTGGCCCAATTCAAAAATCAGTTGACCGAAACAACAACGGCTTGAAGGCGCGAAAGCCAGCTGACCGTGACGCTGGGACACCTTATTACGGGAATTGACGTTAAGGTCCACCTACCAGCGTTCTGCTGGTTACCGACCTCAACGTCATCTGCGTGGATCACAGTGTCAGCATGATGGCGCTGGCGAGCCGTCCATAGTCCTGTTCACCGCGATGGGTTGTGCGCCGATAGCTGTAGAACAGATCAGGTTCTTCGTAGGTACAGCGCCCGACGGTATGAGTCTCAACGCCGGCCTTTTGAAGGCGATCAAGCGTGTAGGCCTGCAAATCGAACATCGCATGGCCATCCCGTTCAGACGGGGTGAAATAGCGCTCATTGTCCTGATCTTCAGTTGTGAACCTGTCTTTGAATTCCGGACCGACTTCATAGTTGCGTGCGCTGATTGACGGGCCAAGGACGGCGACGATGGTGCCACGGGTGGCGCCTTCTGCTTCCATCG
Organism: Cohaesibacteraceae bacterium; assembly: GCA_050043025.1. Taxonomy (GTDB): domain Bacteria; phylum Pseudomonadota; class Alphaproteobacteria; order Rhizobiales; family MH13; genus MH13. The sequence continues at coordinate 9,012 of JBHJIX010000033.1, forward strand.
CTTCGATAGTGGCTTCTACGACCCCGTAGAGTGCACCTTTCCAGCCGGCATGCGCTGCACCGACCACACCGGCCTTGGTGTCGGCGAATAAGATGGGTCCGCAATCCGCGGCCTGGGCGCACAGAACGAGGCCCGGCTCGGTAGTCACGACAGCATCGGCACGCGGTGCGTTTTCCGGTCGCCAGGCAGCTGTTGTGCGCACGCAGATAGCGCTGTGCACTTGATGAACCGTCAACAGATGCCGCCCGCCTAGATGATCGGTGATGCGCTGGCGGTTTTCGATCACATGCTCGCGCTTGTCCGAAGAGCCAAGACCGCTGTTCAGGCCTGCATAAATGCCTTCGGACACCCCGCCTTCGCGTGTGAAGAAGCCATGCTTTACGCCGCCGATGGCCGACAGCTTTTCATGCTCTAGCGGTGCGACGGACATGATGGGCTCCTAGTTGGCCTGCGTTCTGCGCCTAGCGGTCCCAAAGGCCGGTTTCAAGGCCGTCCATCGGGATCGGGTGTGAGGCCATACCCAGCACTTTGAAGAGCTGGCCCATCGCTGCGTCGCCAGCTATGCGTTCCACAGCCATGGAAATCGCGCGTTGCTGGTCGGTTGGTTTGGCGGCGCCTAGCTGGCCGGCGCGCTCTAACAGGCCAAGACGCAGCAGGAAGTCGCCTTGGGTTGCTCCGCCGATCGACGGCATGCCGGCCGCCTGTGCGATGCTGGCAAGATGCGCAAAATCGACATGAGTGGTTAGATCGGCTTCGCCTGCTTGGTCCAACACATTTGCGCGCTGATGCTCCCGAATGGCCTGGAGTGTATCGCCGGTGCCGGGCTCCAACGATCCGTAGTCGATGATGAGGCCAGCTCCGCCATGCTCCCTGAGCTGGTATGCCAGCTCCATGATCATACTGTCTTGGGCTGGGCTGTGTTCTAGTATAGCGCCGTTGGGCACTTCACCGACGACAGGTTTTGGCAATCGCGATGCAGCTCGGTCGCGGCCGAAGGTGAAACGACCTTCTCCGTTAAAGCCGATTTTTCGCTCGCTCCATTGATCACCCAGTTTCTGGAACTGGTTCACCGGAAGCGCGTCGAAAAACTCGTTGGCGACGAACAGCATGGCGTGCTCTGGCAGGCTCAACAGATCGTTGTGATGGGTTGATCTTGCGCCCAGTTTGCCGAGCGTCTCGATTTGTCGCTCGCGAAGCGCAGGGCTGGTTTCAACCAGATGAATGGCGGTGGCCTCTGCGAAGGCTCTGTCGGTTTTCGCCACCCGCCAGATGTCGGCCATCAGCGTGCCGCGGCCAGGACCAAGTTCGACCAGTGAAACGGGGGAGGGCCAGCCAAGATCGCGCCAGGCCTTCAGGAGCCAGGCTCCAACGAGTTCGCCGAAGAGCTGGCTGATCTCCGGAGCGGTTGTGAAGTCACCATCCGTGCCAAGCGGATCACGGGTGATGTAGTAGCCATGTTCAGGGTGGCTCAGGCAAAGTGCCACATAGCGGCTCACCGGTATCGGGCCCTCGCTTTCGATCACCTCTTGGATGATGCGCTCAAGCGGTGTCATGCGGTGCTGGCACCTGTCTTCTGGGCATCATCGGTTGCCGGCTTGGCAAACGCGATCAGCAGGGCGCCAACGACCAGCATAGGTAGGGAAAGAAGCTGACCCATGGTGAGGAAGCCGCCGATAAGGCCGATGGTCGGGTCAAACGCGCGGACATACTCTGCCAGGAAACGGGCGATGCCATACCCCAGCATGAAGATGCCAGCGGTTAACCCCGGGCGTCTTAGTGCACCTAGCCGAATGGCGATGGCGCACAGCACAAACAGCACCAATCCCTCTCCAACGGCCTGATAAAGCTGGCTCGGGTGGCGAGTCTCCGGCCCAGCCATTGGAAACACCATCGCCCAGGGAACATCTGTGGGCCGGCCCCACAACTCTCCGTTCACAAAATTGGCAATGCGGCCGAAGAACAGTCCGATGGGCGTGCTGGCGGCGATGACATCAAACAAAGCGCGCAGGCTCGCGCCGCGCGCCCGAGAGAAAAGCACCATTGCGATGATCACGCCCAACAGGCCGCCATGAAACGCCATGCCGCCTTGCCAGACATAAAGAATGGACACCGGGTCGGCGAGATAGGTCGCCGGATCATAAAAGAGGACATAGCCGAGCCGCCCGCCAATAATCACGCCCAGCGTCGCCCAGGTCAGAAAGTCATCAATGTCGGCGGCGGTGTAGGGCGCGCTGGCTGGTGCCCAGAGTCTGGGTCGAGTCAGCAAGCGCCGAGCATACCACCAGCCGCCAAGGAGGCCGGCAATGTAAGCCAGTGCATACCAGCGGATGGCGATTGGGCCGATTTGCAGAGCAACTGGATCGATCACCGGAAAGGCGATGACGGGCAAAGTCGTACTGAGGAGCATTAAGGATCCTTGGCGAAGCGCAGGGCGCGGCGTCGTGTCTGTCTTGCATGTCCGGCGAGGCTGGACCATATCATGACCGATATCCCGTTCTATACGGAACGAAGGAAAGCGATCATGAACCAATCCAACAGCCGTTTGTTTGACGATCTTGGCCGACTGATGACGGATGCCGCCGGTGTTGCCGATGGCGTGCGCCGCGAGGTTGAAACCGTTGCGCGCAGCCAGATGGAACGCATGATGGCGAACATGGACCTCGCGCGTGAAGAAGATGTGGACATTCTGCGCGACATGATTGCCACCCAGCGGGCTGCCAATGAGGCCTTGGAAGCTCGCATTGCCGCGCTTGAGGAAGCGCTGGCCAAACTAACCGGCGAGCCGGTTTCCAGCCCGGAATAGACGTTCAATCGTATCGCCCTGGATGATGGTCATCCACATGGGGCGGACGACTTGTTCACCACAAATGTGCGGCAAGCATTCTGACAGGACAGTCAGGATGATGGCTTGGGGTGCCCTCGGGGTAACCTCTCGCCTATAGTTGAGTTGTTACAGATTCGCCGCGCTGAAAAGCGGTGAAATTGGCAAAGGAATGCGCCATGTCGCTGGCCGACTTTGAGGCGGAACGTCTCAACCATCCCGTTGACGTTGTTGAACATCTGGCCTCTCTGAACGAGTGGGCCTTTGAGCGCTCCAGCGATCATGAGATCACGATTTCGGTGGAAGGCTCCTGGTCTTCCTACCATGTGTCCTTTTCCTGGATGGAGGACAATGAAGCGCTGCATTTGGCCTGCGGTTTTGACCTCAAAGTGCCTGCCACCCGCCTGGGAGAGGTGACCAAGCTTCTGGCGCTGGTAAACGAGCAATTGTGGCTTGGGCACTTTGATTTGTGGCGCGATCAGTCGGCCATCGTTTTCCGCGCAACGCTCTTGCTGAGCGGGGGAGCAGAAGCCACACCGCAGCAATGCGCACGCATGCTGGAAGCAGCAGCCGAGGTTTGCGAACGCTACTATGAAGCGTTCCAATATGTGGTCTGGGCCGGCAAAAGCGCGCAGGACGCACTCTCCGACGCGCTATTTGAAACGGCCGGCGAGGCCTGATTTTCCATGCAACTGCCTTTCTCCACCATCCTGGTTGTCGGGGCGGGCAAGATGGGCGGTGCGCTGGTTGATGGTTGGTTGGCCGAGGGCGTTCCGGAGGCCAGCATCCACCTCGTTGATCCGACATTTGCTGAGGGAGACCGGGGCTGGACGGCCAAGGGTGTCTGCGTTTATGCCGGCTTGGAGAGCCTTGGTGCGTTGAGCCCTGATCTTTTGATGCTGGCAGTCAAACCGCAGATGATGGAGGTGGTACTTCCGTCATTCGCGCCGTTGGATGGGCCGGATCTCACGGTTCTTTCCGTTGCTGCTGGCACGACACGGGATCAGATTTCGGGCGTTTTTCCAAAGGCTTGCGTCATCCGCTCCATGCCAAATACGCCGGCGGCGGTGGGGCAGGGCGCAACGGCGGTTTTTGGGGAGGGTGGTCCTGGCGCTGTTCGCGACGGTATCACCGCTCTCCTGGAAGCTGTGGGCAAGGTTGTCTGGCTTGATGATGAAGCCCAGATGGATGCCGTCACGGCGCTTTCCGGCTCTGGACCAGCCTATGTGTTCCACATGGTTGAGGCTATGGCGGAGGCCGGTGAGCAACTTGGCCTGTCGCCGGAGACATCCATGGCTCTTGCGCGCCAAACAGTGGTGGGCGCCGGCGCCTTGCTCGGTGATAGTCCTGAAACAGCCGCGCAGCTGCGCACCAATGTCACCTCGCCGGGAGGAACGACGGCAGCTGGGCTGTCGGTGCTCCGCGATGGTGGGCGCCTTACCGAACTTATGGCAGATACCATGAAGGCGGCGCGGAACCGATCAAAGGCCTTGGCATCCAAGCCGTAAGCCGGCACGTAGCAACAAGGTCGAAGCTTGGAGCGAAAGATGCTGACGAAGAAGGAAAACGAAGCCGTCGTTGATGCGTTTATGACAGCGCTGATGACTGGCCCTTATGAGCGTATCAGTTTGCGGAGCATTGCCGAGGCCGCCAAGGTTCCTCTCACCAAGCTCGTTATGCATGGTGCAACCCGCGCCGATCTCCTGGAAGCGTTTGTTGACCGGGTTGATGCCATCGTTCTGGATGGCGATGATCGGTCCATGATGGAAGAACCACCTCGTGAGCGCCTCTTCGACGTTATGATGCGCCGTTATGATGCGCTCCTTCCGCACAAGCTTGCCCTTATCCAGTTGGAACGGGATGCGCGGCGTGATCCAACGCTTGCAGCCCAGGTGCTTAGGCTTTCCGGCAAGTCTTTGCAGCGTATGGCCGCCAGCGTCGGCGTGGATACCGATGGTCCGCGCGGTGTGATCGTGATGGCTGGACTGGCCAGCATTCTCGCCCGTGTCCTGCGCACCTGGCTTAAGGAAAGCGATGAAGGCCAAGCCAAGACCATGGCGGAGCTTGATCGTCTCTTGCGGGAGGCCGAGAAGCGTATCGGTGATCTGGATCGCTTTGCACGGATCGTGACGGAAGGTGACATGAGCAGCTTGATGTGGCGGCCACGTCGAACCGCTGCGCCATCCGACGATGCAGCTCCCGAAGCTGCTTGAACCGAAAACTGAAATCCCGCGATGACTGATACGATTTCGTTTGATGACTTCCTGAAGGTCGACGTGCGTGTCGGCACCATTGTTGAGGCCGAGCCGTTTCCAGAGGCACGCAAGCCGGCGATCAAGCTGAAGATCGATTTTGGCGCTGATATCGGGACCAAGAAGAGCTCAGCCCAGATCACTTGCCATTACGAGCCCGAGCAGTTAATCGGGCGCCAGGTGATGGCAGTCGTGAATTTCCCTCCGCGACAGATCGGTCCGATGATGTCGGAGGTTCTGACACTTGGCGTTCCTGATGCCGATGGCGAGGTGGTCCTTTTGCAGCCAACGGCGGCAGTGCCAAATGGCGGCCGCCTGTATTAACTCAAAGTAAGTTAAACTACGCTGGCAGTGTTATGCGAGCGCGTAGGCCACCCATTGGGCTGTCCTCCAACGCGATATCGCCACCATGGGCGCGGGCAATGTCGCGCGCGATGGCAAGGCCGAGGCCAGTGCCGCTATCATCAAGGTTTCGGGCCTCATCGAGACGGAAGAAGGGTCGGAAAACATCTTCGCGTTTGTCTTCTGCGATGCCCGGTCCGTCATCATCGACAAGAACAATCAGATCTTCAGCCATGCGCGTGGCCGACATCGTGACCGTGTCTGCGTGCCGCTGGGCATTGGTGAGGAGATTGTTGACAAGACGGCGGAAAGCCACGGGTTTGACTGATGCCTTCGGGTCACCAGTGTAGGAAAAGCCGATAGCCTCTGGGCTTGGCCCTGCGGTCCGTGCGGTGTCCTCAAGCAGTGATTGAACGTCGCAAGGCCTACTGACCTCCCCATCATCGCCACGGGCAAAGGCGAGGTAGGCTTCGAGCATGGCCTGCATTTCGTCCACGTCGCGACGCATTGAGCTGCTGGCATCTTCGTCGCCAAGCAAAGCAAGTTCTAACTTAAACCGAGTTAAAATGGTTCTGAGGTCATGGCTCACGCCTGACAGCATGGCGGTGCGTTGGTCAACATGGCGTTCAATGCGTTCGCGCATGCGCCAGAAGGCGATCGTCGCGCGGCGAATCTCGCGGGCGCCGCGCAGGCTCATACCCTCCTTCACATCTTGGCCTCGGCCAAAACGGTCGGCGGCGTCCGCCAGTTTTAAAACTGGGCGGATTTGGTTGCGCAGGAAAAGGATGGCGACAACGAGCAGAACAAGCGAAGTGCCAATCATCCACATCATGAAGATGTGGGAGTTGGAGGCGTAAGTCTGGCTGCGGCGGGCAAACACGCGCAACACCTGACCGTCATTCAGCTGAACACGCACCTCTACAAGGTTTGAGCGGCCCACGGTGTCGATCCAGAATGGGCGTTGAATGCGCTCCGAGATCTCTTGTGAGAGTGTTCGATCCAACAGATCGAAGAAGGGTTTGGGCAGCGCTGCCGGCAGCGAGGCGTCTGGCAGGAACGCCACATTAAGGTCGAGCGCGTCGCGCGCGATACGAATGATTTCTGTTTGGTCCGCCTCATCATCGGGGAAGGCCTCAACCATCTCGATAACGGCAGCGATGTCGCGCGTAACGGCCTGTGACAGGCGCTCCGTCACCAATTCCCAGTGACGCTCCATGAACACAAAGGCAACCACCGACTGGAGGATAACCACCGGTGTGATGATGATGAGGAGCGAGCGGGCATAGAGGCCTTGGGGCAGCAGCGGTTTAAACGTGCTGCCGGCCATTTTTGAAAGGCGCGACAGGCTTTTTGTCAGCGGGCCCAGGACGCGGCCGGCCGTCGTGGCGACACCCTCAATGGGGCGAAAAACTGCGATTGCCATTGCGCTCAGGATCGAGCGAGTGCCAGCGACCCAGTCCTGTAGTCTGGCCTTTAGACCACGCCGTCTTGAGCTTTGGTCGTCGGCATTCTGCTCGCTGGACGTTGAGAGACCAACGGCAGAATCTTCAAAGCGGGCATCTGTCGGTTGCCATTCGGCCATACGGATTTCCGGCGATTGTTCCGGTTAGTCGCTGACCAGACGATAACCGACACCCCGCACGGTTTGAAGATGCGCCGGTGTTGCGGGGTTGCGCTCGATCTTGCGGCGCAGGCGGGTCATCTGAACATCGATGGCGCGGTCGGTCGTTCCAGGATCGCCACCCAGCAAATCGACGCGGGAAACCGTCGCGTTTGGACGGGCGGCGAGCATCGCCATAATTTCTCGCTCGCGCTCAGTCAGGCGCACGATCTCGCCGTCCTGGGTCAGTTCGCGGCGGGTGAGGTTGAAACGGAAAGTTCCGAAATCACCGGCGTCTGCATGGGCGCTCCCACCGCTGCGTTGGGTTGAACGCAGTGCGTTTTCAATGCGCAGTAGAAGTTCGCGGGGCTCAAACGGTTTGGCAAGATAGTCGTTGGCACCCTGTTCCAGCCCAGCAATGCGGTCATCGGCATCACCGCGCGCGGTCAGCATGATGACCGGGAGCGAAGAGGTGCGGCGAAGATCAGCCAGGAAATCGAAGCCGTTTTCTCCCGGCATCATTACGTCAAGGACAATCAGATCAAAGGCAAGGCCAGCAAGAGCGCAACGCGCATCGGTGGCCGACTTGGAAACGCTCACCCGATAGCCTTGGTCACCGAGGTAGCGCTTCAGCAGGTCGCCGATGCGTGCATCATCATCGATGATGAGCAAATGCGCGGCGGTGTCAGCAGGTATGGCGGGTGCAGCGGCTAAACCCATGGGCGGGCCTCTTCGGATCTGTTGTCGTCTTATCTGCCTGGCTCGACCGCTGCCTTTGCGGCAGCGCGATGAACATCCAGCGGTGTCGCCGGATCGTTCATAAGGCCGCGCAGAAACTGGCTAACATGGTGGCGATCGGCCGGCGGAAGCTTGGCCAATGCGCCTTCGATCCGTGTCGATTGTATGGCGATAAGGTGCTCGACCAAAGCGGTTCCTGTGTCCGTGGTGAACAGGAGTCGCTGGCGACGGTCGCGGTCGCCCTCCTTCTGCTCAATATAGCCGGTCTCAATAAGCGCTTTCAGCACGCGTGACAGGCTCTGTTTGGTGATTTGCAAGATGTCGAGCAGCACTGCAACGGTCATGCCCGGATTGCGGTAGACGAAATGCAGCACGCGGTGGTGGGCCCGGCCAAAACCCAGATCGGCAAGAATGGCGTCCGGCTCGCCGACAAAATCGCGGTAAGCGAAGAACAATTGCTCAATCACCTCCACCGTTCGTGGCACAGATTCCGTATTGGATGAGTCAGCGGGAGAGTTCGGCGAGGAATTTATGTCAGCCATGTTGACATATTTTCGCAAGCTTGTTACATAACCGCCATCCAAAGCGAAAGGAAAGTTCGTGATGTCGCGTCAAGCTTTTCATTTGTTGCTTTGGCTGCCGCTTTTTTAGGCGTTTAGCGTTTTGGTTCCGAGGGCTCTCGGATTCGATACAGGATGACGATCAAAGATTGCGGGTGGCTTGGCAAGGTTGGTGGCCTTGTCTGCGCAATTGAACCCATATGATGGTGGAGTGAGAGTGATGGCCGGCGTGCCCTTCGATCAACTGTCCGGATTGATCTGGATGAACGGTGACTTTATCGAATGGGACGCCGCGCAGGTGCATGTGCTGACCCACGGTCTGCATTACGGATCGGCGGTGTTTGAGGGCCAGCGTGCTTATGGCGGCGTTATCTTCGAGCAGACGGCGCACCATGAACGCTTGCACAAGTCGGCAGAAATTCTCGATATGGCCATGCCATACAGCGTTGCCGAGTTGAACACTGCCTGCGAGGCGCTGAGTGTTCGCAACGGGTTCGTTGATGCTTATTTCCGCCCCATTGCCTGGCGTGGATCTGAGATGATGGGTGTTTCAGCCCAGAAGAACCGGATCAATGTTGCCATCGCCGCATGGGAGTGGCCGAGCTACTTCGATCCTGAAGAGCGTATGAAGGGTATCCGCCTTGATATCGCGCAGTATCGCCGGCCGGACCCGCGTACTGCACCGTCGCACGCTAAAGCCGCTGGTCTTTACATGATCTGCACGCTCTCAAAGCATGCGGCCGAGGCCAAAGGCTATGCTGATGCGCTGATGTATGACTGGGAAGGCTATGTGGCCGAGGCGACGGGCGCCAACGTCTTCTTTGTGAAGGATGGCGTCATTCATACGCCGACGGCCGATCGCTTCCTTGATGGCATTACGCGCAAGACGGTGATCAAGCTTGCTAAGGCGCGCGGCATTGAGGTCGTGGAACGCCGCATTCTGCCGCACGAGATGGCCGACTTTTCGGAGTGTTTCATCACGGGAACGGCGGCAGAGGTGACGCCGGTGTCTGAGATCGGGCCGTTCAGCTTCGTACCGGGTGAAATCTCCAAGGCGCTCGTTGCTGACTATGACGTGGCGGTTCAGCCAGCGGCCGCACAGGCCGCCGCCTAGAATGCAAACACAATCAGCTCAGCTCCAGCGGCCGGCGTCCTGATCGTCGGCAGCTTTTGCGTCCACCCATCGGCCCTCGCTTGTCCCATCGCGCGGGTGCTCTTTCTTCCAGAATGGCGCCCTGGTTTTGAGATAGTCCATCAGAAAGTCTGCTGCCTCAAAGGCGGCGCGTCGGTGGGCTGACGCCGTTACCACCAGAACAATCGGATCACCAGGCGCGAGCTTGCCGTGACGATGGATGACGGTCACGCCTTGAAGTGGCCAGCGATCGTTGGCCTCTTCGGCGATCTCGGCCAGCGCCTGTTCGGCCATGCCGGGGAAATGTTCCAGCTCCAGTGTCGCCAGCGCTCCGCCTTCATCGCGGCAATAGCCGGTGAAGGACACAACCGCTCCGATGGCCGGATTGCGGGCGTGCAACGCCTCTATTTCGGCGCCGACGTCAAAGGGTTCGAGTTGAACGGCAATGCGCATGGGCAGGGGCTCATCCGCCCGTCATGGGGGGAAAGAAGGCCGCTTCACTGGCATCGGCAAGTGACGCATCGTCCTCGACCAGCTTCTTGTCGAGCGCGACGCGGATGATGGCCTGATCTTCAAAGGCATAGGCATAGCCTTCGTCGATGCTGGCAAGCCATGTTTTGAGTTCGCCTGCCGTTTGGACCGATCCCGGCAGGTCGCGGCTTTCTTCTGAAGTTCCGACCCGTTCGCGCACCCAGGCGAAGTACAAAAGCTTCATTGGTCTTCTGCCACCAAATGCGCGATGCCTAGGCGCACATAGTCATATCCGGTCCAAACAGTGAGAAGCGCTGCCGCCCACAACAGCGCGAGGCCGATGGCAAGACTGCCTGGAACAAGAGCCTCAGCCGCCGGCCCGGCAATGAGTACGGCCAGAGCAACCAGTTGAACCGTGGTCTTCCACTTTGCCAAATTGGATACTGGCAGGGACAGGTTTAGCTGCCCAAGATACTCGCGAAGGCCCGAAACCAGAATCTCGCGGCTCAGAATGATAATGGCTGGAATCAGCGATAATCCGGTCAGCGTGCCATTGGCAGCCAGCATGATCAGCACCGCGCCAACGAGCAGCTTGTCGGCGATGGGGTCCAGCATCTTGCCGAGGTTCGATTGCTGCGACCAGGCGCGCGCCAGATAGCCATCCAGATAGTCGGTGATGGCGGCGACAATGAAGAGTACGAAGGCTGTCCACAGCCAGGTCGGATCGGATGAATAGAGGCACGCAATGATGACAGGGATGATCGCGATCCGCCCATAGGTGAGCAGATTGGGGACGGACAGGGCTGAGCTTTGGGCCATGGCCATGGGTGGCATTACGTCCTTCGCGTGATCCGGCGATTCAGCATAGCCGGATGTGCCGCGTCAATTGACCTTCACGGCGCAGACCAGATTGATCTCAGCCACTTTCACGAAAATGATCGTAGATGGTGCGTGCCAGCGCCTGGGAGATGCCGGGCACTTGCTCCAGATCGGCCAGCGCAGCGCGCTTGATGCCTTTGACCGAGCCAAAGGCGTTCATGAGGGCACGTTTGCGCGTTGGGCCAATGCCGCCAACTTCGTCGAGCGGGTTGGTGCGAATTTGCGCTGCGCGCTTGGCGCGATGGGTTCCAATGGCAAATCGGTGGGCCTCATCGCGAAGCCGTTGAATGAAATAGAGGACCGGATCGCGCGGTTGCAGCATGAAGGGTTCGCCCTCCAAGGGATGGAGAACCTCTCGACCGGTGTCACGATCTGGACCTTTGGCCACACCGACCATGTCAACGCCTTCAACACCCAATTCGTCGAGCACAGCTTTGGCCGCCGACATCTGGCCCTTGCCGCCATCGATCAAGACGAGATCCGGCCAGTCCGGGAATTGCCCATTGTCGTCTTCCTCCCCCTCGGCGTCTGCCTCCGGCTTGGTCGTCTCCTTAATCAACCGGGTGAAACGACGCGTCAGAACTTCGCGCATCATGCCAAAATCATCGCCGGGCGTGAGGGATGAATCCTTGATCGTGAACTTGCGATAGTGGTTTTTCATCAGGCCTTCGCCGCCTGCGACGATCATGCCGCCGACGGCGTTGGTGCCCATCAGGTGGGAGTTGTCGTAGACCTCGATACGGCGTGGTGGCGCATCAAGGTGGAGAGCTTCAGCCAGACCCTTCAGCAGATTGGCCTGGCTTGCGGTGTCGGCCAGCTTGCGGGCCAGCGCCTCGCGTGCATTGGCCAGTGCATGGTTGATGAGATCGCGTTTTTCGCCGCGCTGTGGCGTCTTCACCTCTATCTGCCGTCCAGAGTGTTGTGTGAAAGCCTCAGCGAGCAACTCTTCTTCCGGCAGACGATGCGAGGCTAGTATCAGCTTGGGCAGGGGCTTGTTGTCGTAAAACTGGGCTATGAAACTTTGCAGAATTTCTTCCGGTTCAACCGAGCTGTCGGCGGAGGGAAAGTAGGCGTGGTTGCCCCAGTTCTGACCAGTTCGGAAGAAGAAGACCTGCACACACGCACGCCCACCTTCGGTATGGAGCGCGAAGACATCGGCTTCTTCGACATTGCGGGGATTGATGCCCTGATGGCTTTGGATCTGCGACAGGGCTGATATTCGGTTGCGCAGTGTGGCCGCGTGCTCAAAATCGAGTTCCTCCGCCGCCTTCTCCATATCCTCGGCGATTTTCGCCTTCACGGCCTTTGATCGCCCTGACAGAAATGCTTTGGCGTCAGCGACCAGCGCCCGGTAGGCCTTGATGTCCATCTCGCCCACGCAAGTGCCGGCACAGCGTTTGATCTGATAGTTTAGGCAGGGGCGACCGCCGGTTTCCTCCACAGTCTGGCCGCAAGTTCCCAGCATGAACGCTTTTTCGAGCGTGTTGATGGCTCGGTTCACCGCGCCGGCCGAGGCGAACGGGCCAAAATAGCTGCCTTTTCGTGACCGTGTCCCGCGGTGTTTGATGAGCTTTGGGATGTCTTCATCATCGGTGATGAGGATGTAGGGAAAGCTTTTGTCATCGCGCAGCAACACGTTGAAGCGCGGGCGCAGGCGCTTGATGAGATTGGCCTCAAGCAACAGTGCTTCAGTTTCGGTGCGCGTGGAGATGAACTCCATTGCCGCCGTCTGTGAGATCATGCGCACGATGCGGCCAGTTAGGCCGTTGGGTCGGGTGTAACTCGTCACACGCGCCTTCAGTTTGCGTGCCTTGCCGACATAGAGCACATCGCCCTGGTCGTTCAGCATTCGATAGACGCCTGGCGTGTTGGGCAGCTTTTTGACAAAGGCCGCGATGACATCGAAGCCTGATCGCGGTGGCTCTTCGGCGCCACTCTGCGGCGTGGTGACCCCCACCCAGACCTCGCTGGCAAGCGGCGCAACGCCATCGGCCTGTTCGATCTTCTCGCTCGGCTCGACGGCAGATGGGTTGAGGGAATCGGTGTCGGTCATTGCAGCTAATGTGGTGGCAAAGCGTCGGCGAGACCAGCGCTGGTCTGGCTGCGCTGCGCTTCTCCTGCCGCTTGATACTTGGAGAGCGAGCAGCTTCTATTCGGGGATGCCGTCTATATCTGGTGTTTTCCAGGCCAGATGCTGTCCGCCATCGAGCGCAATCATCTGTCCGGTAACGGAGGGCATGTTCCAAAGATAGGTGATCGTCTGTGCGAAGGCATCAAGGTTTGGGCCACGACCAAGTGGCAGGCCGGCAATTTGCTTCTGGAAGTCTTCTGGCTGTTGACGATCGTTTGAAAGCGTTGGCCCTGGGCCGATGGCGTTCACTCGCACACGCCCTTGGGTGATCTCCGCAAAGGCTTGGGCAAGTGTTTGTGTCAGCGTCCAGAGCGCGGACTTAGACGCTGTGTAGGAGATGAAGTTGGGCGTCAGTCGCCAGACTCGCTGGTCGATAACGTTGATGATGAGACCCGCCTGATCCTCCGGCAGGAGGTTGACCATCTGATCGGACAATATGGCAGGGGCGGTGGCATGGATCGCAAAATGGCGGGCGAAGAGCTCGGGCTCCAGCGAGCCAGCTTCATCCTTCTCAAAGATCGAGGCATTGTTGACAAGACACGCAATGGGGGTACCAAGCGCGTCTTTTGCGCTTGAGAGTAGGCTTGTCATTCCTGCCTCGGATGTCAGATCTGCCGTCGCGACAACGGCATTACCACCTTCGTTGCGAAGTTCGGCGGCCAGTGCCTCGGCTCTGGCGCCTGAGCTGTTGGCGTGAATACAGATAGGTGTTCCGGATTTGGCAAGGTCGCTTGCCATGGCGCGGCCAATACGGTTCGCAGCGCCGGTGATGAGCGTGGCGGGTAAAGCTGTCATGGGCTGTTTTGGTTGGGCGCTAGCCCGTCTGGACGATCGTTAGCGGGGCGGGTGAGGCGGTCCGCCATGGGGATATCCATGGACAGCCAGCATCACCAGGAAAGCCAGGTAGATGGTGTAGAGCGCTAGAAAGACGAGCCCCGTCTTTTTACCGATGCTTGCGCCGCGTAGCACGAACGGCAAAAGGATCGCCGAACATGCCAGCATAACCCAGATATCCAGCTTCAATATCTGTGGCGCGATGGGGAGCGGCGTGATTGTGGCTGTTACACCGAGGATAAATAGAATGTTGAAGATGTTGGAGCCGATAACGTTGCCAACGCCCACATCCGCTTGACGTTTGAAGGCGGCGACAACGGTCGTCACCAGCTCGGGCAGCGATGTGCCAATCGCGATGATGGTCAGCCCAATGATGACTTCTGGCACACCAAGGTCGCGTGCAATGCCTGAAGCGGCGTCCACCGTGAGATCTGCGGCAAATGGAAGGCCGACCACTCCGACGGCAAAAAAGGCAAGCGCCGCCCACAAGCTGTGAGGAACACCTTCCACGCCATCGATGGTTTCAAGATCGGGCTCGCCGTCATCGGAGTCGCGTGCCACGACGTAAGATCCGTACAGGAACACAGCTAGGAGTGTGAGAAACACCAACCCGTGCCAGAGAACGAGCCGGCCGGAAAACGCGAAGGCAGCAAACAGCACCGACACGCCCAGCATGAAGAAAGTCGAGCGCTTCAACCCTGGCTGATTGCATGGCGTTGCCATGATGAGTGCAGGAACGCCGAGGACCAAAAGAACGTTGGCAACATTTGATCCGACCACATTGCCAACTGCGATGTCGGCAACGCCTTCAAAGGCGGCTTGGATGGATACCATCAGCTCAGGGGCGCTGGTGCCCAAGGCAACAATCGTCAGGCCGATAATGAGAGGTGGGATGCCAAACCGTTCCGCCAAGCCAACAGCACCGCGCACCAATGCGTCGCCAGCAATGACAAGCCCGGCCAAGCCTGCCAGCAAAAGAAGATAGTCAAGCAAGGGCTAGCTTTCGCAGAACAAGAAAATGTGGGAGGCGCAAGGCAGTTGGCATCGCTTGCGGACCTTAGGTCCGCAAGGCTGCCGTCCATGTGTGGCCTCTCAACCGAAAAGGCAAGTGTCTGCGCCTGCCTCTTCGCTCAAGGCCGCTGGCTTTCGGTCAGCCGGCCGGGCCTAGGCGGCGTCTGGCCCAGTCGCGTCATAGGCGGGAACGGCGGCGCGGAACGCATCTAGCCAGGCGACCAGCGATGGGTGGGTTTCTCGCCAACTGCCTTCAAAGCGCAGATCAAGATAGCCAAGTGCGCAGGCGATCGCGATCGTTCCGACTGTCGGTGCATTGCCGATTGCAGGCGGATCGGCTTCCAGAACCGAAAGTGCCGTCGAAACGCGTTCGGCCTGGCGACCAACCCAGCTTGCGCTGCGTTCCTTTTCCTCGCGGTAGCGTACCTCGTAGACCTGGAGGACGGCGGCATCCATGATGCCGTCTGCCAGAGCTTCAAGCCGCATGGCATGAATTCTCTCCATCGGTTCGGCTGGGTAGATGCGCCCACCGCCTGCTAGATGGTCAAGGTAGGCCATGATGACACGTGAATCGTAAAGCGTTGTTCCGTCGTCAAGGATCAGCGTGGGGATTTTGCCGAGTGGGTTTTGCTGCCGCAAAGGATCTTGCGGATCGGAGGTAACGGCCGGAACAGATTCGATCTGGTCTTCCAGGCCAAGGACCAGACTGGCGATCGCACATTTGCGAACAAAAGGGGATGCAGCTGCGCTGCGCAAAACAGCCATTCGAGAACTCCTCAACTTTTAAGCTTCCTGTTGAACTGCCCTTTAAACATCGCTGTTACACAAGTAGCGTCAAAAGAAAGCGGCGTATTGTGCGTCGACTGGAGAAAAGGGGTCATCGGGTGTTTCGAACTGTGCTTCTGGCTAGCTTTATGTTTGCCTGGGGTTCGCCGCAGTTCGAGAACTTGCGCCCTGAAATCCTTGATGTGCCTTTGGTGAACTTCCACTACGAGGTGAAGGGCGTTGCCCGCGAGGCAGTGTATGTTGCCAAAGAGGCAGATGCCATCCGCCATGCGGAGTTCATGCGACCCTATTTTGACTTTATCACCAGCCGTCTGAACGGCTGATCATCCCGACATTGAATGTGGTAAGATCGCCCGGCGCCGCTCAGGAGCTGGGGGTTAGGCTTTTTTGCCGGCCAGTTCAGCGATAACGCAGATAGCGCAGCGTGTTCAAAAGGCTGCGAACCAACACAAACATAGCTGCCGGCAGACCGAGAACGTTGAACAAAATCCCAGGCAGCGCGATCTGCAAGAACAACGTATCGAAGTAAGCGGCGATCGCGAAAACCGGCATGGCAATTGTCAGAGCCAGCACCGAGTTGACAGCTGTTGCGCCAAAAGCCTGCTCTGGGCCCTGCCCGCATTCCCAGAAATCGCCCGCCTCGTCGATGGCCGAGCATCCTTGAGCTGCGCTGTAGGGGTGACCATCAACCAGCAGTGCGGCAGCTGCGCCCCAAAACAAGAAGAACGCCAAGCCAAGGCTGATAACCCCGAGCTTGATGCTCCGCCGTGGTAGCGTGCGTGTGACAACAGGTGTCGAGCGAACTGCCATCCTGGTTTTCTCGCATACACATCGTGCCCATTGCGTTACGATGGTTGGTCGGTTTTTG